>DASRGL010000136.1:0-15465 GCA_035651115.1 Chthonomonadaceae bacterium
CCTTTGTCCAGGAAATCCACCAGCGAGAAATGCGTCCCGACCGCGACGATCAGTTTCGCGCCCAACTCGTCGGCCAGCAGCATCGCGACGTCTTCGCTGGTTCCCGGCGAGTGAAAGACGGTCGCGTGCAGGCCGAGTTGCCGCGTGCGTTCCAGGCCGGGCGCGCCGCGTTTGTCGTCTTTGCCGTAGCCGTGTACGATCAGTTCCGCGCCGCACCGGAGCGCGGCATCGCTGACGCTGTCCATGTCGCCCAGAATCACGTCCGGTTTGAGCCGGGCTTCCAGCAGGGCGTCCGCGCCGCCGTCTACGGCCAGCAGGACCGGGTTCACGTCGCGCAGATAGTCGCGCAGCATCGCCAGGTCTTCTTTATAGCCTTCGCCGCGCACGACGATGAGAACGTGCTTGTCGGCAAACTTCGTCTTCAGGGGCGGCACGTCAACGGCGTCGAAGAGCAGGGCTTTCTCTTTGCCGAGATAGTCGAGCGTGTTGCGGGCGAAGCGGTCGAGTTCGGCGCTCAGGTTGGCGCGTGCCGCCTCTTGCAGCGCCGCGACGCTCTCTTCGGTGAGCAGCGTGCCTTGCAGACAGCCGCCGTCGAGAAAGCGCAGCGAGTTTCCTTCCAGCACGGCAGCGCGTCCATCCGGGGCCGCGTCGAAACCCTCTTCCCCGACGTTGTCCAGCAGCGGGATGCCTGCCCGCAGCAGCGCGTCCGGGCCGCGATTGGGGTAGCGGCCCGTGATGCTCGGCGCGGCATTGACGACGGCGGCCACTTTGCAGTCCACAAGCGCGCGGGCGGCCATCGTGTCGAGATCGGCGTGATGGATCAGCGCGATGTCGCCGGGCCGCAGCCGCTTGGTCAGATTTTTGGTGCGCCGGTCTTTCAGGACGCGGTGCGGGTGCGGAGCCGCCATGCTTCAGAGTCTCCAAACTGCGAGCCGGGAACGGGTTTTGCGGCAGGCTTCGATGGGCTATTATGCCCATTTTTCCTCTCGAAAGTCAACGGCTGCCAGCGAGTGGACTGAGCCGACAATGGTTACGCGGTTTCCGTTTCCTGAACGGTTTCCGCTCTCTCCGGCACGGTCGCTTGCAGTTCACGGCTCTCTTGTTGATGCGATTGCACCGCAGCACGCTCCACAGGTCTCTATGCGTAAAGGAAGGGCGAAAAGAGGAGGTCTCTCTGGTACAATAGTGTACGGATACAATGCACAGCGCGTTTCGAGAAATCTTTCGTTCCGCAATATGGAAGACGCAGACAGCATTTTAATTAACGGGCTGGAATTCTACGCCTATCACGGCGCGTCCGACCAGGAGCAGACCGTCGGGCATCGCTACCTGGTAGATGCGCGCCTGTCGGTGGATACGCGCCCCGCCGCCGCGTCCGACCGCCTCAGCGATACGGTCAGCTACTCGAAGGTCGCCAAGCGGATCGTACAGGTCGGGACGGAGGAGCAGTTCCGGCTGCTGGAGGCGCTGGCGGGCCGCCTGGCCGATATGATCTTCGCGGAGTTCCCGGCAGTGCAGGCGCTCTGTCTGCGCGTCCAGAAGATGTGTCCCCCGATGAATGCCATCGTCGCCTCCGTCGGCGTGGAGATAAGCCGCCAGCGGCCCTGAAGCGTTTCCGGGTACTGAAAGTACCCGTCTCGGTGGCGCTGCGCGCCGAGCGTCCTCGCGGACGCGCACTGCATTGTCCGTCCGAAGGACGGTTGGCCGCAGGCCCTCCAGACGGGTACTTTCAGTACCCGGCCAACCAAAGACATCGGAGCAGGCAAATCGCTGCCTGCTCCGACGCTTTTACTCTGGTGACAGTTCTCACGCCTTGTAGCGGGGCTTCGGGCCTGACGCTTACCGGCCCTCTTTGCTCTCTGCCTTCCGCTTCGCATTTAGAATCTTCCGCAGACGCGCGGCCTGTTCCCGGCGGCGCTTGTCGCTCGGCTTCTCGTAATGCTCATGGGCGCGGGCCTCCTTGAGGATGCCGCTCTCCATCGTCTGCTTCTTGAAGCGTCGCAGGGCCGCATCAATGCTTTCACCGGGCTTAACGACCACTTGTGCCAAAATCCATCGTTCCTTTCCGCTTGGTGCGTTTGTCTGTTTCCATTCGCGCCCGGCCCGAAGACCGGACGTCACGTTATTGAGGCGTTACCTATACTCTAGTATACCTCAAATTCCGGCAGTTCTCCTGTCCGAAGTTCAGATTTTTTTACAAATTTATGCCGGTTCGATGAGACGATCTGCGCTGGAAGTAGTGTAAATCAAGGTGCGTGCAGAGCGCAATTCGGACAAAAATAACGCTTCCTCACTGCAATTGGTTGTCAATTCACGCGAAAGCTGCTAAAATGAGAGGCAGGCTGGCTCCCCAAGCCTTCGGCAGCGCCGACCGGCGCTGTAACTATCCGTAAGGAGGTTGGCTGTCATCGCACCCTCGCCCCGCTCCCATCGCGCGCGGTCTCCCCGGCGGCGTCTCTTTGCAGGCTGGCTCACCGGCGTCCTGACCCTGTCCGGCATCGGCCTGGCCGTCTATTCGCTCTCCGCGCCCAACGCCCCGGCCCCGCAGCTGCCGGAGACGGCTCCGCCGACTGCGCAGACGCCCGCGCCTGTCGCGCCGCCCCAGCCGACCCCGACACCCGCCCCGCAGGAGGCGACCTCGCCTGTGACGGCGCACCCCGCGCTGCCGCAACCGACGCCGCCCAAGCTGCCCGACATCAAAGCGGCCAGCGCCATTCTCGTGGATGCGGTCAGCGGACAGGTGTTGTATGAGCGCAACGCCGACGTGGAGCGCCCGATGGCAAGCACGACCAAGGTGATGACAGGGCTGCTCTTCTGCGAGAACGTCAAGGACGACGACATCATTACGGCCAGCAAATATGCCTGCGAGACCGGCGGGAGTTCCCTGCACCTCAAGCCGGGCGAGAAGATCAGCGGGCGCGATATGCTGCACGCCATCCTGATGCGCTCGGCCAACGACGCCTGCGTTGCCGCCGCCGAACATATCGCCGGAAGCGAAGCCGCTTTTGTCGAGAAGATGAACGCCCGCGCCCAGGAACTCGGCGCGTTCCATACCCACTTTGCCAACCCGCACGGCCTGAATGCGCCCGACCACTATACGACGGCTCGCGACCTGGCGACCATCGCCCGCGCCGCCATCGCCGATCCGCGCTTCAGCGAGGTGGTACGTACCAAAAAATACCGGATCACGCGCTCGAAGAATAAAGCAGACCTGATGCTCAAGAACCACTCGCGGTTCCTGGGCAAGTTCGCGGGGGCCGACGGCATCAAGACGGGATGGACGATCCCGGCAGGCCACTGCTACGTCGGCTCGGTTACGCAGAACGGCTGGCGGCTGATCTCGGTCGTGCTGAAAAGCCCCGACTATGTGACGGAAACGGCCCGCCTGATGAAGTACGGGTTCAACAATTTCCGTCCCCAGGTCATCGCGAAGGCGGGCGACAGGCTCGGAACCTGCCCGGTCAAGGGGGGAGTCCTGCCGAGCGTTCCCGTCACCGTGCGCGCGAAGGTGCAGGTCGTTTTGCGCCGGGACGAGACGCCGCAGATCGAGCGGCGGATCGAGTTGTCCCCGGCCTCGGCTCCCGTGGTCGCGGGCGCGGCGCTCGGCTCCCTGGAAGTCCTGCGCGACGGCAGGGAGATGCTGCAAGCGCCGCTCGTCGCGATGGTCTCCAGCGCGCAGAACCCGGCGATCATGATGACGCCCGGACGCGGCCCCTGGAAAAGTACCGCGCTTGCCACTATGATTCTGGCGGTGGGTCTGGTATCCTTAAGATATGGCACACGATTTGCCGCGCTTGCAAAAAGTTCTCGCCGCCGCCGGAGTCGCCTCGCGGAGAGCCTGCGAGGAGATGATCGCCTCCGGTAGGGTGACGGTCAATGGGCGCGTCGTCACGGAGTTGGGAACGAAAGTAGACCCGGAGAAGGATGCGATTCGCGTGGACGGCGAGCCGATTCGCGCCGCCGCGCCTCCGAAGCCGGTCTACATTATGCTGAACAAGCCCGTCGGCGTCGTCAGCACGGCCAGCGATCCGCACGCGGAGAGGACGGCGCTGGAACTGGTGGAGCAGGTCGGCACGCGCGTCTATCCGGTCGGGCGGCTGGACGCCGACAGCGCGGGCCTGCTGCTCTTGACCAACGACGGCGAGTTCGCCAACCGGATGACGCACCCGCGCTACCACGTTCCGAAGACCTATCGCGTCCGCGCGCGGGGGTTCGTGGATCGGGACGCCGCCGCGCGTCTGAGAAACGGCATTGACCTGCCCGACGGCAGGACGGCCCCCGCCGACCTCCAGTTCGTCGCATACGACCCGGCTACGCAAAGCACGATCCTCGACATCACGCTCTACGAAGGCCGCAACCGGCAGGTGCGCCGGATGCTGGAGGCGGTCGGGCATCCTGTGCGCGCCCTGACTCGCATCGCCTTCGGCAACCTGACGCTCGGCGATCTGAACCCCGGAACCTGGCGCAAACTCCGTCCGGAGGAGGTCGCCGGTCTGCTGGCCCTGGCGAAGCCCACGCCGACGCCCAAGAAAGAGGCCCGCCGCCCGCGCCCCGGCCCCTATCGCCCGCGCAACGCGCCTCGCCCCGCCCCGAAATCCCCGTCCGAGGAAGGAGAGGTATGAGCGTTCGTTATCCACCCCCCGGCCCCCTCCCCACAGAGGAGGGGGAGCGAAACAGAGGCTTTCACCCTCATCCCCGGCCCTTCTCCCTCTACCGCTCGTGCCTCGCTAGGGAGAAGGGAGCCAGACACGCACGAGCGCGTTTCTCTGTCATTCTGAGCGCAGCGAAGAATCTCCGTCGAGGCATTTCGCTCCGCTCAGGACGATATACAGAGGCAGACGCTTCTGCCTTGTCTCCCCTCTCCCTTGCAGGAAGAGGGGTTGGTGGTGAGGGTAGAAGCCTCCGCCCTGGCTCCCCCTCCCCAGCGAGGCACGAGCGAACGGGGAGAGGGATGGGGGGTGGGTGGCTCCTCCTTCTCCTCGTTCTCCTGGCCGGATGCGGGCCGGAACCAGCAGCGCCGCCCGCCGCGACACCCGCGCCGCCTGCGCCCCCGCCGCACTCCATCGGCAGGCTGAACCTGCCGCCGCCGACTCCCTTCCCGCGCACCGTGACCGACTCGCGCGGCAAGACGCTGACGCTGGTAAAACCGCCGCAGCGCATCGTCTCGCTGGCTCCCAGCAACACGGAACTGCTGTTCGCGCTGGGCCTGGGCGATAAGATCGTGGCGGATACGACCGCCTGCGACTATCCGCCGGAAGCGAAAAAGAAGCCGCATATCGGCGGGTTCACGCCCAATATCGAGGCCGTGCAGGTCCAGAATCCCGATCTGGTGGTGGCGGTCGGCAGCATCAACGCGAAGGCGATAGAGACGCTGGAAAAGGCGAAAGTTCCCGTGCTGTCCATCGAGCCGAAGACGATGGAGGATGTTTATAGCTCCATACGGCTCCTGGGGATGGCGACCGGGCAGGATGCGAAGGCGGCGCAGATCGTCCAGGAGACACAGGCGCGCATCGAGGCGGTGCGGCGCGCAGCCGCCACGACCAATACACGCCCGAAAGTGCTGATTCTCTATGAACTCAAACCGACCATCTACACGACCGGGCCGGGTTCCTTCATTGACGACCTGATCACCGTTGCGGGCGGGAAAAACATCGTCACGACTCCCATGCCTGCCGGAAGTACTATCTCTTCGGAGCAAGTCATCGCGTTGCAGCCGGACGTGATCATCGCGGCCAGCCCGAACGCTATCGCGCAGGCGAAACAGATGCCCGGTTGGGCGACGGGCGTTCCTGCCGTCAAGAACAATCGTTTCTTCACGCCCTCCGACGCCAGCCTCATTGATCGCCCTGGCCCGCGCTTGGCGCAAGGGGCGGAAGAGTTGGCGAAGTACCTGCACCCGGAAATCTTCGACCGCAGCCGCTAAACGAACGCGATGTCCGTCATGCCGACAAAGCAAATCTCTCAGAGCGAAGCGCAGGCCGCGCGCCCTGACCGGCGCGTGCTTGCCGACTTCCTGCCGAAACGCGCGTGGCGGACGGCGTTCGCTGCACTGCTCGGCGCGCTGGCGGGCATGATCGTGCTGGATGTCTGGATGGGCGAGGCGAGCGTGGCAAGCGCAATTCGGCCCGGCATCGTGTTTCAGGTCATCGGACGGCATATTCCCGGCCTGCCCTCTGTCGTTCCGCCGCTGCCCGACTCGCTCCGCTATGCCGACAGCATCGTGTGGGAGCAGCGGATGCCGCGCGCGATGGGCGGGGCCGTCATCGGGATGCTGCTGGCGATGGCGGGCGTCGCGTTTCAAAGCCTGCTGATGAACCCGCTGGCCGATCCCTACATGGTCGGCGTCTCCGCCGGTTCCGCGTTCGGCTCGGTCCTCGTGATTCTGTTGGGCGGCACGGCGCTGCTCGGCGGCTTTGCGCAGCCGCTCGCCGCCTTCGCGGCGGGCCTGCTGACGGTCGCTATCG
Source organism: Chthonomonadaceae bacterium (assembly GCA_035651115.1). GTDB lineage: Bacteria > Armatimonadota > Chthonomonadetes > Chthonomonadales > Chthonomonadaceae > DASRGL01. The sequence goes on from DASRGL010000136.1 coordinate 6,465, forward strand.
TCTACGCGCTGGCGCGCACGGGCGGCAGGCTCTCCGTGCAGACCTTCCTGCTCGGCGGGCTGGTCGTCGGGGCGTTTGCCTGGTCGCTCATCCCGCTCATGCTCTCTCTCGCCAACCGCTCCGGCAGGCTGGATCGGTCGAGCGCCATCCTCGCCCAACTCCTCGGCAACCTGCAAAGCCTGGACTGGCGCAGCGTCGGCCTGCTGCTGCCGTTCGCGCTGGCCGGGGCCGCGCTGCTCTGGGGAAGCGCGCGGGAACTCGACATGATGACATTGGGCGAAGAGAGCGCGGCGCATCTCGGCCTGGATACGGAGGCGTTCAAGCGGCGCGTGATTCTGACCGGATCACTGGTTACGGCGGCGGCCGTCTCGGTGGCGGGCATCATCGCTTTTGTCGGCCTGGTCGTGCCGCATATCGCGCGGCGGCTGGTGGGGCCGGGGCATCGCATTCTCCTGCCGACGGCCATGCTGCTCGGCGGCCTGGTTCTCGTCGCCTCGGACTGGCTCTCTCGCGTCTTTCTCAACCAGTTGGAGATCGGTGTCATCACGTCCCTGCTCGGCGCGCCCGTCTTCTGCTACCTGCTGCGCCGCCGCATGACGCCGCGCTGGAGTTGATCGGTACGATGTCTCGCCAGCCTTCCAAAACCAGAGCGCCGCGCAAACGCCGCACGACTTCTGCGCCTGCTGCCACAACGGAAACACGCACCACGCTCGATCCGGCGCTGGAAGCGCAGACAAAGCAGGTCGTGGCGCGTTTTGTCGTCCGCATGGCGGTTCTCTTCGTGCTGGTCGGCATCGTCTCAAGCTGGGGGGCTGTGCTGACCCATGCGCAGGGCTTTACGGCGCAGATCATCCCGATTCTGGCGGCGGTCGGCGTGATGCTGCCCTTTCAGCGCGGGCTGTATCGGCTGGCCCAACAGTTCAAGCAGTTGGGTCGCGAGAAAGTCACGCAGCATCGCTATGCCGATGCCCGGTTTGTTCTGGACTATTTTCATCGCTTCGGTACGATGAGCCTGGACATGGACGGCGAAGCGCACTACTATTTGACGCTTGCCTGCATCGGCCTCGGCGAACTCGATAGGGCGCGACAGATGGCCGACTGGCTTCAGAAGTACCGCTCCACACGCGGCAAATGGGCCGAGAAAGCGGAGAGCGCCGTCGCTGCTGCCGAACGTGCGCAGGCTCGCCGCCAGCAGAAAGAGACAGAGACAGCCGGGGAAACGCCGTGAATCGGGCGGAACAACCGGGCCTATAGCGGAACAACCGGGCCTATAAAAGACCCGTCTCGTGGGCCTGCGGCCAACCGTCCTCACGGACGGGATGCGTGTCGAAGGCTTATCTCTTGATATCGCACTATCTGCAAACACAGGGAGAGGCTTTCCGAATGGCCCGTCCGTGAGGACGGTTGGCGGCTTGCCGCCCCTCAGAACTGGCTTTTATAGCCGGGGCAACGCGAAGGTGAATCGAACAGACGCATGATCGAAGCCAGACACCTGTCCAAGCAGTTCTTCGATAGGAAGCGGGGCGTCATCCATGCGGTGGAGGATGTCTCCTTCACCTGCCACCCCGGCGAGATATTCGGCGTCCTCGGCCCGAACGGCGCGGGCAAAACGACCCTGCTGCGAATGCTCGCCACCATCCTGGAACCCACCTCCGGCACGGCCACCGTCGCCGGATACGACATCCGAGAACAGCCGCAACAGGTGCGCGAGCATATCGGCTATCTCTCCAGTTCCACCGCGCTCTACGAACGCCTGACGGCCCGCGAGATGGTCGCCTACTTCGGCGCGCTCTACGGCCTCTCGCCCGGCCAGATCGCGCAGCGCATCGAAGAGATTTTCACCGAACTCGATATGCATGAGTTCGCCGATAGCCGCTGCGACAAACTCTCCACCGGCCAGAAGCAGCGCGTCTCCATCGCCCGCACTATCATTCACCGCCCGCCCGTGCTGTTTTTCGACGAGCCGACCAACGGCCTCGACATCATCACCTCGCGCACCATCACCCGCTTCATCCGCCGCTGCCGTGACGAGGGCCGCACCGTCGTCTTCTCGACCCACATCATGAGCGAGGTCGAAGCCCTCTGCGAGCGCATCGCCATCATCTACCGGGGCCGGCTTGTCGCTATCGGCACTTTGCAGGAATTACGGGCGCGCACGGGCAAACAAGCGTTTGAACACGTCTTCCTCCGTCTGATCGGCGAAGACGACGAATAAGCCCCCCTTCCTGAGAACCCCATCCCGACCCTCCCCTTCGCAAGGGGAGGGAGCCTTGAATTCTCCCCTCTCCCGCAGCGTGGGAGAGGGGCCGGGGGTAAGGGTTTCGCGGCGGGGGCTAATCCACCCAGCAAAGGACATCGCACAGGACATGGCGACGCGACGAACGAAGCACCCCAATATCGTCCTTTTCGGCGTAGACTCGCTGCTTGCCGACCACATGAGCTGTTACGGCTATCCCCGCTTGACCACGCCCTATATAGACCGATTCGCGCAGGGCGGCACGCTGTTCGAGCGCACCTACAGCGCCCACATCCCGACCACCAGCGCCTACTCTTCGATGCTGACCGGCATGGATGTCTTCAGCACGCAGGTCGTGGCGCTCCGGCACAGAGGCCCGCTGCGCCCGGAGATCAAGACGCTCCCCGAAATCCTGAAAGAGGCGGGCTATACGACCACCTGCGTCGGCTTTAGCGGCAACCCGGCCTCGCGCGGCTTCGACAAATACCTGGACTATAAGGGGTGGGGCAGTTGGAACGAGGGCCGCAGCCCCAAAGCGCAGAACCTCAACGAGGTCGCCCTGCCGGAACTGGACCGGCTGGCAAAGCAGCGCAAGCCCTTCTTCCTCTTCCTGCGGCACATGGACCCGCACTCGCCCTATCTGCCGCCCGCGCCCTACGAGCGCATGTTCTATCACGGCAACGAGTGCGACCCCAACAACAAGTCCATGGAACCGGTCATGACGTTCAAGCCGTTCTGCGACTACTTTGCCAGTTGGATGCCGCCTGGCATTACGGACAAGGACTATATCATCGCGCAGTACGACGGCTCCATCGCCTACATGGATGCCTGCATTCAGAGTATCTTCACGGCTCTGGAAGCGCACGGCATCCTGGACGAGACGCTGGTCATTCTGAACGGCGATCATGGCGAGACGCTCTACGATCATGAGTGCTGGTTCGATCATCACGGCATGTACGACGTGACGCTGCACGTGCCGCTCATCCTCCGCTATCCGGGCAAGATTCCGGCGGGCAGGCGTGTCTCCGGCTTCAACCAGCACAAAGACCTGGTCCCGACCATTTTGGAACTGGCCGAGATCGAGACAGACATCGCCTTCGACGGCAAGAGCCTGCTGCCTCTGGTGCGCGGCGAGGTCGCCTCCTACGAGAGCGAGTTCTACATTACCGAATGCACCTGGATGCGCAAGCACGGCTGGCGCACGCCGCAATGGAAGCTGATGGTCGCGCTGGAGCCGGACTTCCATTTCAAGCCGCCCGTCGAACTCTACAACCTGGTCGAAGACCCGCACGAGGACAACAATCTGGCCGAGCAGGAGCCGGAGATCGTCAAACTGCTGACGCAGCGCATGGAGCGATATATCGCCCGACGTGAGAAAGAGACGGGTTTGAAGAACCCCATCTATACGCAGGGCGACTGGCATGGACACGCAGGCGTCGGGCCGTTCAAGACCTCACAGCAGGCTTACGATACGCTCCACATCGGCGATCCCGGCCAGGCGGCCCGGCTTCAGGCCAAGCTGAAAGAGGATGGGAAGTAAGTGTTGAGGCCCCCCGCCCTAGCCCTCCCCCCAAGAACAGGGGGAGGGAACCGTCAAGGCGCACTCGTGGATGTTTGGCTCCCTTCTCCCTAGCGAGGAACGAGCGGTAAAGGGAGAAGGGCCGGGGATGAGGGTGAACCTGGCTGTTTGACTCCCCTCTCCCAAACTTGGGAGAGGGGTTGGGGATGAGGGCCATTTTGCAGAAGAGGATAGAACGTCTCGCGCGTAGTAACCATGAAGAGGAAAGAGAAAGGGAAGAGACGGTATGGCGGAGCGTGAGGACGCGGTAGATGTGTTGATCGTGGGGGCAGGCCCGGCGGGGATCCATGCTGCCTGCACCGCGCAAGACCTGGGGCTGACGCATCGGATCATTGACCGGCGCGGGCTGGCGCACTCGTTTGTCGAGTATCCGCAGACGCTCCGCTTCTTCTCTCCGCCGGACGAGATGGAGGTCGGCGGCGTGCCGTTCCCCATGCGCGGCGGCGAGAAGCCCGCCCGCGAGGACATCCTGCCCTACTTCCGCGCGGTCGCCGCGTATCGCAAGCTGAACCTTTCCACCTGGGAACGCATCACCGACATTCAGCGCGACGGCGATCTGTTCGTCGTTCAGACTCTCCTTGAGCCTAATGGCGACATCGCCCGCACCTATCGCGGGCGCTTCCTCGTGCTGGCCTCCGGCGTGTGGGACGTGCCGAACCGCCTGCCCTGTCCCGGCGCGGAACTGCCGCACGTCGCCTACCGCTTCCACGAGCCGACCGAATACTTCGGGATGGAGGTGCTGGTCGTCGGCGGCGGCAACTCGGCGGTCAACGCCGCGCTGATGCTCTCGGAGGCGCACGCCCAGGTCATGCTGGCGATGCGCCGTCCGCCCGTCGCCTATCAGAGTCATCTGCGCCCGTTCGTCGTGCGCGATCTGGAGTTCGCCGTTCAGGAGAAGAAAGTCACGCTGCACACGAACGTCATCGTGGCGAAGATAGAGCCGCAGACCGCCTGGCTGCAGCCCGCCGAGTACGATCCGCAGCATCCGCTGGGCGGCAACCCGACCGGCGAGCCGTTCCCGGTTCCCGCGCGCTTCGTCTTTGCCGTCATCGGGCAGAAGGCGGACACGGCCCTCTTCGAGCGGCTCGGCCTCTGCATCGAACCCGACGGACGCCCCTCCCGCGACCCGGAGACCTTTGAGACCAACGTCCCCGGCGTCTTCGTCGCGGGATCGCTGGCCGGGCAGAAGATTGACATCATCATCACGGGGCGGGAACAGGCGGCGGGCGTCGTGCGCCGCATCGCGGAACGGATCAAGGAAAGGGAGATCAAGCCCTCTCCCCCGACCCCTCTCCCAAACTTGGGAGAGGGGAGGGCGGAGTCAGGAGGATAGCGCCACTATCATGAAAATCGAAGACCTCGTCAAGTCGCCGGACGCGCTCGGTTTCGACCCCGAACGGCTGCGCCGCGTGGATTCGCTGCTCCAGCAGGGCATCGCCGACGGGCTGTTCCCTGCCGCCGTCTACCTGGTGATGCGGCACGGCAGGATCGCCGCGCAGGGTGCGCACGGCAGCGCGCAGCCCGCCGCCGATCCTATCGTCCTGGCCCGCACAGACACGATCTTCGACATGGCCTCGGTCACGAAGCCGATGACCGCCACGCTCCTGCTGCAGTGCGTCGAGGAGGGGCGGCTGCACCTGGGCCAGCGCGTCGCCGACTTTCTGCCCGAAGCCGCCGAGTCGCCGGTCGGCCCGGTTCCCCTGTGGCGGCTGGCGACGCACACGAGCGGCCTGCCCGCCTGGAAACCGCTCTACGAGACGAAAGCCGCCTCCGCCCTGGCCGACATCCTTGCCACGCCGCTCGAAACGGAGACCGGCACGCGCTATACCTACAGCGATCTGGGCTATATCCTTCTCGGTGAAATCCTGACCCGAATCACCGGCACGCCGCTCGACCGCCTGGCCCACGAGCGTATCTTCGCGCCGCTCAGCATGGAACGCTCCGGCTATCGGCCCGATCCCGCCCTGAAGCCATACATCGCCGCGACCGCCAACTGCCCCTGGCGCAAAGGGAAAATCCTCGTCGGCGAAGTCCACGACGCCAACTGCCACAGCATGAACGGGGTTTCCGGTCATGCCGGGGTCTTCTCGACCGCGCCCGACATGGCCCGCTTCGCGCTGGCCTTCCAGTATCCCGACACCGCTAAGCACTTCGGCCTACCGCCTGTTCTCGGCCCGCTCGCCCGCCATCAGGCCGGAAAGAACCACCTCGACCCCGCTATCGGCGGACACTCTATCGGCTGGTTCACCGTGCCGAGCGGCTATCTGCCCTATGGCGACCTGCTCTCCGAACGCGCCTTCGGGCATACGGGTTTCACCGGCACGCTGCTGATGTTCGACCCGGAACACGATCTGACGCTGATCCTGCTGACCAACCGCGTCTACAACCCGGGCGAAGGTCTCGGCGTCCTGCGGCTGCGCCGCCTCTTCGCCAACCTCGTCGCCGGAGCCATCAAAAGCTAGGATTTTTGAACCACCGAGGCACGGAGACACGGAGAAAAACAGGAGGAAAGACCGAATGCCTGCTCCGGTACTTTCTTCGTGTCCCTTCGTGTGCTTCGTGGATTCTTCTCTTTTGCTTTTCTCCGTGATTCCTCCGTGTCTCCGCGCCTCGGTGGTTCAATCCCCGTCGCTGCCGGACTGACGCGCGCGCCAGGCCCGCGCCCCGACGACCGCCAGTACCGCCGCCGCCTGGATGACGTTGATCAGGACGGAAGAGACGCCGGAGAAGCGTTCCAGGTTGCCGCTTCCGGCGGTGAGCGCGCCGAAGAAGAAGGCGGAGAAGGTCGTGCCGAGAGGATGCAGCCCGCCGAGCAGCGCGACCGGTATGGCCGTGTAGCCCCAGCCCGGCGAGAAGTCCGCGTAGAGCCGCCCCGTGATGCCCAGCAGTTCGACGACGCCCGCCAATCCGCACAGCCCGCCGGAGATCGCCATCGCCTGCATCCGCAGCCGATCTACTGGAAACCCTGCCGCCCGCGCCGCCTCCGCGTTCTGGCCCAGGACGCGCAGCCCAAATCCGCCGCGCGTGCGATAGAGAAAGACGTAGATGACGAAGGCAGCGAGAAAGGCGAGGAATACGCCGCTATGCAGCCGGGTCTGCACGCCGTTCGACCAGGCGGCGGGCAGGATGCGGGCGAACAGCGCGGCGTCGGGCAGCGGGTCGGACTGCCGGTTGATGCGCGCCTGCTCCTGCAACGGCCCCTCGACGGCCCAGCCGAGCAGGTAGAGGCCGATGTAGTTCAGCATGATGGTCGAGATGACCTCCTGCACGTTGCGCCGCACGCGCAGCCAGCCCGCAATCAGGCCCCAGAACGCGCCCGCCGCGATGCCGACCAGCGTCATGAGCAGAGTCAGGAGAGGGCCGGGCAGTTTCCCGGCGGCGTGCGCCAGCGCGGTCGCGGCCAGCGCGCCCATCACCAACTGGCCCTCGCCGCCGATGCTGAACAGCCCCGCCCGCCAGGCGACGACGATACTCAGGCCCGTCAGCAGGAGCGGTGAGGTCTTCACCAGCGTCTCGGAGAGGGGATAGAGATGGCCGTTGGCAGCATCGCCGAAGGCTCCGATCCAGAGCGCGGGCAGCGCCGTGAGCGGCGAGATGCCGAGCGCCCAGAACGCGACGGACATCAGCGCGATCAGGCCGAGCGCGTAGCCGAGGCCCTGCGCCAGCCACCGGAACGCACGCAGCGGCCAGGGCTGCTCTGTGGGCGCGGCCTGCGTCAGCGCAGGGGCTGTTTCTGTCGGCTCGGTCGCCTCGGTGGACAGGCTCATGCCGTCTCCTCGCCCTCTTCCGCTGGAGGCTGCGCCGCGCCGAGTCCGCCGAGCAGCAGGCCCAACTCCGTCTCATCAGTCTTCCCGGCCTGGTACTCGGTCAGGCGTCCGCCGGAGAGGATCGCGGCCCGGTCTGCCAGCGCGTTAATCTCATCCAGGTCGGTCGAGATGAGGACGAGGGCCGCGCCGCGCGCCCGCGCCTGCTGTAGCTGTTCATGCACAAAGCGGGTCGCGCCGATGTCCAGGCCGCGCGTCGGGTTGACGGCGACGATCCACTCCGGCTGCGCGTAGAGCGCGCGGGCCACGACGACCTTCTGCTGGTTCCCGCCGGAGAGGGATGAGACCGGCAGCGTCGCGCTCGGCGTGCGAATATCGAAGGTGCGGATCAGGTCGGCGGCAAGCCGGCGCAGCGCCCGCCTCTTGAGAAACGGCCCGCGCCGGAAAGCCGGATCATGGACGGCCCGGAACAGCAGGTTCTCCTCCACCGTCATCGTGACGGCCAGCCCGACACGGCGGCGATCCTGCGGGATATAGCCCAGCGTCGGCGTGACGCCCGCGACGAACGGCCCGCCCTCCCAGGACAGCGTGCCGGAGCGCAGCGGGCGCAGGCCGACCAGCGCCTCGGCCAGTTCGGTCTGCCCGTTGCCGTCCACGCCGCCGATGCCGAAAATCTCCCCGCGCCGCACCTCCAGCGCGACGTTCTTGATCGCCTCCACGCCCCGGTCATCACGAACGACGAGGTGGGCGGCGGAGAAGGCAAGGCTCCCCTCCCTAACCCTCCCCCCAAGAACAGGGGGAGGGAACGGCTCATGTACTGGCTCTGTCTGTCTTTCCGCACTTGTAGTGGAGTTGAAAGGGCGGGACAAGCCTGTGCTATCGCTCCCCCTCCCCCTGTTCTTGGGGGGAGGGGACGGTGGTGGGGGGCCAACCCCGATCATCCAGGCGGCGAGTTGGCGGGCATCCGTCTCCGCGACCGGGCAGGAGGCGACCCGGTTGCCGCGCCGGAGGACGGTCACGCGGTCGGCGACCGCCAGAATCTCGGCCAGCTTGTGCGCGATAAGAATGACCGCGTGGCCTTCGTCGCGCAGGCGGCGCAGCACAGTAAAGAGTTCTTCGACCTCATCGCCCGCCAGCACCGCCGTCGGCTCGTCGAAGATGAGCAGGCGCGCGTTCGTCGCCAGCGCCTTGACGATCTCGACGCGCTGCTGCGCGCCGACCGAGAGTTCGGAGATGCGCGCGTCCGGGTCGAGTTTCCAGCCAAGCGCGGCGGCGCGTTCCAGCGCGGGAGCCGCCGCCTGCTGCGCCTCCCAACGCCCGACGCCCAACGTCCAACGCTGTTTCTCTTCGGAATCGAGCGCGAGGTTCTCGGCGACGGTGAAGGCGGGAACGAGGGTGAAGTGCTGATGCACCATGGCGATG
>DASRGL010000137.1:0-3834 GCA_035651115.1 Chthonomonadaceae bacterium
GGCCCGAAAGGAAGTCCGTCCGTTGACGCTCGTCACCTTTTTCTTCTTCGCCCATCAACCCGTCCGGCTGCGGCCCTATGAGCTACGCCGCCAGGGAGAACCCCTCGCGCCCGAACAACTCGCCGACCACTACTTCGACGAGGAACTCAACCGCACCGTCTTCCGCAAAGTCGCCCAAAAGTGTTACTACCCCGCCACTCGTCTCCTGCTCGACCTCGTCCGCCAGCACCGGGACAGCGACAAGCCCTTCCGCCTCGCCTACGGACTCTCCGGCACCTTCCTCGAACAGGCCCAGCGCTACGAACCCGCGCTCCTTGATCTCTTCCAGCAGATGGCCGCCACCGGAGAAGTCGAGTTCACCGGCGAGACCTACTACCACTCCCTCAGCAGTCTCTTCGGAGAAGACCGCCGCGAGTTCTGCGCCCAGGTCGAGCAGCACGCCGCCGAGATAGAGCGGCTCTTCGGCAGGCGGCCGACCGTCTTCCGCAATACCGAATGCCTCTACAACAACAGCATCGCCTCCACCGTGCAGGGATTGGGCTACGAGGGCATCATCACCGAGGGTGTGGACTGGCTCATGGAAGGCTGGCGCTCCCCCGACTTCCTCTATACCGCTCCCTGCGGCCTGCCCGTGCTGCTGCGCAACTATCGCCTCTCCGACGACATCGGCTACCGCTTCCCCAACCGCAGTTGGGAGAACTGGCCCCTCACCGCCGAAACCTTCGCCGGATGGCTGGCGCGCAACACCGACATGAATGTCACCCTCGCCCTGGACTATGAAGCCCTCGGAGAACATATCTGGGCCGATACCGGCATCTTCGACTTCCTCCGCGCCCTCCCCGACGCCATCAAGCGCCATCCCCAACTCGAATTCACCACCCCCACCCAAGCCATCCGCCGCCTGCCCCGCATGGGAACCCTCTTCGTCGACGACTTCGCCACCATCTCCTGGGCCGACAAGGAGCGCGACACCTCCGCCTGGCTCGGCAATGAGATGCAGCAGTTCGCCTTCGAGGAGATCAAGCGCCTGGAACCCCTCCTCAACGCCGTCGGCAATCCGCATCTGCTGCACGCCTGGCGACTGATGCAGACCAGCGACCATCTCTACTATCTGTCGGACAAGGCCCTGAGCGACGGCGATGTGCATAAGTATTTCAGCGCCTATGGCAGCCTGTTCGAGGGATTCATCCGCCTGCACACCGCCCTGTCCGACCTGCAACGCCAGGCCGACCGTCTCCTCCATGCCACCCCCTCCGAATGACCGGAGTTGCCCTCTCCTTACGGTGATACTGGTCTTTATACTGACAGCTCTTTGCAGAATCCCGTAGTTCGACGGATACGTTCTGGCAGAAGAAAAACCGTTAATCAGAAGCGTTGCGCGCCAGCGCAGGAGGAGGGATTAACGTGCAACTGTCAGAAGCCAAAGAGTTCGTCGGAAAGGTCTGTTCCATCCGATGGCAAGATCGTTCGGGTAATGAACAGCTTGTCATTTCCAAAATCTATGATGCCACTTACGTCCCGCTCTATGGCGGGTATCTGATAACGGATAACGAGGATATTCGTCTGGATCGTATCAGCGAAGTCTCGTTTATGGACGAAGCCACCCTGCAGGCAATACAGGGCGAGAAGATCGCTGCCTGAAAGGGGAGGCGCAGACACGAACCGCACCGCCTCACAATCCGTTCTCTGAATCGCGGCCCGCGCCGGGAGACCTTCCGGCGCGGGCCGTCGCTTTCTGCCACAGGGCTATTCCGTTCTCGCCATCATCCTGGCGGGAACTTTCGATGAGTCGGTATCGTAACCCGATAACGATGGACGATTTCATTCGCGACATCTTCCTCGCCTTCATCCGCATCCACCTGCTGCATCACGCCGCCGAAGCGCCTTTCTATGGCGCAGAGATGCTGGCGGAACTGGCGCGGCACGGCTACAGCCTCAGTCCCGGCACGCTCTATCCTATGCTGCACGCGATGGAGGCGGGCGGTTACCTGGAATGCGAGCGGCGGGTCGTCGGGGGCAAGGTGCGGAAATACTATCGCGCCACGCCGCAGGGCCGCGCGGCGCTGACCCGCGCCCGCCCGCAGATACGCGAACTGGTGGACGAGGTGCTGGCGGAAGAGATGTCCCCCGACACGGAGGAGAAGACTCATGAATCATGAGGGCGAAATAGGCCGCCGCCGCGCACTGGCGGCAGGCGCGGGACTGCTGCTCGGCACGCCCGTGCTGGCGATGGCGCAGGGCAAGCTTGATCCCGATGCGGGCGTCACCGCTCCCGAAGACCTGATGAAAGAGCATGGCGTCTTGAACCGATGCCTGCTCATCTACGAGGAGGGAATACGGCGTATCCAGGGCGGCGAGGAGATCGCGCCCGCCGTGTTCCAGCATACCGCGCGCCTTGTCCGCTCCTTCGTGGAGGAGTACCACGAGAAGAACGAGGAGAAATATATCTTCCCTGTCTTTCGCAAGCACGGCAAGCTGGTAGACCTGGTGGATACGCTGCTGGCGCAGCACAAGGCGGGCCGCAAAGTGACCGCCCATATCCTGAGCCTGTCCGCTCCCGATGCGTTCCGCGCGTCCGAGAGCCGCCAGCAGATCGTCACGGCCTGCCAGCAGTTCATCCGCATGTACCGCCCGCACGAGGCCCGCGAAGACACGGTGCTGTTCCCGGCCCTGCGCACGCTGCTGACCCCGAAGCAGGTCTCTGCTCTCGGCGATAGGATGGAGGAGGACGAGCATAAGGCGCTGGGGGACGAAGGGTTCGAGAAGAGCGTGGCGCAGGTCGCCGCTATCGAGAAGGCGTTGGGCATCTACGACCTCAAGCAGTTCACCCCGAAAGTCTGAGCCTGTGTGGAAGGATCGCATGACTCCTCCTGACGACACGCCGCCGCGCGGGGCTGCTCTGTCCTCGCCAGAAGAGGGTCGCGCGACCTCTCTAGGGGAAATCGCGGTCCTGTTTCTACGCCTGGGTCTGACCGCGTTCGGCGGGCCTGCGGCCCATATCGCCCTGATGCAGCAGGAGGTGGTGGAGCGGCGGAAATGGCTGACGCAGGAGCAGTTTCTCGATCTTATCGGAGCCGCCAACCTCATCCCCGGCCCGAACTCCACCGAAGTGGCGATCCATATCGGCTTCCAGAGGGCGCGCTGGGCGGGCTTATTGCTGGCGGGCCTCTGCTTTATCCTGCCTGCCGCGCTGATGGTCGGCGCTATCGCCTGGGCCTACGTGCGGTTCGGACATCTGCCCCAGGTGGCGGGCATTCTCTACGGCGTCAAGCCGGTCATCATTGCGGTCGTCGCGCAGGCGCTATGGGGTTTGGGCCGTACCGCTCTCAAGACGAAGGAGAGGATGGCGGTCGGCCTGCTGGCGGCGCTCTGCGCCTTCGGCGGCGTGGATGAGTTAGTTCTGCTCTTCGGCGCAGGCACGCTGGTCGGCGGCATTCAGTGGGCCAGGCAGCCCCAACACAGCGTAAAGCCCTTGCTCCTTTTCGTGAGCGCCGCCCTCGTGCTGGCAGCCGCACCGTTCCTTTTCCATCGCTACGTCACCGTAGCGTCCACGTTCGGCCTGTGGCCGCTCTTTCTGTTCTTCACGAAAGTCGGTTCCGTGCTGTATGGGAGCGGCTATGTGCTGCTGGCGTTCCTGCGCAACGACCTGGTAATCCGCTGGCGCTGGCTCACCTCGGCGCAGCTTCTGGACGCGGTCGCCGTCGGTCAGGTGACCCCCGGCCCGGTGTTCACGACGGCGACTTTCATCGGCTATGTGCTGGCGGGGCCGAAGGGCGCGGTGGCGGCGACGGTCGGCATCTTCCTGCCCGCTTTTATATTCGTCGCTCTCAGTGG
>DASRGL010000138.1:0-5001 GCA_035651115.1 Chthonomonadaceae bacterium
ACGACGACCACGCCGCTCAGGGGAACCATCTGGGCCAAAGACATCGGCACGTCACCGGTTCCGGGCGGCAGGTCTACGATCAGATAGTCCAGGTCGCCCCAGACGACATCGCTGAAAAGCTGGTGGAGGGCTTTGCCGAGCATTGGGCCGCGCCAGACGATGGCCTGATTCTCGTCTATGAAGAAGCCCATGGAGATGACCAGCACGCCATGCGCCGCGATAGGCACGATCTTGGGGCCGTCAGGAGTCTCGGTCATCAGGGGCTTTTTGCGAATGCCCATCAGCAGCGGGATCGTCGGGCCGTAGACATCGGCATCCAGCAGGCCGACCTTCGCGCCGGTCAGCGCCAGCGCAGCGGCCAGGTTCGCGCTGACTGTGCTTTTGCCGACGCCTCCTTTGCCGCTGGCGACTGCGATGACATGGCGCACGCCGGGAATGAGTTCCTGCGGGCTGGTCTCGCGCCCGCGCACCTGGGCAGTCATCTCGACGGCGACCTGCGTGACGCCCGGCAGCCCGGCGACCGCCTGCTGCGCCTGCGCCTTGAGCTGATCTTTGACGGGGCAGGCGGGCGTCGTCAACTCGATCTTGAACGCGACATTGCCATCGCAAATCTTGATATCTTTCACGAACCCCAGCGTCACGATGTCCCGGCGCAGGTCCGGGTCTTCGATGCCGCGCAGGGCGTCCAGCACTTGTGTCTCGGTCACAGCGGCCATACGGCGTTTCTCCTCGGTCTGTAGGCGCAGCCTCTCTGCGGCTGGCTTTCCCGGCCTTATTGTACCTGCCTCTCTGCGGCGAGTCAATTTGCCGGTCAAAAGTTTAGCCAGGCTAAACATTGTGCGGTCGGTCAAAAGAGGGGACAGGGGCCTGCGTCAAGAATAGTAGGCCATGCCGACATTTCGATGGAACCGCCTCTTGGTTCTGACAGGCTTTCTGATGGTAGGGCTGATAGCGGGATGCGCGCCAAAGGCCGTTCCATCCCGCCCCGCTCCCGTAACGCCTGCGCCCGCAAGCCCGCCGGCGGCGTCCCCGACGTCTCCCGCTCCGGCGCTCTCTGCGCTGGAACGCGAGGCCAGAGCCAGGCCGAACGACGCGAAGGCGCTAGCGCGGTACGGTTCGGCGCTGGCGGAGGCCGGGGAGACCGGCGCGGGCATCGCGCGGCTGCGGCGGGCCGTCGCGCTCGACCCGAAGCTGACGGCTGCCTGGCACAATCTCGGCCTGTCGGCGGAGCGGCAGGGCTGGCTCGATGCCGCTGCCGACGCCTATGCGCGCGTGGTCGCCCTGAAGCCGGATCATGCCGGAGAGTGGATCAAGCTCGGCTACGTTCTGATCCAACTCGGTCGCTTCCCGGAGGCCGAGAAAGCCTTTCGCCGCGCCGCCGCGCTCCAGCCGAACGCCTCCGAACCCCTGGTCGCGCTTGCCAGTTCCTACTATGCCGACTTCCAGTTCGAGCAGGCGATGGCGGCGCTGAAGCGCGCCGCTGCTGTCAATCCGCGCTCTGCCGCCGCGCACGCCAACCAGGCGGCGATCCTGCTCGAACTCGGCAGGCGCGCGGAGGCGGAACAGGCGATCCGGGCGGCGCTTGCCATCGAGCCGGAGTCGCCCCGTCATCTGCTGACCCTGGGGCATATTCTGGCGCTCTCGCCCCAACCGGCGCAGCAGGCGGAAGCGAAAGCCACGCTGGAACGCGCGCTCTCCCTCGGCCGGAAAGAGGGGCCGACGCCGCTGGGCGCGGCGGGAGAGGCCGAAGCCTGCTACTTTTTGGGCGTGCTGGCACGACAGGCCGGGAAGCGCGATGAAGCCATCGCCTACTGGCGGCGGGCGCAGGCGCTCGATCCGGCGCGGCCCGAGACGCTGCTGGCGCTGGGACAGGCGCTGCAGAGCCGGGGCGGGGCGGAGGCGGCGGAAGGCCGAAAGCTGATCGAGGCGTATCGGCGCGCGCAAGGGCTGCGGGACAAGGCGCGGGAACTTCAGCAGAAGGCGGAGACGCACCCTGACGACGGCGTAGCGCGGCGGCGCTACGGGCAACTGCTGCGGGAACAGGGCAGCCTGGCACAGGCCGTATGGCAGTTGCGGGAGGCCGTGCGGCTGCGCCCTAACGATGCGATGGCCCGCCGCGCGCTGGCCGATGCCCTGAAACAGCAGGGCCGCAATGAGGAGGCGTTTCGCGTTGGGCGTTAGGTAGTTGGCGTTCAGGCGTTGAAGGGCAGAAAGGAGTTTGCGGCGAAGTTGCGGAGCATTCCGAGTTTTGTCATCTGGTTTCTGAGCGGCAGTCTGATGCTTATGGGAGGGCCGGGGCGGCTCCACGCGCCTGCGGAGCCGCCCGCGCCTGCATCCGGCCCGCGCGTCCTCCGCGTCGAGAATCGCGGGCTGCTCTTCACCGACAACCAGGCGGGAGTCAGCGGCGTGGACGGCGGCTACTCGCTGCCTCTTGGCGCGCAGACTCTCTGGCTGTTCGGCGATACCTTCTTACTGCATCCGACCGCGCCGGAACGACCCTACGTCGGCGGCGTGAGCAACTGCGCCCTGCTCGTCCCGCGCGGCAGGGGAACGGAGCCGCTGCGCCGCTACGCTTTCCTGACGGATGCGAAGACCGGCCTGGCCCGCCCGGTGATCCCCAATGCAGCAGGAGAAGGCACGGAGACCCGCCTCTGGCCTGCCGGGGGCTGGTACGACGCGGCGCATCGCCGTGCCTATCTCTACTACTCTATCAACAGGACGACGGGCGGCGGCCCGTTCGATTTTCGCGTGGAGGGGATGGGGCTGGCCTGCGCCGATGTCTCTCGCCCCGCCGCCTTGCAGTTCACCCGCCTGAAGACGCGCCGGGGCAGTACGCTCTGGTGGCCGGGAGGAGGAACCGATCCGATCTTCGGCGCGGCGGTGATCACCGATGCGCCCGGCGACATGCTCTACATCGTGGGCGTGCAGGAGCGCGGCGGACGCAAGTTCGGCAAGATGGCGCGCGTGCGCAAGGAACGCCTCGCCGATCTGGACGCTTACGAGTATTTCGCCGGTTCGCCGACCGCGCCCCGATGGAGCAAGCGTCTGGCGGAGGCTGCCGATGTCGAGGGGCTGACCGCCTTCCCCAACGAGCTTTCCGTCGCCTACAATCCCTATCTGGGCGGCTATCTCGCCGTGCATTCCGTCCTGATTTCCCAGCGCGCCCGCCTCAGCCTGGCCTCGCAGCCCTGGGGGCCGTACCGGCCTATCGCGGAGATAGGGACGCCCCACCTGGCCTATGCAGACGCCTTCTGCTACGCTGGCAAGGAGCATCCCGAACTGGCCGAACAGAAGGGGAAGGTCCTCTATATCACCTATGTGGACAGCCGGAGATACTGGCTCTCTCTGCTCAAGGTGACGCTTGGCCCCCCACCTTAGTCAGGGTGGGGGCTTATTGCCGGAGGGGCATCACGATGCACTGCGTCTCCAGCCGCCAGGCGCGCGGCGACTTGCCGTACTGACGGCGGAACCGGCGGTAGAAGTAGGAGAGGTTGTCGAAACCACAGTCTATGGCGATGTCAATGATGTTTGCGGAGGTGGTCGCCAGCAGCCGCGCGGCCTGCCGCAGACGCAGTTCGTTCAGAAACTCGGTCGGGGTCTGGCCGGAGCAGGCTTTGAGCGTGCGCGTCAGGTGCGCCTGGCTGACGCCGCTGACTTCCACGAAACGCGCCAGCCCCCCGCGCAGGTTCTCCTCGTCGTGCATTGCGCGGCAGGCATGAGAGAGCCACGCCGGGCCGCGCTCGTCCGGGTCGGCAGTCTCCGGCTCGGTCGGCAGCAGAAACTCCAGCATGGCCGACCAGAACCGGCACAACTCCTGCCGCGCTGGTCGCCCCTGCGGCGCCTGCTGAAAGGCGTGCAGGATGCGCCCGAAGATAGCGGCGCACTCCTGTCGCCGCTCAGAGGGGACGCGCAGTGTGGGCGGCGGGGTCATGGCGGCCTTCACCAATCCTGTTTCCTCCAGTCCCGCCAGCGCGCAGTAACGATTCCAGGGATCGGCAGGAAAGGCGACATTGATCAGGTGAAAGGTCTTGCCGGAGATGGCATGGCAGTCTTCCGGGCGGATCAGCACCAGGTCACCCGCCGCCAGCGCGGTCGTCCGCTCGTTGATGATGTGGGTGGCCGTCCCTTCCAGCAGATAGAAGACCTCGTAGAAGTCGTGCGTATGCAGGGGCGTGTAGGGCCGCGCCCGCCCCGAAACGAAGGCCGCATGGTACTCCACGCCCGGCGTCACCCGATCAAAGATCAGTTTGCCTGCTTTTGCTTTCGTCTCGCTCATGTCTCTATTTTAACACGAAATCGGGGCAGGGAAAACAGTCCAGCCTCCTGCGCTTCCTCGGAAGCGGCAGAAGGCTGGTCATGCAAGCGCACACTAGCGGACTTACCGATTGGGCTGTGGGGTAGTTCGGAGGTAGGGCTTGAGCGTCTTGTAGCCCTGCGGAAACAGCTTGTCCGCCTCCTCGTTCGACACCGATGGCACGATGATGCAGTCGCCCCCTTGCTGCCAGTCCGCCGGCGTCGCCACCTTGTAGTTGGCGGTCAGTTGCAGACTGTCAATCACCCGCAGGATCTCCGCAAAGTTGCGGCCCGTGCTGGCCGGATAGGTCAGCATCAGCTTGACCTTCTTGTCCGGCCCGATGATGTAGACCGAGCGCACCGTCATCGTGTCGCTGGCGTTGGGATGGATCATCCCGTAGAGGTTGGAGACCTTGCGATCCGCATCGGCAATCAGCGGGAAGTTGAGGGCGGCTCCCTGGGTCTCTTCAATATCCTTGGACCAGCCGGCATGGTCGCTCACACCGTCCACCGAGAGGCCGATGACTTTGACGTTGCGTTTGTCGAACTCGGGTTTGAGCTTGGCGACGGCTCCGAGTTCGGTGGTACAGACGGGGGTGAAGTCTTTGGGATGGGAGAAGAGGACGACCCAGCTATCGCCCGCCCACTCATGGAAGTGGATGGGGCCTTCGGTCGAGTCCTGGACAAAGTCGGGGGCGGTATCGCCCA
>DASRGL010000139.1:0-12200 GCA_035651115.1 Chthonomonadaceae bacterium
CCCCGGCCCGCCATCACTGGCTGGCGGTGAAGCTGATCGGCACGCAGAGCAGCCGAGACGCTTACGGGGCAAAGGTGGTCGTCGAGGCCGGAGGCACGACAAGAACCAGCTGGGCGCGCAGCGGCACGAGCTACCTCTCGGCCCACGACCGCCGCCTGCACTTCGGCCTGGGTTCGACCGCGCAGGCGGCGCGCATTACGGTTCACTGGCCGAGCGGAGTCACGGAGTCCTGGGGGGGGCCAATCGCCGCCGATAAAGTCCTAACGCTGACGGAAGGCCACTCACCAGACATAAAGTAAATGCTGGCCTGATGTTCCTTTAAACTCAAACTGACAAAGTATTGACATTCTACTTGCACAGTGTTATACTACGGTGGAATTGCCGGTTTGAATACTCTAAAGCTTGAAGGAGGATCAGAAACCATGCAGACATTGCCGGGACGTATGCTCTACCATCTGTTTGGTGTATCTCTCATCAGCTACCTCTGTTTGGGTCTTGTTTCGATTGTCTTTGCTCAAGGAGCATGGCCGCCAGCGCGTGTCAACGGAGACCCGAACAACCCTAACCGCTTCTCCTCGAATGGCAAATGGTACACGATTACCTACGTCTCGACCGCCAACAATGGCACGCCTCAATCCCCTACAACTGCCTACGTTGACCTAAGCTACAGTTACGGCACCGATCTTACAGCCATTCTTAACGTTACCGTCAACAAGGCAGTTATTACCCTTTCAAGAGCCCAGACTTCCGTGCATTTGCCGATTGACCGTCCAGGCCAGCCGAATAATCGCAGCACCGATGCGAATAACGGTACAGGTGGGCTTGACCGTTATCTGGAATACCAGACCTCTGCTGTGGGAGCGGTCGCGAATGGGGGGCCAGCCTACGCCTTTTTGGATGGAAACTCCAGCCCTGCCCCCTGGATAACGTATAAGATCGTCTGTAGCGATCCGACGGCTTCGTTCGGCATTACGGTGCGTATCGCTCATGGAGCGTATGCTCAGGCTTTTGGAGGTTTCCCTCCTTTCGGCAGTTGGGGAAGTGTTCAGTCGAGTGCCTCCGCTGATAACAAATCGGCAAATGTCATGGTCTCTAGTGGCGTTGGCATGACATCCGACGGGTCAACGACTTTAGTGAACACTGGTAACAGCACGTCCTATACTTGCACCTTGAGCGGCGGGGTGGGTTATATAGCCGTGCCGCTCACTTCTCCACTAACATCTATTTCCGTAACTACAAGCGGCGGAAGGCCACCAGAAGGCGGGGCAAATGCACGCCATGATATTATGCCGATTGAAGTGATTGGGCCTTAACCTGAACACTTTAATCTGGAGCATACAGACGGGAGGAGAGGCTCTCGCTTCTCCTCATTTCGCTCGATAAGGAAGCGAACAGCCTGCACAGGGCATTCGTGACAAAAGAAGCCTCTCTACGCTTTTGGCGGCCCTGATGTGAATACTTCCTCGTTCACTGGCTTATTGATCTGAGGGGTAAAGACCTCGGCTGTTCGGGCTTCTGCCCCCTGAATCTGGCCTACTTGTAGCAATTTCAGGATCAGGTAACTCTCTTTAGCGATCCAGACTGTCACTGTATCGTGGTACTTGTTACTGCCTTCCAGCTTGTAACAGACGACTCCAGCGATTGGTTCTGTGTCTACGAGGCGCACGCCGGTCAATTCCTTCAATGACCAGCCACCCAATTGAGGAAGTAGCAGACGCGGGATAGTCTGCCCTGACCCACCGGAAAAAGCCCGGGGACGCTTCATGGCATCTTCCAGATTAGTGTAATTGTTAATCCCCGGTTCCTGAGACCACCAGCTATGAATCTGCTTACCTGTAGCCCAGACAATATAGTGATCTTTGGGGACGCCTCGTATGGTCTTGTAGGTAAAATAGAAACGATCCGGGCGTACAAAAACTGTCTGAAAAGGCTTGATACTATCAAATTGTGGTCGCCCGGCAATGGTCGTGGTGACGCTACCTGCATCTTGATAGGAGCGGCAGGAGCCATAGACTTTAGCCGTTTGGGCGATGATCCGGGTCGCTTCCGGAGTGGAGGGAATGGAAGCCAAACGGCGCAGAGGAACCGGCCGGGCAGGTGTGGGAGACTGTAAGACGAGTCGCCAGGCAACAATGGCGAGAATGACCAGCACCAACAAGATGATTCCCCTCGCCTGGGGGCTTTTGGATTTGGCGGGACGAAGCTGGTTGGACAACATGTTTCTCTTTTGCGCCTCTTGTTCCGTACCGTGAACTTGCTCATACGGCACGTTCTGATTGGCGTGCTACTACTGGCTCCTGGGTGTCTGCCCTCTTGGCAGCGGATTATCCGGCCCCATTGGATGCAATAAGCGCTGGTTACCGGGTTGGTAGGCTGGCCCTAGCGGTGTGGTTGGACGGGCGAAAAATAACTTGTATCCCAGGAAAAGGACGACGACTGCAAGTATACCGATGACGATAGCCGCCGTCTTAGGATTGATCTCTTGCTTCATGAGCAATCTCCTGAAGAACAGAGAAGCAGAAGTGTGGATTCCTCCGCTTCTCTGTTTGAAGACTTGTGCGACTCTTATCGCTGGAAGGGCGGATCTTCGGGGCGAACTTCGTCACGATCTGGCCGGAACCAGATGCCATTCCACTTTACGTAAAACGCCTCAGGCCGCATGGCCTTAACATGTCCATCCAGAAAGCCGACATTGGATGTCTTAGTATGTCGGTCTTCCGGCCCCCATTCTGAACCGGACTCGGCGGCTTCACGAGTGGCGATCCAGGGAGAAGCTCCGCAGTGCTGGATACCTACGCACTGAGGCCAGTACTGGGCGATCTCATTGGGATCAGAGTTCCACATCTTGCCTGCGTCTGCAATGTTGACTGTCTGTGCCGGATGGGTTACCGCTGCCAGCGCATATCCTGGACAAAGATAAGCGTAGGCTCCCGTCGCACCACAATTATGTACCAGTCCTGAAGACAAGCCCGGTCCCCAGTCATTTGTGATGTCATTGGGATACATGTTGATGCCGATACCCAGATTGGGCGCACCAAAGGTATTCAGTCCGGCAATAGCAGGATCCTGGCCGACGCTCGGACAGGAAACGATCTGGTAGTTCTTCAAGTAGGGTTGTACAACTTGATCCCAGTTCTCGTAGGGCAAGTTGTCACCACAGATATAGCGCCAGGCGCAGGGGCCATCGCCATCCGAACTATTTTGACGCCCTGGACGGTATAACCAGTTCTCGTCGTAGTCCTGCATATACATCTGGAAGCCGAGGTTGATCTGCTTAACATTGCTCAGGCAGGAGATCGCGCGGGCTTTCTCACGGGCCTGGGCAAACACGGGGAAGAGGATGGCAGCCAGAATCGCGATGATGGCGATAACGACGAGCAGTTCGATCAGGGTAAAACCAAGATTTCTACGCTTCATAAAGAGACTCTCCTTCTGCTTGACTGAACAGAACGCAAAATGAGGTTGGGAATAGAGCGCCGGATCGCGAACGAGCGGCGAGAGAAAGAGTGAAATTTCGTCCCAGCGCGCGACCAAACAGTAGCTGGCGCGCGGCGACTTGTGCGGTGCGGTATCACCTCCCCTGAAGCGGCCGGGCAACGGCAGAATAGTGAGAAGAGCGGGGTTTTGCTCCCGCCGCGCAAAAGATCGGATTGGTCATTCCACTTCTGTCCTCTTGATATTAACACAATGCCGTCTGCTTGTCAACGGCTTGGGACGAAAAAATCTTTACTTGCGCCGCTTTTCTTCCGGTTCCCATGCGATTTCCCCGCGATGACCGCGCCGCAACGCTTCTCACAGACCCTCCTGACGAAGCAAGCCCGACTTCGTTGAGCGAAAAGCAAGGCGTCGGTTCGGCTTTAGGCATTGACAGCAGAGCCGTTGGCTGTTACACTGGCTCCGGTCACGATTGGAATGACCAGTTTACAGGCCGGTTGGCAGACAGAAATCGCCATAAGGCTGCGCGGCGCGGCCCTGCTATTTTTGCGGAGACTCTCCGGCGCGGGCAGGAAAAACGATTCGCGATAAGCTATAAGAGACTATAAGCCTGGCCGGGTACAGAACGTACCCGTCTGGGTGGCGCTGCGCGCCGAGCGTCCTTCGGACGCACCTGTTTGGAAGCCTTCTCCTTTGTATGCAGCCGAGTGCGATACGAAGAGGGAAGCCTGCAATAAGGTTTCCGTCCGGCAGGACGGTTGGCTGTCGCGCGAAGCGGCTGCCTCACTCGTGTGAGGCGTGTTTAGCCGCATTCCGCAGTGGCCCTCCAGACGGGTACGTTTAGTACCCGGCCAGGCGTAAATATCGGCTCTTAAGGAAACGCCATGACACAGACACTCTCTCTGGAAAAACCCGCCATCGCAGGCGGAGACAAGATCAAGACCACCCCCTACGGACGCGAGCAGCGCTACGGCGAGGAGGAACTGCGCGAACTTCAGGAGGCGCTGGCGCAGGGGACGCTCTTCTACGCGCAGGGCCAGAAGGTCAAGCAGTTGGAGCGGGAGTTCGCCGAGAAGAACGGCGTCCGCTTCGCCATCGCTAGTACCAGTGGGACCGCCTCCATCCACTCCGCCCTCATCGCGGCGGGCATCTCGCCGGGCGATGAGGTCATCACCGGCCCGATCACGGACATGGGAACGCTCGTGCCGATCCTGTTCCAGGGGGCCGTTCCCATCTTCGCCGACCTGCATCCCCACACCTACGAGATGCTGCCGGAGTCGGTGGCCGAGCGCATCACGCCGCGCACTCGCGCGATCGTGGCCGTCAACCTCTGGGGCAACGCCAACGATCTCAAGGCGCTGCGGGCGCTGGCCGAGCAGCACAACCTGATGCTGATCGAGGACTGCGCCCAGGCGTTCGGCTGCCGCTACGAGGGCAAGCCCATCGGCACGTGGGGCAAGATCGGCTGCTTTAGCCTGAACGAGTTCAAGCACATCTCCTGCGGCGATGGCGGCATCATCATCACAGATGATGAAGACCTGGCGGTGCGGCTTCGCATGGCGACCGACAAAGCCTACGACCGGCGGCCCGGCGCCACCATGCGCAATCCGGGGTTCCTCGCCAACAACTATCGCATGACGGAGCTGCAGGGCGCGGTGGCGGTGGCGCAGTTGAAGAAGCTGGATGACATCGTGGCGCGGCGGCAGAGGTGGTGCGGCGCGCTGAGCGAGCGGATCGCGGACGCGCCGGGAATCACGCTTCCCACGCCCACGCCGGGCTGTTCCCCCTCCTGGTGGTTCTACATGCTGCGTGTCGTGCCAGAGGAACTGCACGCCAGCGCGGATCAGTTTGCCGAGGCGCTGCGGGCCGAAGGGCTGCCCGCCGGAGCGCACTATATCGGCGTGCCGGTCTACGAGTATCCCATCTTCGTCAACGAGAGCGCCTTTGACCACGCGCCCGCGCCCTACGCCGGATATAGATACGGCAAGGGCTACTGCCCGAACGCGGAAGCGATTCTCGATACTTGTGTCATGCTCTCGATCAACGAAGCCTACACCGAAACCGACCTGGACGAGACGGCCCGCGCCATCCGACGCGCCGCTGCATGGTTCGCCCACCAGTAAAGACGACTTAGCCCCCCTCCCTGGCCCTCCCCCCAAGAACAGGGGGAGGGTCAGGGAGGGGGGCTATAAAAAGGAAACATTCCCGATGCCCATGACCGCTTCGCCGCTCGGCGTGTGCGTGTTCCCCGCGCCTGGCGACAACGCTGCCCGCACAGTCAGTTACCCGGACTACCTGCACGAGATACTGGCGCACGCCGGAGTCTGCTATACGCCGCTCGCAGTGGAGGAACTGCCCGAACGTCTCCCCGCGCTGCGCCTGCTCCTCACGGTCGGCGAGTATGCCCTGCCGGAGAACACACGCGAGGCGCTGCGGGCCTGGGTGGAGGCAGGCGGCGCCTGGCTGAGCGTGGCCGGAACCTGCGGGCTGGAAGCCCTGTTCGGCGCGAGAGTGGAGCCGCCAACCTACTCCGGCTGGACCAGCGGGCAGGGAACGCTTGGCGAGGGCTATCTGATCGCGCGCCCGCCCGCGCCTCCCCTGCTGCAAGCGCAGCCGATTCCCCTGCACTTCTTCAACGGCCTGCCAATGCAGGCGGACGGCGGGACCGTGCTGGCGGACGTGCTGGACGCCCATCAGCGTCCCACCTCGCGCGCCGCCATCCTGGAAAATCGGGCCGGACAGGGCCGCTGCCTGCTCCTGGCCCCGGATATTCCCGGCACGGTCGTCTCCATTCAGCAGGGCATCGCCGTCACGCGCGACGGCGTCCCGGCCCCGGACGGAACCGCGCCCCTCGCCGACAATGTCCTCAAGAGCGGCGACGGCGGCGTGCTGGACTGGATTTTCGACCGTCAGCCGGTTCCAGGCACGCCGGGCCTGAACGCCTTTCTGCATCCTATCGCCGACCAGTGGCGCGGCCTGCTGCTCCGCGCCCTCTTCACGCTTGCGGAGGCGCAGGAGATCGCGCTGCCCCTGCTCTGGTTCTACCCGCGCAATCTGCCCGCCCTCGGCCATCTCTCCCACGACACGGACATCAACGATCCCGAACACGCCGCCGCGCTGCTGGCCGCGCTGAAGCAGGCCGACGCGCGCTCGACCTGGTGCGTCATCCTGCCCGGTTACGACAAAGCCCTGCTCGCGGCCATTCGCGCGGCGGGCGGCGAACTCGCCACGCACTATGACGCCCTGGAACATCCCTGGAGCGAGGCCGAATTCGACCGGCAGTGGCGCGAACTCTGCGCCCTGTTCGCGCCGGAGGTTCCCGTCTCCAACAAGAATCACTACCTGCGCTGGGAGGGCGATACCGAGTTCTTCGACTGGTGCGCCGAACGCGGCATCCGCCTCGATCAGTCGAAAGGGGCCTCGAAGTCGGGCGAAGCCGGGTTCAACTTCGGAACCTGCCATCTCTTTTTCCCGGTCGGCTGGGATGGGCAGCTTCGCGACGTGCTGGAACTGCCCACCCCGACCCAGGATTTGAACGTCTTCGCGCCGGACACGCTGCTGGAGCCGCTGCTTGAAGCGGCGCTGCGGCACTACGGCATCCTGCACCTGCTGTTTCATCCGGCGCACATGGTGAAAGCGCCGGTGGTTCAGGCGTTTCTACGGGCGGTGGCGCGCGGCAAGGAGTCCGGCTTGGAGTGGTGGACGGCGCGCGAACTGGACGCCTGGGAACGCGCCCGCCGCAGAGCGCGGTGGCGCGATTACAGCGCCAAGAACGGCGGCGCGCAGGTCACGCTGCTACTGGGCGAATCGCTTCCTGGCGCAACCGTGCTGTGGCTCTCTCCCAACCCGCGTCCGGTCACGGTCAATGGCAGCCCACAGTCCGCTCAGACCGTCGAACGCTGGGGCTTCCGTTTCCAATCCGTCGTCCTCGACGCGGAACGACCGGGCGCATACCGGATCGCACTGGCCGGGCATTGAAATACCCGTCTGGGAAGCCTGCGGCTAATCGTCCTGCGGACGAAATGGATATTGCCGGCTTGCCCGTCATATCGCACTCACCTGCATACAGAGGGAACGGCTTTCACAATGGATGCGTCCGGCAGGACGCTCGGCGCGCAGCGCCACCGAGACGGGTACTTTCAGTACCCGGACACAGACAGGAAAGAAGGTTACAGGAGTGATGGGAATGCCCCTGTTGGGCTGGCTCTGCCTGGCGGCGGCCCCGAAGGTCGTGGCGCACGCAGGCGAGATCAATCTGGCGCGGCTGCCCGGTGTGGTGGCCGTCGTGGACAGCGAACATCGGGATCGCTGGGGAATAGATGGCTACCATGCCGCGTGCCTGAACGATGGCATCGTGTCCGGCAGCGAGACGCAGGAGTGGATGTCGGACAACTGGGAGGTCACGCACACCGCCGCGCTCGTCTTTCCGCAGGCCGTGCGCGTGCAGAAGGTGACGTTCCACTGGGGCAACAGCCTGACGCCGCGCCGCGCCACGCTGGAAGGCTGGCATGACGGCCAGTGGCGCGCACTGGCCGCGCTGAAGACGCGGGCCGATGCGCCCACGACAACACTGACCCTCGCACTCACGACGGTAGACGCCGTGCGCCTGGTACAGCCGCCGGACGGCGCGAACCCGCGTGCGGACAGACGACTGCGTATCGGCGAGATGGAGGTGTTCGGAGAGACCGTCGGACCGAAGCACGACGCGGTGAAATTCGCCGCGCAACTCCAGGCCGAACTGAAGCAGCAGCGCCAGCGCGAAGACGCCGCCCGCGTCAAACCGGCCCTCGACCTGGTGATGCGGCGGCGCAAGCCGCGCGGCTTCCTGGGCATCATCAATGCGGAGGACGTAAAGCGCGGACGCGAGAACGTCGCGACCCGGCCCTGGGCGAAGGCGCTGGCCGACAGCATCATCAAGGACGCCGACTGGTGGGTCGCGCAAGACGACAGCTATATTCGCAGCCTCGTCCCGGAAGGCAACCCCCGCGCTATCTGCCCGCAGTTCGAGAAAGGCTGCCCGCTCCATGGGGGCGGACGCTACAGCTTCGATACCACGATGGAGACGCCCTATCGCTGGCGCTGCAAAAAAGGCGGCGAGTGGTGGTACGATGGCGCGGTCGTGAAGAACCCGAAGACCGGCAAAGACGTGGTCGTGCGGGACGACGGCAGCGGCTGGCTCGCGCCGGAGGGCTTTCCGAACGCCGGACGCCGCTACTTCTTTGTCGCCGCCTACCGCTACTATCTCCTCGGCAAGCTGTTCTCCTACCCCTACGAACCGGACAGCGGCGCGTCGAAATACGAGGGCGGCACGCCCGTCACGCAGCTGGCGCTCGCCTATGCCCTCACCGGGGACAAACGGTACGCGCACAAAGCCGCCGTGATGCTCTCCCGCCTGGCCGATCTCTACCCGCACTACGACGGCTGCATCGAAGGGCCGACGCAGCGGCAGGACGGCTATATCGGACAGACCTTCGAGCGGTTCCTCGTGCAGAACCTGATCCTCGCCTGCGACTGTATCTGGGACACGCTCGATGACAAGCAGCGCGACCACATTCAGCGCGACCTGCTCGGTTATGTCTACGAGTACCTGCACCGGCTCATGCCCTATTTCGACGGCGACTTCATCATGTATGAGATGACCGCGCTGGCCGGGCTGGCGAGCATCCTGCAAAATCCCGACATGATGCAGGAGGTCCTGGAGGGCGATACGGGCCTGCGCGTCATGCTGACCAACTCCTGGTTCCGCGACGGCAAATTCATCTACGATAGCTGCGGCTACAACATCGGCAATGCGCAGACCGGCATCCTGATCGGCGAATGGCTCTACGGCGCGACCGCGCCGCCGCGCTATCCGCGCCCGCTCGATCCCTACAATCAGCCGGACTACCGCCTGAACGCGCTCTACGACTTTCTGCGCCACGTGGACTGCGACGGGCGCGTGCCGCCCATCGGCGATGGAGGCAGCGGGCGCGGGAAGGCGCTCCGAACTACGCCTCCCTACAGCCGCGACGATGAGCGGGCGCTGCTCCGCCTTCCGGCAGAACGTGACATCTATACCGCTCAGTTGCAGGCCGCTTCCGGCGGCGACCTGGAAAACTATCGCAACGGCAATGCCGACTGGTGGCTGCTGTTCCACGCGCAGGAGCCGCTGCCGAAGCTGGCCGCGCCGCCACAGGCTCCGCCGCAAACCAGCCATCTCTTCCCCGATAGCGGCATCGCCATCCTGCGGGCAGGCGAGTCGCCGCTGACCCGGCAGCATGTCATTCTTACCTTCAGCAAAGGCAGCTACGGACACGGGCATCGCGATAAGCTGGCGATCAACCTGTTCCGCTACGGCTACGACCTGACCGCCGACATCGGCTATCCTTCGACCTGGACGGATATCAAGACCGGAGGATGGGACACCAACACGGCAAGCCACTGCACGGTGATGCTCGACGAGAAGGCGCAGAGCGGCGACTCTATCGGGGAACTCGACTACTACGCGACGCAGCCGATGGCGGACGTGGTCGAAGCCTCGGCGGAGAAAGCAGCCTATCCCGACGCCTCCCTCTATCGCCGGACGGTCGCCCTGGTGCGCGATGAGGCGGGCGAACCGCTCTACACGTTTGATGTGTTTCGAGTCGCGGGCGCAAAGACGCGGGACTATCTGTTCCACTCGCTCGGCAGGCCGGAAGACCTGAATATCACGCTGCACGACAGCGCGGCGCAGTGGCAGGCGCAGTCGAAAGGCTCGCTGGCGGGCGAGAACGTAGAACCGATGACGCAGGGCGGCTACGGTTTCCTCTACGACGTGCAGCGCGCCCCGCTCGCGGCAGGCGGCGTGGCGGTCTGGCGCTCGCACTCTGGAGCCGAGCAGGGCGACAACTATCTCCTCACACGGCAGACCTATCGCGATTTCACGGTCGAGTTCACCATGACGCGCACCGGCAAGGCGAGCGGCAGCAACGAGCGCGCGTTCTTTGTCTTCGGCGCGGACGCCGCCAACCCGCAGCGCCGCCGCTCGGTGGGACTGGACTCCGGGGAGATGCCGGTCGGCAAGCCTGTGCATGTCCGTATCGAGGTACGCGGCGACAGAGTCACGACGACGCTGGACGGCAAGCCGGTCGAGCGCAAGGTGGACTCCTTCGGCGCGCCGCTGGAGGCGGGCAACGTCGGCTTCCTCCACTACTACAACTTCGCCTACGACTACCGGGACTTCACGCTGACGCCCCAGGACGGCGGCCCGGCGCTGACGCCCGACTTTACGCGCCCGCTCGATCCGCAGGTCTGGCGGATAGATACGGCCTACAGAACTGCCGATGGCGCGCTGCAAGCGCGCGATGGCGACGAGGTCGGCTGCGCGCTGCATCTGCTCGGCGGGCCGGGACGCGAGATCATCCGGGCGAAGGCGGAAGGGCCGGGGGTGCGGGGACAGTCGCCGCTAGAAGGCCATGTCATCGTGCGGGACCGGGCGACCGACCCGGCGGCGGGCAGCGCGTTCGTTGCGGCGATGGAAGGGTTCCAGGAGGCTCCGAAGATAACCGCCCTCGACGCCATGACGCTGACGCCCTCTGCCGACGTGACGCCCGACGGCCGCGCGCATCTGAACGCCGTCGCCGTGCGGATCAAGGCGGGCGACAGGGTAGATTATCTCCTCAGCGCGCTCGACGCGGTTCCGCGCGTGGCGGAACTGGACGGCGTGCGGATCGAATTCGGCGGACGGTTCGGGCTGGTCACGACGCGCGGCGGTCAGGTGACTTCGCTGACCTGCGTGGGCGGCGCGCTGGCCTGCGGCGAGAAGCGCGTGGAAGCGCCCCCCACCCTGCGCGGCGAGATCGTCCGCACGGACATCGAGAAGAACGCGCTCGTCATCCGGGTCGCGGACAGACGGATGCAGCCCATCGTCGGCGCTCCCCTCCTGGCGCACAATCCCCGCTTCGTCACGCCCGCCGTCTATAGCGTGCAGAAGGCCGAACTCCTGGGAGACGACCTCTGGCGTGTCGAACTGGATATGCCGCTGACGCTGGCGCGGGGCAGGGTCCAGAGCGCCGATGCGGTGAAGGGCTGCTTCGCCTCGCAGACGCCCGTGATGAAGCTGCGCGTCAATCGCGGCCTGTTCGACGGAAAGCGGGTGCGCGCGCGTCTCGCTAACGACGCCCCGGAGTTCGCCCTGACGACGGCGACCGAGGAGGCGTTCCAGCTTGCGCACGCCCAGGATGTGCGCGCCTTCTCCAGAGGCGGCGAGTACGTCGTGCTGGATACGGGCGCGGGCGACACCGTCGAGCAGATCGGCAGCGCGCACCGTTGAATCGCGCTTTGCCGGGTACAGCGCTGTCGGCGCGGCCACAGGCCGCGCCGACAGCCGCACGTACTCCTGGAGGCGAGGAGAGGCGATTTTTGCAAAATCTTCGCTTGACACAATTCGTGTCGCTAACTATAATGGTGCGTACCGCCTGATTTTGCCCTATAGAACGCCCCCTGGCTCCTCTATGGCCTCATGGCTTCCGACGGCCCGTGTTCCGACAGGGCCGTCTGCCGCATCGCAGGCTTCGAGTGTAGAGGAAGTTGCGGATACAGCAACTACATATATCTTGGAGGAAGCGCACTCATGTCTGGAAAACGCAGCAAAGTCCCTCGGACACAAGATGTCGCTCTGCAGCGACAACAGTTGACTCGCCGTGATCTTCTCATTCTGGCCGGGGCGAGCGGCGCAGGCATCCTTCTCGCCGGTTGTGGGAGTGGGAACCTTTTCACGGGATCGCAAGGCTCTCAAGCCTCGCGCG
>DASRGL010000140.1:0-3580 GCA_035651115.1 Chthonomonadaceae bacterium
CGCCCGAACTGCTCGTCGGGGTGCATCAGGTGGTCGGCAAGGCGCTGGAAACGGCCTATCGCCACCATATGGACGACACCTGCCCCGTCGCGGACGCCCCCACGATCCGCACGCTGCGCGCGATCCTCCTGGACTACGAACCGATGCTGGAGTGGGCCGAGCAGGCGATCACGGCCTATATCGAGGGCGGCATAGACGAGTCCCGGCTGGAAGCCTGGCGCTGGCATCTGTCTCGGCTGCTTGCCAGCATCGGCGGCGTCACCGGAGCCGATGAGCGCGCGGCCCGGCCCTCTCCCCTGCGCACCGACACGCAGCCCTACGTGCGGGGAACCGTTCCCTGCCGGGACAGCCGCTTCGATACCTTCCACAACACAGGCGACTACAACCTCGCCGATGGCGAAGCCCGTTTCGAGATCGGCTCCTATGAAGACCAGCGGCTGCGGTTCGTGCGCACGCAGCGCGACGAGGTGGACGCTATCGAGGCGTTCGGCACGTTTCTGTGGGACATCCGGTTCAAGGACTTCGACGCCGAATACTTCCTGGCGCGCATCACCTGGGACGAGGCCCGGCATACCGAGATCGGGCATAAGTCGCTGCTGAGCTTAGGCTACGATCCGTATGAACTGCCCAATCGTCTGACCAGCAGCACGTGCCGCGGGCCGATGGAGCCGGAGTTCGCGATGGCCGAGATCAATCTGTTCGGCGAGATCGGGGTTCTCAAGACGATCAATCAACTCATTGACGAGGCGCGCAGCCGCAACGATTTTGTGCTGGCCCACATCAGCGACTTCATCCGTTCGGACGAGCGCACGCATGTGCGCAACGGGCAGCACATCCTAAAGGTGATGACCGACCTGGGGATGCAGGCGTTGGAGCAGCGCACGCGCGAACTCTTCACCGAGTGTCTGGTCAGTCTGGGGGCGATCAAGCCGGACGGCGACCTGTTCACCATCACTCGCGAAGACCTGGAACACTACGTCGGAGAGTAAAGCGGAGGCGAAAATGGCAATCAAAGTACCTAAAAACAGAGAGAAATCGCCCGAAATCGCCGCGCCTCCTCTTGGCTCTGTTCAGAAGCCCGGCCCTGTTGTGGTGAGTGTCGAAGAGAGTGAGGCCCTGAAACGTTATTTAGCGGAACCGACCAAGCCTCTGTCGGCGGAAACCAGACGGGCTATCGCCAGTCACAAGTGCGCCAAGATCGAACGCATACGATAACGTGACCGACCAAGCTGAACCATCGCGATATCGTTTAGAACCGATAGCGGAACACTATGAGGTTTCGCTATTCGATTGTCAGCACACCTATCTCAATCTGTTTCTCCGTGAGAAGGCGCTGGCGGAAACACGTAGCGGCGGCTATTCACTCACATTTGCCCTGCTCGATATCTCCTCCTCTCCTGCTTTTGTCGCGGGCTACTTTATGCTTCGTGCCGACTCGTATTATGTCAATGCTAATCAAGGGGCCTCTTCCATTCCTGTCGTGGAACTGGTCTGTCTGGCCCGTGACATCACCCGTCGTGGTCAAGGGATCGGCGACATTTTGTTGATGGAAGCCCTCCGTAACGTCAAGGAAGCCGCCGAACGTATTGGCATCGCAGGACTGCATCTGGCGTACACCGACGAGGGCAAAAAACTCTACGACAGATATCAATTCGGCAAGCATCCGCTCTCCTACCGAACCGATCTGCTGTTTCTTCCTAATCAACGTTATCCGCCAAATCGTCTATGAAGAGGAAGCAGAGGAATAAGGGCAACGAGCAACGCCTTCTGAAGATACGACTCGACACGGAAAAGGAGTGTACTCCGCGCTTCTAAAGACCTGGAAGGCCACATGGAGAGTGAACACAAAAGGAGTGATATGGCACAACAGGAGGCACAGCAGACGGAGCGGGCTTTCGATGTCGTGACGTTCGGGGAGACGATGCTGCGGCTGAGCGCGCCGGGCTACAGTCGGCTGGAAGAGGCCGTTACGCTGGACGTGCGTATCGGCGGCTCCGAGTCGAACACGGCGGTGGCGCTGGCGCGGCTGGGCCTGCGCGCCGCCTGGTGGAGCAAGCTGCCCGCCAATCCGCTAGGAAGACGCATCGAGAACGAGATACGACGCTGGGGCGTGGACACGTCCGGCGTGATCTGGGACACGGAGCCGACGGCGCGGGCGGGCCTCTATTTCCTGGATTTCGGCGTGGCTCCGCGCGGCATAGATGTCTACTACGACCGCGCCCGCTCCGCCGCCAGCACGCTGACCCCGGAGGAGATAGACGCCGACCTGATTGCGCAGGCCCGCCTGCTGCATCTCAGCGGAATCACGCCCGCCCTCGGCCCCTCCTGCGCGCAGGCCGTCACGCGCGCAATAGAGAGGGCAAAGGCGGCGGGAACGCTGGTTTCGTTCGATGTCAACTATCGGGCCAAGCTGTGGACGCCGGAGGAGGCGCGCAAGACCCTGGAACCCCTGCTGCCGCGTGTAGATGTGCTGCTCACGCCTCTCTCCGACGCGGCAGCGATCTTCGCCATCACGGGCAGCGGCCCGGAGGTGGCGCGGGAGTTCCGGCAGCGGTACGGCGTCGGCGTGGCGGTCGTCACCTGCGGCGGCGACGGCGCGGTGGCCTGCGACGACCGGGGCGACTGGGCGGCGGCCGCCTCCCCGTTGAACGAAGTCGTGGATCGGGTCGGCGCGGGAGACGCCTTCAACGCAGGCGTCCTGATGGGCTATCTGCAGGGCGACCTGGCGCTCGGACTGGAGTACGGCGCGACGATGGCCGCCCTCAAGCACACGATGCCCGGCGACCTGCTGCTCTCGACCCGCGCCGAGATCGAAGCGGCCCGCGCAGGCAGTTCTTCCGGCATTCGCCGCTGATGAGTCAGGAGTAGGAAGATGGATACGAATCACGGAATCGTCGTAGACCCGGCGGCGGCAGAACGGCTGGCGCTGCGGGAGATCGAGATGCCTGCGCCCGCGCCCTCCGAAGCGGTGGTGCGCGTTGCGGCGGTCTCGCTGAACCGGGGCGAGGTCTATGTCTCCCTGACCCGCGCGGAGAGCGCGGGCTGGCGTCCCGGCTGGGACCTGGCGGGCCTGGTCGAGCGGCCTGCCGCCGACGGCTCCGGGCCGAAGGCGGGCGCGCGGGTCGTGGGACTGCTGCGGGCGGGCGCGTGGGCCGAGTATGTCGCCGTGCCGACGAACGCCCTGGCCGAACTGCCGGAGGCCGTCACCTTTGCGCAGGCCGCGACGCTGCCGGTGGCCGGACTGACCGCCCTGCACGCGCTGATGAAGGGCGGCCTGCTGCTGGAACGGCCCGTCCTGATCACGGGCGCGACCGGCGGCGTGGGCGACTTCGCGCTGCAACTGGCGCGGCTGTCCGGGGCGAAATCGGTCGCGCATATCCGCCGCGCGGAGCAGGAAGCGGAGGTGCGGGAGGCCGGAGCCGAGGCCGTGGTCGTCGGCGAGGAACTGCCCGCCGCGCAGCCGTTCGGCCCCTATCATCTCGTCGTGGACTCGGTCGGCGGCAAGACCCTGGCTGCCGCGATGGGCCTGCTGGCGGAGGGCGGCGTCTGCGTCTCGCTCGGCGCATCCGGCGGAAACGAA
>DASRGL010000141.1:0-6266 GCA_035651115.1 Chthonomonadaceae bacterium
GATCTGGAACGGCTTCGAGGTCAGGCGACCCATCGCCGGGTCGCCGCCCCGGAATGAGTTGATCAGCCCGCCGCCCTGAAAGCCGGAGACCGGCTGCTGGCCGGGCCAGGTTCCGCGCGCCGGGCCGTCGCCAAAGGCATAACCCTCCGCCATCCACTTCGCCGGATCGTACTTCTCCGCCTCGAAGTCTTCGTACACTATCGCCGAATGATCCATGCTGTCCGGCAGCAGGGCGTCCAGCAGCCCGCGCCCCCCGCCCGTGATGAGCAGCGCGCCGCCCTCCGCGACGAACTTTTCCAGCAGAGGGAAACTCTTCGCCGGGTCCACATCGTCCACGATAGCGACAACGGGAGCGTTGGGCGTCAAGCGTGGGGCGTGGGGCGTTGGAGAGAGGGCGGGCGCGATGACGGCCTCATCCGACGATTTCAGAGCGTCGGCGGCGTTGGCGAGGGAGTCGAAGTAGCGCAGGTCGGCGTTGCCGAAGAAGCGGGCGGAGCGGGCGATCTGTCGCGACTCGGTGAGCAGCACGACTGGCTTCGCGAACGCCGCGCCGGTCGCCTTCTCCTTCGTGGTCAGGTTCAAAACGTGCAGGCCGCCGCGCCTGTTATAGCGGTTCAGATTGCCGTCGGCCTCCTCGAACGAGTTGAAGCCGTCGAACCCGACCGCGTTCTGGCAGGTCTGGGCCAGCGACACCGCCACCGACTCCGCGCCGGGGTTCTTCACTGTAAAGCGAAACACGACGCCGGGAATGCCGCTGTCCTTCGCATTGAGCGGAATCAGCGGACAACAGGCTTCCAACCGCGCCTGCACCGGCAGCGCGCGATCCTGATAGGTCAGCCAGGCAAACGGATACTCTCCAACAAACTCGACCGCCTCTATCGTCGGCAGCCTGCCCACCGGCTCCGTTTGCAGCAGCCGCGCGACCGCCTCGCGCCCCTCCGGCTTCGCCCAGAGCGCAAAGAACGATGCCGGCAACTGCGCGTTCGGGTTGCACTGGTTGAAAATCTGCCAGTTGCGCAGGCTGCCGCCTCCGCCAAGCGCGACATTGCCCGCGCCCAGCCCGCCCATCGGCATCGCGATCTGCCGCAGGCTTGCGCCGCGATAGACCTTCCGCGCCTCCGTCCGGCCCTGCGCCTCCGCCTCGCTCCCCCTCGGCCCGCTCCGCATCACTGCCGCTCCCACGCACGCCTTCCCCACCAACCCGATGAACTCCCGCCTGTCCAACCTGCCCATGCAAAACTCCCAGAAACCGAATTTACCATCCCTGCGCCAGCAGCACAGCGGGAGGTTCAAAAGGTCAGCTTTTCGACGTTGTCTTTGGTGATCTCCAGGCGGAGCGGCAGGGTCACGAGCGGGCCTTTGACACTGAGTCTGCCCTCCACGCCGGGCAGCGTCTCGCCATCCTGTGGCATCTTCCCGTGGAGCGCGTCGGCGACCAGCTTGGCGGTCAGGTAGGTCAATCGGGCCGGGTCCCAGAGATAGAGGCCGGTCACGGAGCCGTCGAGCAGGTAGGGCTTCGTTTCGCTCGGCAGCGCCAGTCCCCACACCTTCACCTTCCCGATAAGATTGAGTTTGCGCAGCGCCTCGCCCGCCGCCGGAGGACTGGGCGAGTTGGAGCAGGCGATGCCGGTTGCGTCAGGATGGGCCTGAAGCGCCTGCACCGCCATCGTCGTCGCCTTGTTCTTGTCGTCGTCGTTGTAGATGTACGGCTGGAGAATGGTGATGCCCGGATACTTGCGCAGCGCCTGCTCGATGCCCCGGACGTGCGCGTTCAGGTTCTCGGCGGTGCGCTGCCCGCTAAAGATCAGTGCCTTCCCCTTCTTCTCCATCGCTTTTGCCAGCGCGTCGCCGATGTCCACGCCGATCTGCACGTCATCCACCGCCGCCACATAGAAGAGACGCTTGCTGTCGGGCGCGTCGGAGTCCCAGGTGAAGACCTGGATACCTGCCGCCGCCGCTTTGTCCAGCGCGGGGACGATGGCCTTTGCATCCACCGGCGAGACGACGATAGCATCCGCGTGTCCGACGACTGCCTGATTGATGATGTCTACCTGCTTTTCGGAAGTGCCTTCCGCCGGGGCCTGGTACTCCACCGTCACGTTCAGGTTCGGGTCGTCGTTGGCCTGCTGCGCACCCTGTCGGCACGCCTCGCTGTAGGAGATGCCGCCCACCTTGAACACGAAGACGATCTTCTTTTTCGCGCCCGCAAGCTGCGGCGCGGCGGCATTAGCGGCGGGAGCCTTGTCGCCGGTTCCGCCGCTCGTCGCCTCCGGCTGCTCCTTGCTGCACCCGGCCAGTCCCGCCGCCAGCAGCGCCGTCAGCGCGGCGAGTGTGCGGCGCATCCGTGCTTTTTTCGTTGCGCGCATGTCGCTCCTCTCATTGAGATTCCCTGAAGACCCCACTCCATAAAACCCTCACCCCCACCCCCTCTCCCACGCTGCGGGAGAGGGGAGAGCCGAATGCTCCCCCTCCTTACGAAGGAGGGGGAGAATTGATGTGGACTCCCCCTCCTTACGAAGGAGGGGGAAGGGGGGAGGTTTCTGGGGGCGAGCCTATTCCGTCAGGATGCTGCGGACTTTGTGCCAGTCGTCGGTGGAGACCGTCTTGCCCATCGCGGCGGCGGCCTCCTCGATCTGCTCCGGCGTCTTGATGCCGACGATGGCGCACTGAATCGAAGGCGTCATCAGCGTGACCGCGAGAACCAACTGCGTGATGTTCAGGCCGTAGTTCTCCGCGATGGGAGCCAGGCTCGCCACCTTGTCGCATAGTTTCTGGAACCGCTCGCCCTGAAAATCCCGGTCATCTTTGCGGAAATCCGTGAAGGTCTCTTTGCCCGTGTATTTGCCCGTGAGCAGGCCGCGCTGCAGCGGGCTGTAGACCAGCACGCCGATGTCGTTGGCGCGGCAGTAGGGCAGAATGTCCGCCTCGATGCCGCGATGGAGCAGGCTGTAGGGCGGCTGGCAGGTGGCGAAACTGCCGAGCGCGCTGCCCAGCCGCATCTGCTCGACCGTCCAGTTGCTCACGCCATAGGCGCGAATCTTGCCCTGGGAGCGCAGCTTTTCCAGCGCCTCCACCGTCTCGCTCACATCGGTCATCGGGTCGAAAGAGTGGCACTGGTACACGTCAATATAGTCCATCTGGAGGCGGCGCAGGCTGTTCTCGCAGGCTTGCAGGATGTAGTCGTAGGAGAGATCGCCGTAGCGATGCCCGTCGGGGAACCAGTGCCAGAAGACTTTCGTGGCGAGAACGATCTCGCTGCGCGGCAGATCGCGCAGCGCGCGGCCCATGACCTCCTCGGACAGCCCGTTGCCGTAGGCGTCCGCCGTATCGTAGAAGTTGACGCCGACCTCGAAGGCGCGGCGCATGGCCGCGATCAGTTGATCCTCCGGCTGCGGCCCCCAGAAGCGCGGCGATAACTGCCAGGAACCATAGCAGACCGGCGAGACTTGCAGTTCCGTGCGGCCCAAACGCACCCGTACACTCATGCTGACCTCCCCAAAGTCCGGCGCTCCGGCGAACCGGACGGTTTGATTCTGACCTGTCGGGGGAGTGTTTCTCCACGCCGCGCGGAAATCCTCCGCCGTCGGGCCGGTTTGACCGCCCTCGCCAGGGAGGAATGAGGATACCGACTGGGGGCATAGAGAGGGGAGGGGCCGCTCCTGTCGCGCTGTGTTCTCTGGCTCCGCATCGCCTCTTCCCGTCGGGTGAACCCGCTCCCCGAAGGCAGACACAGCCCTTTGCTCAGAGGGCAGCATTTTCAGAAGGCCGCCGGGCCGCTGCTTTATTTGTGGCGGCCCTTCGCGCCTGAGCCGACCATCACGAAGGGCCGCATCCTGGCGAACTTCTTGTCGCCGATGCCGCTGACTTGCAGCAGGTCTTCCACGCTCTGAAAGCCGCCGTTCTCCTTGCGAAATTCGAGCAGGCGCTCCGCCATTGCCGGGCCGACGCCGGGAAGCCGCTGCAACTCTTCCGCAGTGGCTGTGTTCAGGTTGATTCTGCCCTGACTCGGATCGGTCAGCTTGCCCGGCTTGCCGCCCTTGTGCGCCGCCTTGCTCACCGGCCTGGTGCCGCCTGGCGCGGAGGTCCCTGTCGAGGCCGTGCTGGAGGCAGTATCGAGCGGCGCGCCGCCTTCGGGCTGCTCTTTGCGGGTCGGAAAATAGAGCTGGCTGCCGTCTTCCACGCGCGCGGCCAGATTGATGGCGTCCGTGTTGGCATCGGCGGTCGGGCCGCCGGCGGCTTTCAGAGCGTCCTCGCCTCGCGCGCCGGGCGGCAGGCGATAGACACCGGGCTTCTTGACCGCGCCCGCCACATGGACGACCACCTGCGCCATCGTATCGGGTTCGGAGACAGGGGCCGCGTTGAGCGCATGGACTGGGGGACGCGCCGGAGGCGGCGCGGCAGGAGCCTGGGGAGACGTTTCGCGCAGCGTGATGCCCGGCGACGCTGCCGAGAGCGCCGTCTTCGCCGCCATTCCCCCGACGATCAGCGTGATCAGCGTCAGCAGCGCCATAAGACCAATGGTTTCATTCCGCGTGAGACTTCGCATCGGCCTTCCTCCCGAGAGTAAAAATAGCCCCCGCTTCGCCAATGGGGCATCTGCCCTGCTCCTCGGCTGCCTTTGAGAGGCAGGAAAGCTTACGTGTTATCCCTGTGGGCGGAGGCGACCGACGATGACCTCGCAGGGCGCGCGGTGCAGCAGCGTGTCCACCAACTGATGAAAAAGATCGTGGCCCTCCTCGCCGATCGGTTCGCTCGTCGCGCCGATGATCACCATATCGGCGGCATTGGCCTTGATCGCCGCCAGGATGCCCTCCGCCGCGTCGCGCACGCGCTCGACGTGTTCCCGCGCCGTGATATTATGCCTCCGGGCCTGCTGCCCGGCGATCTGAAGCGTCTCCTGCGCGGCCTGCTCCTTCTCCAACAGAGGCGCATTCAGGGGCAGCGTGCGCTCTATCTCCAGAAAATAGATCAGCCGCACCTCATCCTTTGTGCCGTGCGCCAGCCTCCCGGCCAGCAGCGCGCCGTAGGTCAGGTCCAGGTCGGCCAGCAACGGAACCAGCAGCACATGCCCGCGCCGGGGGCCTTCCGGCGTCGGCGGGGGCGCGGCCTGCCGGTGGTGCATTCGCAGAGAAGCCCGCGCTGCCTCCACCGACTCGGCGATCGGAAGCTGCGAGCGCACGCCCGGAACCGTGCGGATGACCTGCATCACATTCTCCGGCAGATTCGCCACGATGATGCGCGCTTTGGCCGCCTCGATGTCGCGCATCGCCTCCAGGAACGTCTTCGCGCCGTCCTCCGAGATGTTCTCCAGATGCGCGCAGTCCACGATGATGCCCTGCGGATGCTCCTGCAACAGCAGGTTCGCCGCCGCCTTGATAGTCAGCCACTGGTTCTTATGCAGCGCCCCGGAGAGCCGCACCACGTCGTCTTTCGTCTCAATGATCATGCGCTGCCACTCCTTCCACGCCATTGTGCTGGGCCGCCACCGGCGCGACCTCCTCGGCGAGCGCATCCGCCGGAGGAGGCTGATCCTGTTCCTGTAGATAGTACCGCACATTCGCGACGATCATATCGCGCCGACTCAGCAGCGCCAGCTTCAGCAGCAGGCCGGAGTTGCCGTGCAGCAGGCTGTGCCACCACTTCGTTGGAACGAATTCCGGCACGATGACTGTCACCAGATGATTGCGCCGCTCGATCTGCACCGAATCGAGATACTGCATGATCGGGGAGATGAGAGAGCGATAGGGCGAGTTGAGGATGATGAGCGGCACGTCGCCGCCCCACTCCTCCCACCGGGCCTTGAGCTGCGGCGTCTTCTCCGGGTCGGTCGCGATGTGGACGGCGCGGCAGTCGGAAGAGAGCGTGCGCGCGTACTCCAGCGCGGGCATGACCCCGCGATGCAGGCCGGGTATCAGCACCAGCACCGTATTTTTCGGCGGCGTCGCGGGCGCGCGATAGGTCCCCATCTTCAACTGCTGCGCCACGTCCACGTAGTGATGATAGATCGCGCGGAACATCAGCACCAGCAGCCCGATCAGCAGCATCACAATCCACGCGCCTTCCAGGAACTTCTCGAAGGCGATGTCGAGCAGGACGATGAAAGTCGCCGCCGCGCCGATGCCATTGATGATCGCTTTGCGCTGCCAGCCGGAGCCTCGCAGCTTGCGCCAGTGCTGCACCATGCCGCTCTGAGAGAGCGTGAAGGCCAGGAAGACGCCGATGGCGTAGAGCGGGATCAGCGCGTCCACGCTGCCCTTCTTGATAAC
>DASRGL010000142.1:0-5557 GCA_035651115.1 Chthonomonadaceae bacterium
GGCCGCAGAAAGGCGCGACGCCGGAGATGGCGCGCGTCCTGGATGCGGCCCTGGCGCACTATGCCGCCATCCTGCGCGCGCAACTGGGCGCGGAGGTCGCCGAAGTACCGGGCGCAGGCGCGGCGGGCGGGCTGGGCGCGGGCCTGCTCGCCTTCTGCCAGGCGACCTTGCAGCCGGGAACGGAGATGGCGCTGGACGTGACGCAGTTCGATGCGCGGGTGCGAGAGTGCCGGTTGGTCATCACGGGCGAGGGGCGGCTGGACGGACAGACAGCGCGGGGCAAGGTGGTGGCCGGAGTGGCACGGCGGGCGCGGGCGGCGGGCGTTCCGGCGGTGGCGCTGGCGGGCAGCGTGCAGGAGGGCGCGGAGGCGCTGCTGCGCGCGGAGGGGCTGACGGGGGCGCTCTGCATCCTGGATGGCCCCCTCACGGTGGAGGAGGCCATGCGGGACGCCTACAGATTGCTGGCCGGGGCTGCAGAGCGATTGGCGCGCTTGCTGGCCTTGCGGCTTTGAGCCGATTTGGAGCGGTCATGCGACGCCTTCGCGCTGCCGGAGGAGCGGGCAATGCGTGTCCCCTGCGTGTTTCTGTTCAGCGGAGTCAGCGGCGGGAAGACGAGGATGATTCCCCAACAACTCACCAGCGCCATCGCGATGGCGCGCTGTGCGGCCGCCAGAGTCGCGCGCTTGCCGCGCTCGAACTCGGCGATGATCGCCGGACGCCGCAGCCAGAGGCCGGTGGTGGCGGCCAGAAGGAGCATGGTCAGCGCCGTCGAGGGATCGTCGGCGTAGAGGCGCAGGGCGATGCGGGCGTAGTTCATCAAGGTGCGCTGCGTCGGTTCCCAACTCGTGCCGATAGCGGCGATAAAGCCGATAGCGGCGATGAAGAGACCGAGCGCGACCGCGCTCAGGCCGAGCAGGGCCAGGCGGCCCCAGCGTTTGCGTTCTAAGGTCGCCCAGACGACGACCAGCGGCACCAGCGCCGCGAAACACGGGCGGGCATCGTGCGTCACCAGCAGCGAATGGAACAGGATGTACGCCGAAGAAAAGCCCCAACAACACGCCAGAAGGGTGGTCAATAGTCTCTCTCCGCCCGAAGGGCCATTTGGGTTTTGCTGTGGCATCAGGTTGTGGTCTCCTACCTTTGTCCCTGTGGCAAAACGACTCGGCTGAAGTATCCTAAAGTAAAGTATGGCAGAATGGCAGGTGCGCCTTCATAGGTATTATGCGCAGACAGGGAACGCGCGCATAAAGAGAGTGATACTTGAGCCAGGTAGTGACCTGTTGACCGCGAGAAGGGGCTGGCAGAAGGCGGTTCCAGGGCAGGTCTACGCAAGATAAAGCGTTTCAGCCCGACCGCAACAGGCCGTGCCGGGCCAGGCTTAGTCCTCGTGAAAGCACAACCTCGGTTGTTCGTCCTTAGCTGGAACGCAGCAACACCGGAGTCGTTTCTTAACGAGGACTTACCCCTCCAGGCAAGCGATAACGCCGCCGGGACGGGCGTGCGCGATCTTCCGTTGGATCGGCTACCACGATAGAGACAGAAAGCGCATTAGAGAGTCCGGTGGTAATCCGTCATTGGCACATCTGGGTGCAGACTCTGGTTAGGCAGGGCGAAGACAGAGGCTCGCTGTCGTTCGCGTTGGATAGAGGTGCAGATGAGTATCCAGATGAATGGACGACATCTGCGCTTTCTCTGTTCCTTGCTCGCTGCAAAAAAGAGCGGACGGGCGCGCCTGCCTGCGGGCAGAAACGGAACCGACACGCTGGCGAGGCCCCTTGTGTCTTAACGACCCTCGCCCTGCAGCGACGCGAAGGCTGCGTCGAAAGCCCTGTTCGTCGGGGAATGCGCCACCGGGGAGTTCGGACTGGGCGCGGCGAACATACAGTCATTATACGCGGCAGACCGTTGGCTCGTCAAGGGCTTTCTCCCAGAATCTTTGGCAAGACGACAAAAATTTACGCATTATCGGCGGACAGGGACAAAACGGCAGCGAACAGGCCGGATTCGGCAGTAGGCACCGTATCGTCTGTGGAGCAGGAGGAAGAGCAAGACGATCAGCGAAGCGTTCTTTCTGAGGGGAACAGCAGCAGGGAGCGCAATTTACGGTAGCGGGCCTGTAGCGGCCGGAGCCGCACGACTCGAATCGCACCTTACGCTTGGTTTAGACAGGGTATTGCGAGAAAGGTTTCCGGTTTTTTGGCGCAGGTCACAAAAATTTCCGGACAAAGTTGACCACGCGCGCCGCGACGATAAGCCCGGTGAATCCGGCGCCGAGGGCGCGGGCCGATTGGGTCATCTGATTGCCGGCGCTCTGCGCCGTGCCGAGGAGGTGCTGGGTCTGCGAATGCACGATGTCCGCCGTGTGGGACGCTTTGGAGGCGAGGCTCTTGGCCTGGTCGCTCACGCGCCGCACCTGGGTGCGCGCTTCTTTGAGGACCGGCATCGTCTTATTATACAGAACGAGCAGGCCCACACAAAGCCCGATAGTCCAGAGAAGACTGACGAGGACATAGGCCCCCGATAACCATATCCACCAGTCCGGGACTTGCATCTGTCTCTCCTTTGCGCCGTGAACGCGGGCGGGCCGGTCAAGCGGCCCGGCAGGATGATCCGTTCAGCCATTGGACGGGCGGAAGCAGCCGGTTGTTCCCGGATATTGTCTTCTCGCTTGCGGGGAATCTCTGCGCCCGGCGGAGAAGCGGGACACAACCAAAACGCGCCGGAGCAAGCGATCGCTCCGGCGCGCGGTGATCGGGGGAACGGCGCCTCTTACGAGACCGTGTCCGCAGGCTGGCGCATGGTGTCGGCGGCGTTGTCCAGCGTGTCTGCCGCCTCCTGCTGGCCGCGATGCAGCAGTTCGGACACTTTATCGGTCGCCTGATTGATCTTCTCTTTGGCGGTCTGCGCCACCGTGCTGGTCATTTCGGTGGCTTTGTCGCGGTACTCGTTGGCTTTTTCGCCGAGGACACGGCGGGTATCTCCGCCCGGCTGCGGGGCGTACAGCAGCGCGACTCCGGCGCCGACGGCGGCCCCCAGAAGAAACATGACCAGTCCATAGCCCGCGTTGGTTGAATCCTTGCTCATCTCCTCACTCCTTTTTGCATCGCTTGCACCGATACGGATAATGGGACGCGCGCGCTCCTGAGGGGGCGCGGTAACGTAGTGGCTGCGCTTGAATCGAGCGGCCCGGAACGCGCTGACCGCGTCCAGGGCAGGCATCTTTGGGGAAGGACGTGCGAGCGAGCGTGTTTGTTCCCCGAAAGCCCGCTTCGCAGGGTCTCTCGCATCCGTCAGGCCGACTCGTCTGCGCGGCGCGTATAGAGCCAGGCATCGCGCCAGGCGTTGCCGTCGCGGAACTGTTCCGGCAAGATGGCCGCGCGCTGAAAGCCGGTCTGCTCCAGGGCGGCTATTTTGGCGGTATCGCGTGGGTCGGCATAGCACTGTGTTGTGCCGGACGGCAGGGGCAGCGCCTTCAGCAGCGCCGCCAGAGCCTCCGGCCCGACATTCGGATGAGCGAACGCATCCAGCAGCATCACGCCGCGCCAGAGCGGATCGGGAATGCAGGTGGCGCAGGCGGTGACCGCGCCCGTCTCCGACTCCAGCACGGCGGCGTGCGCGCGTGGGTCCTGGCCCCAGCGCGTCAGGAAGCCGGTATAGGGGCCTTCCAGCATGGAGATGCCCCAGGCGCGCAGGGCCAGGCTGCGCAGCGCGACCGGCGAGGGCTGCGAGGACAGCAGCGCGACCAGAGGCCAGTGTTTCCAGCCCGCCTTGACGGGCCGATAGGAACCGGGCGCGAAGAACTGCGCGTCGAAATCCGGTTCCTCTTCCCGGCTGTAGCGCATCGTTCCCGGCGAGCCGCCCGGCAGGTCCCGAAAGCCGAAGCTATGATAGATCCAGTAGGGCGGACTCTCGTACCCAGTGCCGAGCAGCAGGACATGCCCGCCGCGCTGCCGGAAATCCTCCATCTGGTGGCGCATGATGGCCTGGCAGATGCCTTTGCGGCGCTGATCCTCGCGCGTGTTCACGTGGCCGAGGATGCCGACGCCGTTGGCCTCGACGGTCATGATATTGCCGACCATCTGCCCGTCAGCGAGCAGGCCGATGTAGAAGCGGGTCTCCAGGTCGTCGCACGCCCCGGCCAGCGCCGCCTCGATATGGCCCAGATAGTCGGGCGGCTTGTGTCCGAGGAAGGGGCGTATCTGCGCCTCGCGTTCGGCATCCGGGGCGAGAACGCATTCGACGCGCAGCGTCTCACCGGTTTTGAGCGTCTCTGTCGCCAGTGTCGTGTGCATAAAGCCTCCTGCCCTCCGATTCGGCAGGCGCAGCGGGAATCCCTGCTTTTTCGTCCGAACCTCGGATACGGAACCTGTGCGCCTCCGATGGGGGTATGATAAGCGAGAATCAAGACCGAGTGAGGGACGATTGAAGACGCAGACCGGGACGACAAATGAGATAACGGCGGAAGCGCAGAGCCGGTCGCAGGAGACGCTGTCGGGCCTGCTGCGGTCGGCGCTGGACACGGATCATGACGGGCGGGTGTCGGTGGGCGAGATCCAGGATCGCGTGGCGGAACGCGGGTTCGGCCTGCTCTTGATTCTGCTGACCCTGCCGATGCTCATACCGATGCCGCCAGGAACCTCCGGCCCGGTCGGTCTGCTGATCGCGCTGCTCGGCTTTCAGATGCTTGCAGGCCGCGCCTATCCCTGGCTGCCGGCGCGCGTGCGCCGCTACAGGCTGCCCGCGAAAGCGCTGGCGGCGCTTCAGACGCAGGGCGTAGCGTTCATGGAACGACTGGAACGCCTCTCCCGCCCCCGGTGGCGCGGCGTCGAAAACCCGATCATGCTGCGGATTCTGGCCGTGCTGCTGATTCTCGGCGGCCTCGTTCTGTTTCTGCCGCTTCCCTTTCTGAACACGCTGCCCGCCCTGTTCCTTCTGCCTATCGGCGTCGGCCTGCTGAATCGG
Source organism: Chthonomonadaceae bacterium (assembly GCA_035651115.1). Lineage (GTDB taxonomy): Bacteria > Armatimonadota > Chthonomonadetes > Chthonomonadales > Chthonomonadaceae > DASRGL01. The sequence continues at coordinate 4,963 of DASRGL010000142.1, forward strand.
GATGGAGCCAGTCTCCTCCTCGGCCTGGCGCTCAACCTGGGGCTGGCCGTTTTCCTCGCGTTCAGCGCGCACCTGTTCGTTCATCTCTTTGAAACCGTGCGCGGCTGGCTCGCCTGAACGCGGCTTCCGGCGTCCTGTGGGGTAGACTGATAGCAGAGAAGGAGGCAGCGAATTGGACAGCACCGAACTCCGTTTGCTCTCCGTGCAGGTGGGACGACCGCGCACGCGAGACTGGCAGGGCGAAGCGTGGACGACCGCCATCTTCAAGGAGCCGGTCCACGCGCGCGTTTTTCTCGACAGCAAGAATCTGGAAGGCGACGAGCAGGCGAACAAGAAGCATCACGGCGGCAAAGATAAAGCGGTCTGCTGCTTCCCCGTCGAACACTACGCTTTCTGGCGGGAAGAACTCGGCCTCGGCGCAGCGTTCGCTTATGGAGCCTTCGGGGAGAACTTCACGCTGGCCGGGATGCCGGAAGACCGGGTCTGCATCGGCGACATCTATGCGGTCGGGACGGCGCGCGTGCAGGTCTGCCAGCCGCGTATGCCCTGCATCAACCTGGCCCGCAAATGGAACTGCGAGACGATGCCGAAGCGG
>DASRGL010000143.1:0-3000 GCA_035651115.1 Chthonomonadaceae bacterium
CGACGAAGCGGAGATCCGCGGCCACCGCCGCACCTACATCGGCGCGCTGCCGGGCCAGATCATCCAGAACATCCGGCGGGCCGAAACGAACAACCCGGTCTTCATGATGGACGAGATTGACAAAGTCCAGGCCGATTTCCGGGGCGACCCGTCGAGCGCGCTGCTGGAAGTGCTGGACCCGGAGCAGAACACGGCGTTCCGCGATCACTATCTGGACGTGCCGTTCGACCTGTCCAAAGTGCTGTTCATCACGACGGCCAACGTGCTGGATACGATCCTGCCGCCGCTGCGCGACCGCATGGAGATCATCGAGATCGCCGGTTATACGGAGGAGGAGAAGATCGCCATCGCCGAGCGCCATCTGATTCCCAAGCAGATGGAAGAACACGGCATCACCGGCAAGATCACCTTCGAGCCGGAGGCGGTGCGGCTGCTGGTGCGCGGCTACACCCGCGAGGCGGGCGTGCGCAACCTGGAGCGCGAGATCGCGGCGGTCTGCCGCAAGGCGACCCGGAACTTTGCCGAGGGCAGGTACGAGTCGCTGACGGTGACGCCGGAGGTCGTGATGGAGTTCCTGGGCGCGCCGCGCTTCGAGAGCGAAGAGGCGATGCGGCGCGTGGAGCGTCCCGGCGTGGCGACCGGCCTGGTGTGGACGCCGCTCGGCGGCGACATCATCTTCATCGAGGCGACGGCCATGCCGAGTCCGGGCAATCGTCCCTCTTCGCTGACCATCACCGGGCAGTTGGGCGAGGTGATGCGCGAATCGGCGCAGGCCGCGCTCTCCTATGTGCGGGCGCACGCGCAGGAGATCGGCGCGCCGGACGACTTCTATGAGAAGCACGACATCCATATCCATGTCCCGGCGGGCGCGATCCCGAAAGACGGGCCGTCGGCGGGCATCACGATGACGACGGCGCTGGCCTCGCTCTTCAGCGGGCGCACGGTCAAGCCGCTGCTGGCGATGACGGGCGAGGTGACGCTCTCCGGCAAGGTGCTGCCGATAGGAGGCGTCAAGGAGAAGGTGCTGGGAGCGCGCCGCGCGGGTATCGAGACGGTTCTGCTGCCGGAGCGCAATCGCAAAGACCTGATGGAAGACCTGCCGGAGGAGATTCGCAAGGAGATGCGTTTCGAGTTCGTGGACGATGTCCGTCAGGTGCTGGAGTTGGCCCTGGAACCGAAAGGGGAAGCGCAGCCTGCGAAGAAAGTGGCGGGCGGCAGCGAGGAACAGCCGGCCCCGGCCGCCAAAAAGCCGCGTCGCGCGCCCATCGCGGAGATCGGCCCGACAGTCCCGCCGCCGATCCATTAGCGGCGCAACTGGTGCGGAAAGAAGAGGAGCCATCCCGAATTTCGGGATGGCTCCTTTCCACAAGAAAGGCTGTTAGCTCTGACCGGCGGAGAGATCGCATCGGTCAGGACGCCAGCAGGGAGGCGATGGCGGCAGGGAGCGGACGCCGGGCCTGCGGGTTCGTCCACAGACGCTTGCCCACTCCCGTATCGTTACTCAGCGCCTACCTGCTAAACCCGACCCTCTGTGCGCGCCTACCGCCGTGTTCGTTCCGTCCGCAAGATGTGCCGGGATAAGCCCTATCAAAATTTCTGCTGGCTCGATTCCGGATTCTGCCTGAGTCGCGGAGTATACTAATAGTAGGGGCGCGGAAGTGCGAGAGGACGGAACTCTGACCGGGCGCGAGTCGTCAAGCGAGAAAAGCGCTGCCGAAAAATATCAAATTTAGGTTGACAAGTATGCGTCTCTTTTGATATACTTCTCAACAGTCAGCGATTCGTCATGGGGCCGGGATGTTCCAGGTTCTGCCCGACCTCCTCAAGAAGTGGAGGCGTTGTCATGAGCGTACCAATGCGTTGGGAAACCCCTGTCGAGACGGCCGCGCCGGAGCGCGCGCCTGCGCCGCTGCGGCGGCGTAGAGTGCGGCGCGCGCGGCGGCTGCGGGCGCTGTTGGGACTGATGGGCAGTGCGGCCATCCTCGCGCTGGGCGCCGCTGGCGTGCGCAGTCTGGCGCTGGGGACAAGACCGGCGGAACTGCGTCTGCTGGCAGCCGCGCCTTCCAGCCAGCAGGTGCGCCTCGGCGGGGCGAAGGTGGAGCGGCGGCTCGGATTCGTGACGGTGACAGGCGATGTGAGAAATCAGAGCGCGCGTTCGCAGTCTCGCGTCGAAGCCGTCGTCGAACTGCTGGACTCCCGCAATCACACCCTGCAGATGGAGAGCAGCCTGATCGCCTTCGATCCTCTGGCTGCCGGAGAGTCCGCGCCCTTCCGCGTCGAACTGGCGGACGATCCGCACGCGGTCGCGTATCGCGTCCATTTCAAACGGCTGATGGGGCCGCGCCTGGACTAGTGGAGCGGCGAGGCTTCTCCTCCAGTCAGAAACAGATTTTCAGCAGGGCAGGAAAGGAACCGGTTCCTTTCCTGCCTCTCTTTTTTGACGCAAAATGCGGCCTTTCAACCCCGTGTCTTTTTTCTGAGGCGGTGCAGAAGGCAATCTCCTCGCTTCGGGTAAAATATAGCCGTCCTTAGAGCAGGAGACCCTATGGCTCGGAGGGAAATAGCACACTATCCTGTCACCAGGAGGCAATCGCCAAGGAGGAGAACGTGCAGCGCGTATCTATCTTCGTGGACGGTGCGAATATGTACTATGCGCAGAAGAAGCTCGGCTGGTATATTGATTTTCGCAAAGTCCTTCAGTTCTTCGGTCGTGATGCAGGCAATGTGGTGAGTGAAGCCTACTATTATACCGGCGCAGACAGCCAATCCAAAAATCGCGACGTTGCCTTCCATGAGTATCTAATGTATTCCGGCTATACCGTGCGTACCAAAGCCATCAAGCAGATGGTGGACGATACGACCGGCGAAATCGTCGAGAAGGCCAATCTCGACATCGAACTGGTCATTGATATGTTCAACACGGTCACGCTATATGAGACCTGCATCCTGATGAGCGGCGACGGGGATTTCGAGCGCGCGCTGGAACTGGTGCGCAGCAAG
>DASRGL010000144.1:0-11288 GCA_035651115.1 Chthonomonadaceae bacterium
TCGGGTGGATCGGTGAACGGCCGCCCCTTGCGCGGCAGCGAACGCTGCGACACGCGCTTCCGATTTTCCGTCGGATCGTACCCGGCAATGGCTTCCGAACCGGGCGCGACCGGCGGGCCGCTCTGGACAGGGACGCCGAGCGAGCGCGTCTGGTTATTGTTGTCTCGCGCCACCCACCCCAGCGTAGGAATGGTCAGCAGCGTCGCGGCTCCCGCCGCCTGGTTCGCCGCCACCGCCTGGTCGAAGACTCCGGAAGGCTGGCTGTCGGCAGGTTTCTTAGAAGCGCCGTAGTTGCGGAACTCCCAGTCGCGCGCCGCATTCCAGCAGTTCCCCTTTTCCCAGTTATAGCGCGTGTTCGGATTGCCGCCCCACCGCCACAAACCCAGCCGCAGTTCGCGGATATAGCTGGCTCCAGGCACAGCCACGCCGTAGATAGTCGGGGCGATAGGGCCGATCTGCCGTGTCGCGTCCACGCGCAGCAGAATGGAGCCGTCCGGCAGCGGCTTTCCCTGCTCCGCCGTCTGCCCTGCGAACAGGCCGATAGAGGCAGTCCCGACCAGCGCGCAGACCCAGACCAGCGCCGCCCGTATTCGGTTGATAGCTCGCGCTTCCATGCCAGGATTCAAATTGTGCAGATGTTCGGCGGTTGAACCGCTTCTGTCTGAACTGTGATTCGTCGGATTAACGGATGGACTGTGATTAAGCCTGGCCCCATCATAGTCCCTCCTCTAATCCGATAAATCATAGTTCAGACAGTGAAATCCCGGTTCAGACGCTCCGCGAATTCATCCCCCGGTGTCCAGTTCGCGCAGGATTTTCGCCGGGACGCCGCCGACCAGCGTGTTCGGCGGCACGTCCTTTGTCACGACCGCGCCCGCCGCCACGACCGCCCCGCGCCCGATGGTCACGCCGGGCAGCACCTTCGCTCCGGCGCATATCCAGACGCCGTCTTCAATCGTGATCGGCGCGCTGCGCCAGCCCCCGCAACGCTGCTCCGCCGGGCCAATCTCGTGGTCGGTCGTGATCAGCACGACATGATGGCCGATGAAGACCCGATCCCCGATGGTGATCGGCGCGCAGACATCGGCGTAGAGCGGCGCGGTGATCTGGCTATCCTCGCCGACGACAAAACGCGCCTGAATGTCGCCCGGCCCGGCCAGTTCCACGCTGCCCAGCAGGAGCGAGCGCGCGCCGATGCGGAGACCGCCTAACCGATAGAGAGCCGTGCGCAGGCGATTGAAGGAGAAGTGAGGCAGCAGCGCGATCGGCAGGCCGACAAGGCGGAGGCGCAGGTGCAGTCCTTCCGTCTCCGTCGCCAACACGCGCAGCATCCGCCCCCAGAACCCGTTGCGCCCGGAGGGGCGCGTCTCCAGGAGGGACTGCGAAGAAGGCGTTGGGGGGGCCGTCTGGGAGGCAGGCCGGACTTCATCTGCCATCGGAGCGGCCTAACCTTTTTTCCAGTTGAACAGGATCCAGGAAGCGATAAACAGAAACAGGAAAAACTGCCCGCGCCAGTCCATCTTTTTGAGAATCAGGCCGAGCGCGATCAGCAGAATGAACACCTGCAACTCGAACTTCATAACGTTCCGTCCTTATACGCCTTTGGCAAACAGAGGCAGAGGCTCCACCGGAGTCCGGCTGTTCTCGGCCTCCTCCCGCACCTCAAAAGGCTCTTCGACCGCATCCGGCGGCATCTCCGGGGTATCGGTCAAGACGATCTTACCCAGCAGTTGCTCGCGCGCCATCGCGCGCCGCAATAGCGACCCGGCCACCACCCGAAAGCGCGCCGGGCAGCGCTCACTGGAACCGGCGGTCATCTTCGTCAGGCGATAGAGCGCCGCCAGAAGATGGCAGTCCACAAAGGTGACATCGCGCAGATCGAGGTCTACCTGTTTGTCCGAAGACAGCAGCCGGGCGCAGACGCTCTCCAGCCGCTGTACCGCGAGGCGATCCGACAGGCCACAGGCGGTGACGACGGCGGATCGGTCGCCGCGCTGCACGCGCCAGCACATTCCCACCGCGCTCCCGTTGGAAAACGCCTGGGCCACCGTCCCGGCCATCTGAAAGAGGCCCTTGTCTATCTGGCTGCGGCGCAGCACCTTGCGAATGGCAAGCGGCGCGGCGACCACGCGAATCTCGCAGCCGCAGTAGGCCGCGCGCTTGGAGAGGTTGATCAGCGTCCCCAGCGCTTCCCCGTCGAAGTTCGTCACGCCCTGCATGTCCAGAATCAGATGCCGCTTTGCGCTGAGTTCGCTGTCGGCCGTCGCCTGGAACCGGGGCAGGATCGGCCTGCCGAAATCGCCCACGATGGACAGCACGGCGCTGTCGTTGACGCGCGCGACATAGAGTTCGGAGGTTCCGGCGCGGCGCGCGCGCCGCACGGCCCACCCCTGCTTGAGCAGATACCGGCTGAACTGCAAAATATCGCGCACGTAGCGTTTCCAGAGGCGGCGCGGCTCATGGATCAGGCGGTGGAACCACTCCACGCCGCCGCGCTGCATCCAGATGGGCGCGCGGGGGATCTTCCCGGCCAGAAAATCGAACGTCCCGCCGACCCCGATGCAGACCGGCACGTCCCGCAGGCCCTCGCGGTTCAGATCAATCCACTTCTCCTGTTTCGGATTGCCGAAGGCGACAAGCAGGATGTCCGGTTTGGCGCAGGCGATCTCTGCCAGGATCGCCTCGTGATCCATCTCCAGCAGCGGGCGCACCGGCGGCGACACGCACCCCACGATCTGCAGGCCCGGATTATCGGCTTCCAGGCGCGCTCTGGCGCGCTGCGCCACCTCCGGGCTGCCGCCCAGCATAAAGACGCGGTAGCCCTTGCGCGCCGCCAGCGCCGCCAACTCCGGCACGATGTCCGCGCCGGTGACGCGCTCCGGCAGCGAGGAGCGCATGATGCGCGCCGCCCAGACGACCGGCATTCCGTCGGGCATCACCAGGTCGGCGTTGCGCAGGATACGTTGCAGTTCCGGGTCGCTGAGAGCGTTGATCAGGAAATCCGTATTGGCGGTCGCTACCTGATGGAAGCGCCGCTCCTGGACAAACTGTTCCAGACGTTGCAGGACCGCTTCCGTATCGAGTATGTCTATAGGAGTGCCGAGTATGCCAACAGTTTGCCGCATGTCAATCGAGTCGCTATCTGGCACTGCAGGCGGCGGGTCAAACTCCCGCCTCCCAGCCTTGGGCCGATCAATTTCGATACACGAAGGTGTATCGTCGCGAACGATATGTGGCCGGGTACGGAATGTACCCGGCGCGCTTCACAGCTTACGGCGCTCGGTGCGCTTCCATCCCCCGGCAGAGCCGCGCACCGCCATCACCGCATAGACGCCGAATTTCCACAGAATATAGAGGGGCGCGCGCAGGATCGCCGCCGCCACGCGCGCCGGAACCCGCGCCACCCACAAGCCTCCGGCCAGATAACCGGCCTGCAAGCCCAGCACCGCCGCCCATCCCCACGCCAGCCATCCGGCAGAACGCCAGCCGAACAGCGCCGCCGCCAGCGCGCAGACGCAGAATAGCGCCACTGGAACCGCGAACATCTCGGCGAAGGGCGGGATGATCAGTTCCAGCGCCCGGTCGAGCAGGATGCGGCTGCGCCGCTGCAAGCCCTCGCGCAGCAGATGCGGCGCGACCGTGACCAGCAGGCGGTAGCGGCCCCCCTCCCAGCGTTTGCGCTGGCTGACCGCCTGCGCGCCCGTCGTCGGCATCTGCGCCCAGACCGTCGCGCCCGGCGTAAGGGCCACCCGGTAGCCCGCCCGGCAGAGCCGCAGCGTATACTCGATGTCCTCGGTGATCGACTCGCCGGACCAGGGAACGCGCTCCACCACCTCGCGGGCGAAAGCCATGCCGTTCCCTTTCAGACCATCGGAGAGGCCGAGCCGCTCCCGGCCCAGCGGCTTGACCAGATGCGCCAGCGCCAGTGCGCAGGTCATCAGGCGGGAACGCCAGCTTTCGCCCGCGTTCAGCACGTCGTAGCGCGCCTGCATCGCCTTGTGTCCGGCGGCAAGCCCCGCCGCAAAGACCGTCAGCAGGTTCGGCGAGACCACCGTATCCGCGTCCAGAATGACGACGGCATCGAAATCGGACAGGGCGCGCAGTCTGCGCGCCTGCGGGTCGTCGCCCGGTTCGCACAGCAGGGCTTGCAGCGCCGTTTCCAGCGCGTAGCCCTTGCCGATCCGCACCGTGTCGAAACGCTCCAGCACCGCCGCGCCGTGCGCCCGCGCGATCTCTGCCGTCCTGTCCGTGCAGTTGTCCGCGATCACCAGCACGCGATAGGCGTCGCGCGGATAGTCCAGGCCGTGCAGCGCATCGAGCGCCGCGCCGAGCAGCAGTTCCTCGTTGTGCGCCGGAATGAGCAGCACGAACCGCGCGCAGCCCGCGCTCTTTCCAAAACTGGCATCTGAAAACGCGGTTGCGGGTATCGAGCCAGTCTCGCCTGGCGTCCCGGCAGGCAGCGCGGGAGGCCGGAGTTCGGGAACCTGACCGCGCGCCGGAAGCGCCGCCAGAAGCAGCCGCCATAGATAGAGCGCGCAGCACGTCCAGAAGACCAGCGGGCCGATATTCAGGAGAAGTAACGCTGCAGCCACTTGGGCATCGCCGTCTGCGTGCCGTTCAGCACGACCCCCAACACCCGGTCATTGCCGACGGAGTCCATCGCGCGGGCCACGATCTCGCGCGGCGTCACGCCCGCGCGCACGACCATGACCACGCCATCCAGGGACTTCGCCAGGATGCGCGTGTCCGCGACCGGCAGCACCGGGGCCATGTCCATGACGATGAACTCGTTGGACAGCCGCAGAGCGTTCATCACCTCGGCGAGCCGCGGGGAACGGGCCAGACGCGCCGGATTGGCGGCCGCGCGCCCGGCGGGGATAATGGTGAAGTTCTCCAGCTCGGTCTTCTGCACGATGGTGGTCAGATCGTCCTCGCCGCCTTCCAGAATATCCACCAGGCCCGCGCAGGGGGGCAGGTTCAGGCGGGTCTGCATGTCCCAGTTGCGCAGGTTGCAGTCCACCAGAGCGACGCGCTGCGTCGAGTTCTGGGCAATGGTCCCGGCCAGGTTGAGGGCGACGGTGGTTTTGCCTTCGCCATAGACCGCGCTGGTGACGCCGACGACAAAGCAGCGCGAGGGGCTGGACGCCCGCTCGATGTCGGCATGGAGCCGCGCATACTCCTCGGGAATCAGAATGCGTCCCGCGCCATGTCCATTGCCGTTGCTCGCGCCGTTGCCGTTTCCATTCTCGCGGTGACCGCCGCCCCGAAACAGGGACAGCGGCCCGCCTCTTCGCAAATCCTTCTCATCAGACATTCGGCATTCCGTTCCTTCTTTTCACTACTTGCGCCCTTCGTCAGGCAGAGGTTGTGCAAGGCGCGAACGCCGCCATCGGCATGGCGACGTTGGCCTTTCTATCCCACTGCCTTCCGCCGGACTCAGGTGGGCAGCGTGGGTCGGCTTCCTTCACTGCCGCCTCCCAGTCGGCGTTGCGCCGAATCTTTGGGCGCATCCATACGCGGCAGGACGGCGAGTACCGGTTTGCCCAGGTACTTCTCGACCTCGATAGGCGTCCGCAGGGAGTGGTCGAGCGTCTCGGTGAGCAGCGAGAACGCAAAGGCGATAATGAGGCCGAGCAGCGGCCCGGCGGCATAGAAGATCAGGTTCTTGCCGCTGACGACTTCCAGCTCGGACTCGGGTTCGACGATCATCTTCATTTCGGCCAGATGCATCTCGCGCTCCTGCTTCTCGACCATTTCGGCCTGTTCCAGCTTGGCGCGCAGATTATCGCGAATCTCGGTGTAGAGGCGCAGGTCTTTGGTCATCCATTCGTATTTCTGGAGAATGTCCGGCGCGTCTTTGGCCTTCTGCTCCAGCGTGACCAGCATCTTCCGGCCATCGGCCAGTTGTCCCTCGGCCACCTGGATCTGTGTCTCCAGTTCTCCTTTGGCCCGCTCCAGGTTCTGGTACAGCGGATTCGGCACTTCGCGATACCGGCTCCTGGATTTGTTCGGAGTCCCGGATTTCACCTCTTGTTGCTTGATAGCTTTTTCCAGATTCTCGCGCTGTTCCAGCAGCTTCCTGATTTGCGGGTTGGAGTCCGTATACTTCGTGCGCAGTTCGGCCAGTTGCGCATCCAGCGCGGCCTCGGTCTCCTTGAGTTTATCCAGCATAGCCGTATCGGTCTTGTACTCGGAGACATCCACGATAGTCGGTTTCGTGCCGCTTAGCTGGCGCTCAATCTCGGCTAATTGAAGCCGCCCGTTGCTCAAAGCGTTCTCCATCGCCTGGACTCTATCCCGCATGGCGTACAGCTTCTGAACGGTCGTCTCGAAGCTTTCCGGCATATCGTTGATCTTGGATTTCTTGAACGCGATGACCTTGTTTTCGATCTCCTGCTGCTTCTGCGTATACTCGTCCAGGCGCTTGGCGATGGCGTCTTTGGCGATATGGCTGGTGACGGTCTCTTCATCCAGGACGCGGCGGGCAAAGGCGCTATAGAACGCTTTGATGATGTCGGCAGCGCGGGCATCCGGCCAGCGGCAGGAGATCTCCAGCACATTATTGCCGGTGGCAAAAGACAGCGAGGACTTGGCCTTTTTGCAGAAGTCGTTGAACTGCTCGTTGGTCATTCCCCTGTTCAAGCCCTGCTCCCGGAACGCCGCCTTGATGAACTCCGGGTCTTTGGTGGAGACGTTGAGCAGGTTGACCTTGTACTGGATGCTGCCTTTCTGCGCCGAACTCTCCACCGTCGGGGAGGCGGTGTCGGAGCCAGTCAGATAGACGAGCGCCTGCGCGTTATAGGAGCCGGAGCGCGCCGCCGCGATGGCGACGGTGGCACAGGTCGCGATCAGAATCGAGGCGATAAACAGGCGTTTGGAACGAAAAACGAGTTCAACGTAATTGTAGAGCGGCGATGAGCCGTAGACTCGCATGGTGGTGGACCTCCCTACATCTTAGAGCGAGCGCATTTCCGCGTTGCTTTCGTCCGCCCCATCTGTGCGCCCGACGCGGAGCCTTCGGGATGTTCCCGGAGGGGCCGACGCCTGGCGCGGAGGCACTGCCCGGCAGAGCCTCGCCAAACCGGGCAGGCAGGACGAATGCGTGATGTTCAACCGGACTGCTGCATAAATCGTGCCACTCTCACACATTATGCCTTATGCTGGTTCTATTTTCGCGTGTCAAGCGTCCAAATCCTGTGCAAAAACGCGCCAGGGCCGACCGAACAGACGGCCCTGGCTCACTCGCCGACTGCCCCTATTGTCGGATGTTCCGCCGATTTCCCGTAGGGGGATTGGCCCCTCACCCTGACCCACTGCACAGGCTATCTGATTCCGAAACGATTCGGGACAGCCTGCGCGACCCCCAAGAACAGAGGGGAGGGAACGGTCAATGCGTCGGCTTCGCCGTTCCTCCACACTCTGGCAGGAGTTGGAAGAGAGGCACAGGTTGGCGCTATCGCTCCCCTCTCCCTTGCAGGGAGAGGGGCCGGGGGTGAGGGTAGACGCCTCCGCTCTCGCTCCCCTCCCCTCTGTTCTTGGGGGTCGCGCAGGCTGTCCCGAATCGTTTCGGAATCAGATAGCCTGTGCAGTGGGTCAGGGTGAGGGGCCACCTTTAGGAACTGCGCTCAGGATTTTTTCGTAAAATAGCCAACAATCTTCTGTAAGAGGGTGGCGCAGACGACCCCTGCGATTCCGAAATCTGAGGGTGATTGTTGCAAGATGGAGAACAACGCTTTTCCTTATCCGAACGCCTCGACTCCGGAACCGATACCGGAAGATCATCCCTTGCGGACGATGTTCCGCGACCTGGTCGTGCGTGCGTTTCAGGGTACGCTGGGCCTGACGCAGCGCAGAGTGAGTCTCTATCTGGCCGATATGCTGACCGACTTCGCGCACCGGGACAACCTCTACCGGATTCAGAACCGGCAGGGCGCGCGGCTGGAGCAGGTGGCCGAGATGCTGATGGAGGCCGACGTCCTCCTGAATGCGCCCTCCTTCGCACGGGAGCGCGCCGTTCACAAGCACATCGGCGATTTTACGCTCTTTTGGGCGGGCGTCTACCCGGAGATGCTGCGCACGCGCCGCGCTGCCGAGCGCGCCGACAGCCTGATAGACTACGTGCGCCAGGGCAAGAGGTCTTATTATATCGTCTCCACGTTCCAGCACGGGCCGTATGCGCCGGAAGCCAGTCTGTTCCGGCAGTTGTCGGAAGAGTTCGAGTTGTGTCAATACGGCCTGAGTCTGGTGCGGCGCGAGTGGGAACGGCTGGCGGAGGCGTCGCGTCGTCTCTAGTACGGGACAGGCACTAGAGGCGAGTTCCCGTCCGCGCCGGTAATTTAGCGGGTTTTTTTCAAAATTTGGATTGAGGTAGTGTCCCCATAGCGAGTTGATGCTGCGTCGCCGATGACCTTATCCACTCTGTAGAGGGACACTACCTGGATTGAAATTGGCGAGCGAATGAGATTACAGAGACCGAACCCACCCGTTTCCTGCTTATGTGCCAGACAGCCCGATCCGACAGCGAGGCGCGGCGCGCGATGAGAGCCGCTGAGCGCGAACGCCGCGCGCCCGGTCTCGTCGAGGAGGCTCCCCTCGCCACCTACCTGCTTCTGGCCGTCACCGTCGCCGTCTTCGCCGCGATGTATGTGGCCGGACAGGGCGACGTGCAGCGCGTCGCCAGCGCCTTCGGAGCCAAAGAGAACGATCTGATTCGGGCCGGGCAGTGGTGGCGGTTCGTCACTCCCATCTTTCTGCACGGCAACCTGCTGCACCTGGCCGTCAACGCGCTGTTCCTCTACTGGTTCGGCGCGCAGATCGAGACGCTCTACGGCTGGCGCAAATACCTGATTATCTATCTGGTCGCCGGCGTGGCGGGCAACCTGTTCAGCTTTCTGCTTTCGCCCGGCCCCTCGCTCGGCGCTTCCGGCGCGCTCTTCGGTCTTGTGGGCGCAGGCATCGTCTTCCCGCTGCGCTTCCGCTCCCTGGTTCCGGCGCGGGCGCGGGCGGAGATACTGCGGCAACTCCTCACGGTCGTCGTCGTCAACCTGATGATCGGCTTCATGCCGGGCAGCCACATAGACAACTGGGCGCATCTGGGCGGACTGGCGGGCGGCGGCTTCGCGGCGCTCTTCCTGCTGCCGGACGCCCTGGCCGTCCATCCGCCCAACCGATGGCACGAGTGGGCCGTCTCCCTGATAACGGCGGCGCTCCTGCTGCTGACCGGAGGGGCCGGGCTGGCGCAGTGGAGAGCGGTCTCCCCTGCGGCCACCGCGCCGATGCAGACCTTCCTTCCCTCCGGCGATGACCCCTGGTGGAGCATAGACATCCCGCGCAACTGGCGGCAGATAAACAGCGCAAGCCTCTGGGTCAGCCCCTATGCGGCCGTCGTAATGGTGGAGGACACCCCGCCGAGCGTGCAGAGGCTCCAGCAGGAGGCGCAGCAGAGCCTTCGACTGGGCGCGCAGCGGGCGAAACTGACTCTGGATGGGAAGCCCGCTGAGCGTGTCACATTCGTGACGCCAGGAGATCGGCAGAAGATAGACATCTACCTGCTCAACGCCTACGACCGCCTGCTTGCCATCCGCATGGCCGCGCCGCTCGATACCTATCGCGTCTCCAGGGTGGACTTCGAGCGCATTCTGCGGAGTATGCGCATCTATCACCGTCCGGCAATTTCCTCGCCATCGGGAACTTTTCCCCCGGCTCGACACGCTAACCAGAGTGTCGAAAGTCGCCTCGCCTCACCGCACTTCGGGCGGCAACCAGTGGCTCTCGGACCGGCATAGCGGCTCTATCGCAGGCCGCGTGCCGCCAACGTCCCCGGCCCAGGACGCGATCCATGTTTTTGGCGCGCAAGCACAGACCAGAAGATACGCACTCCGTCTTTGAAGACCTTGTGCGCCGCCATGAGGCCAGCATCTATCGGGTCGCCTACCGTCTGACTGGCAACCATGAAGATGCGGAAGACCTGGTGCAGGAAGCCCTGATTGAAGCCTACGAGTCGTTCGGTCGTTTCAAGATCGGCACCTACTTCGACCGGTGGCTATTTCGTATCCTGCGCAACACCTATATTGACGGGACGCGCTCGCGGCCCAAGCTCGCCCTGGAGTCGCTGGACACGACGCTGACCAACAGCGAAGGCGCGCAGTCCACGCGCGAGATCGAAGACTGGTCGTCTCACCCGGAGACGCGCCTTCTGGCCGCCACGCTGGACGAGCCGATCCAGCAGGCGCTGCTGGCGCTGCCGGAGGATTTCCGGCTGGTCGTGGTTCTCTCGGACATGGAGGGCCTGACCTACGAAGAGGTCAGCCAGATCGTGGGATGCCCGGTGGGGACGGTGCGTTCGCGGCTGCATCGCGGGCGGTTACTGCTGAAAGACAAGTTGCACGATTATGTGGCGAAATAGCCTGAACTGTACTCGCTGTACGGACTACCTGAGCAGCTACATAGATGGCACGCTGGGGGCGCTGCGCTCGACCGCCGTGCGGGATCATCTGGCGCAATGCCGCCGCTGCCGCCGGGAATACGAGGAGTTGCTGCGCCTGCAGACGCTCCTGCGCCAACTGCCTGCGCCCGCCGCGCGCGGTGATTTCTGGCCGCGCGCCCATGCCACCGTTCGCCAGCACGCCGAGGCCCGGCAAGCGGGCAAAGCGCAGGCCGCAAGAAGGCAGCGCCTCGGCTGGGCCGCACCGCTTTCCACCCGCTTCGCCGCCTCCGTCGCGCCGCGCGCCGGGCTGTTCGTCACGGCGGGCGCGGCATTCATGCTGATCGTCACCCTGGCCGTGCCGACCTATCGCACGCGCACCCTGCCGCCACCCGCCGTAGACGGCAGCCGCGTTGCCAGCCGTGCGGTGCCGGTCATCGCCTCTGCACAGGAGATCAATGCCGACGCGCTGATGACCTTGCACGCTTCGCATAACGCGGCCCTGCCCCTGGCCGATTCGGGCCGTATGCGGTATCTGGCCTCCGAAGGCACGCGCGAGGACTGGCAAGATGGCGCGCTGGACATCCACTGACCGCCGCGCGCTTGCGCGCACGTTGGCGGCTGGCCTGTTGGCCGCCCTGCTCCTGGCCGCGCGCCTGTCCTTCTCGACAGGCCAGCCTGCGGCGCGGCGCGCGCTCCACGCTTCGCCCCCACGACAGACCTCGCAGACCCACCGCGCCACGCCCACGCAAGTGCTGCGCCTGGCGCTTTCGAGCGCCGCGCGGGTCGCCTTCTCCGGGGAACAGACCGTCCTGACCTTCGATGAGCGAGACGGCGCGTTTTGCGTCACCCAGGAGACGCATCT
>DASRGL010000145.1:0-7555 GCA_035651115.1 Chthonomonadaceae bacterium
CAGCATCGCTACGACAAACAGGGCGCATCCGGCGAGCAGCCAGGGGTGTCTGTGCTGCCTCAGCGCATCGCGCCATCGCGCTTTTCCGATCCCGTCTAGGGCTACTTTCATGGTCGCGCCTCCTCGCAGAAATATATCAACATAGCAATGTCAATATGTCCAGGGCGAAGATTTTGGGACGGCTTGCCGCCCTGCCCATTACGCCTGGCTCTGCTGATGATGCCGGATACAGTCGAGCAGCAGCAGCACGCTGCGGTCGGCCAGGTCATAGAGGACGAAGTTGCCTTCCCGCCGCGCCGTCAGCACGCCCTGATCCTTGAGAATGCGCAACTGCTGACTGACGATGGCCTGGGATGCGCCCGCCGCCTCCGTGATCTCGGTGACGTTACGCGGCTCGCCCGCGTGATTCAAGTAGTCGAGAATGCGCAGCCGCAGGGGATGCGCCACATTGCGCAGGATCGGAGCGACCCGCTCCAGGGTTTCCATATCAATGAGGGGATTCTTCCCCGCTTTTATGAGGACATTTTCCATAGCAATATAGTTATACCGCTATGTAGCTGTCTTGTCAAGAGGCGGCGCGAAAATTTCCGATTTTGTCGGGGGCTTTGCTTTCGCGGCGGGACAGACCGCAGGGAGGAGGAAACTTTTCGCTTCAGCGCAGGCCACCGTTGACGCCGATGACCTGCCCGGTGATCCAGCGGGCGTCGTCGGAGACAAGGAAGGCGACTACGTCGGCGATGTCTTCCGGCGTGCCGATGCGTCCCAGCGGCGTACGGGCGATCATAGAGGCGCGGGCGTCGGCGGGAAAGACAGCGGCAAGCATGTCCGTCTCCGTGAAGCCCGGCGCGACGGCGTTGACCGTGATCTGGCGCGGCCCCAGTTCGGCGGCATGGCTTTTGGTCATCGCCTCGACCGCCGCCTTCGTCGCGCTGTAGACGGAGGTTCCGGGCGGGCAAGCCTGCGCCGCCCCGGACGTGATGTTGATGATGCGCCCGCCTTCTTCACCAAACCGCTTCGCTGCCTCCTGTGACGCGAACAGCACGCCCCGCACATTCACATCGAACTGGCGCTCATACTCTCGCTGGGTAATCTCGCCGAGCGGATGGAACTCCGCCACGCCCGCATTGTTCACCAGTATGTCGAGGCGACCGTACTGAAGCATCGCCATTTCAAAGAGGCCGGGAATTTGCCAATAATCGGAAAGGTCGGCTTGCACCGCCACTGCTTCGCCACCGGCCTCCCCGATCTGTGTGATGACCTGCCGTGCCGCCTCCTCGCTGGCGCTATAGTTGACGACGACTCGCGCGCCGTCCGCCGCCAATCGCCTTGCAATCGCCGCCCCGATTCCGCGCGAAGCCCCGGTCACAATCGCGACCTTGCCCGCCAACCTCCCCATCGGGTATTGCCTCCTTTTGAATCCACAGATTAAGAATGTCTGAACTGTGATTCGTCGGATTAACGGATGGACTATGATGGGGCCAACTTAATCCTAGTCCATCCGTTAATCATTACTAATCACAGTTCAGACATTCTTAATCTGTGTCATCTGTGGATTCCATTCCGCCCGCAGCACGCCCATATAGACGGCATCTACATACTTGCCGTCGCTGCCGCTCCAGACATGCTCGCGCAGACGGCCCTCCTCCACGAACCCACAGGCGCGGCAGGCACGCAGGACGGCCTTTTCGCCTTTGAGCATCTCTCCTCGCTCCCTGCGTCGTCAGGCTGCCGGAAAACCGGCCAGCGCCAGCCGCTCCCGAATGGCGGCCTCGTCGGTCTGCGCCGCCGCATACCGCGCGGTCACGTTCTTGCCCTCCAGTTCCACCTCGACGCTCTGCACGCCTTCCAGCTGGCCGAGCGCGCGTTTGATCGCGTTGGCGCAGCCGTCACACTGTATATCCGGGCTATGCAATTTCAAGATTGCCATTGTGTTCTCCTGGGTTGTCAGGCTTCTGAGATATTGTACGCTCTCTCTCGCTCCGCCGTTGCACCAGGCGGTCAGTAGACGTGCATAGAGCCGTCGGCGCGGCGGACAAGCGGCATGAACGCGCGCTGATAGGGATGCCTGGCCGCCTTCTCCTCATCTATATCTACGCCCAGGCCGGGCGATTCGTTAGGATAGGCGAAGCCGTTCTCCATCTTGCAGATGCCGGAGACGACCTCGTAGGCCGGTTCGGGGAAGCGCGTCCACTCCTGCACGCCGAAGTTCGGGATGACCGATTGCAGCGTGATGGAAGCGGCCTGCGCGACCGGGCCGATGTCCGCTGCGCCGTGAAAGGCGCTGCGCACGTTGAACGGCTCGGCCAGGATCAGAATCTTGCGCGCCTCGGTCAGCCCGCCGACATGGAGCGGCTTGATGCGGATGAAGTCTATCCACCGGTTCATAAAGAGCGGCAGGCAGTCCCAACGCGAGGTCAGTATTTCGCCGATGGCAAGCGGTGTCGTGGAGGCGGCGCGGAGGAGCGGCCACGACTCGCGGTGTTCCGGCATCAGCGGGTCTTCCAGGAAGAAGAGGCGATACGGCTCCAACTCCTTCGCCAGCCGCGCGGCCTCGATGGGAGCCAACTGCTCGTGCGCGTCGTGGAACAGTTCGATCTCCATGCCGAGTTTGTCGCGCAGATGGGCGAACAGTTTCGGCACGCTGAGCAGATAGGGTGTCGGCTCGTAGATCTGTTCGGCGGGCGTGCCGGGCGTGATCGGGTCTTTGTGGCCCAGGACGCCCGCGCCGCCATACGGCCCGACCTGGCAGCGCACCACCTTGAAGCCCTGCGCCATCAGGCGGCGCGCATGGTCTTCCGTCTCGATCTCATCCCGCCCTCCGGCATGGCTGTAGCACATGACGCCGTCGCGCGCTTTGCCGCCGAGAAGCTGATAGACGGGCAGGTTCGCCTGCTTGCCCTTGATGTCCCACAGCGCGATGTCTATCGCCGCCAGCGCTGCCATGAAGATAGGGCCGCCGCGCCAGTAGCCCTGCCGGTAGACCAGATGCCACAGGTCTTCGATGCGCTGCGGATCGCGCCCGATGAGCAGGTGCGCGATATGACGGATCGCCTCCGCGACGATCGGCTCGCTGCCGTTGAGCGTGCCTTCCCCGATGCCGTAGAGACCCGGCGTGTCCGTGAGTATCTTGACGAGGACGTAGTTGCGGCCCGGGCAGGTGACAATGACCTTGACTTCGGTGATTTTCATGGCGCTTGCTTCTTACCCCTCCCTAGCCCTCCCCTTCGGAAGGGGAGGGAACCTCAGAACGGAAGCTCCTCTTCGTAAGGGGAGGGAACAGCGGAGCGGAAGCTCTCCCCTTGCGAACGGGAGGGAACCGTTCTGTCTGGCGCTCTTATTGACTCTGGCCCGGCGGCGGGAAACGCTGCGCCGCGTCATCCAGAACCAGCGCCCAGTCGTTCTCTGGCCCGCTGGAAGGCGGCGTGAACGTGCGCGTGCCGTCGGTGGTGAACGCGCCGATGGCGGTGGCGGTTCCCTGGCGCGGGTCGTACCAGTAGCCTTTGACCGCGCAGCCCGCGAGCTTATTCATCCGGATCGTCACCGGACGGCCCGCCGCCGTGTAGACGAAGGCGTAGCTGCCATCGTCGGCGCGCGTCGCCTGGACATGCTCCGTGCCGCTTCCAGCTTCTGAGGCGAGCAGGCTCTGATCGGGAATGCGGACGAAATAGGGCCGCGATTCGAGCAGGCTGCGGGCGTGCTGCATCTGCCCCGAACCCATCAGGTGAATCGCCTCGTACCAGGGCGTGCGCGCCGCCGTGATCGGGTCGCGACCCGGCTGCCACATCTGCCAGATGTCGTGACAGCCATAGGTATGCCCGCAGGCTCCTGCGAAGAGCGCCCAGTAGGCGAACTTGCGCGTCTCGTAAGCATCCAGCCAGCCGTTTTTCGGATCGAAGCCGGAGGGATGATCTTCGTAGCCGGGTTCGGCGTCCAGACAGGGCTTGATGGGCGTGCGCGCGTAGTTCTCCGCTATGCTATCGCCGAGATAGAAGAACGGCTGCCCGTCGTCATACGCCAGAAACCGCCGATTTGCGCTCACTTGCAGCCGACGCATGGCCTCACTCCTTCAATGTCTGAACCATGATTAGTCGGATTAACGGATAGACTAGGATTTCACTCTGATCCAATCATAGCCCATCCAAAAATCCTATAAATCACAGTTCAGACCTTGCCGCCTCGATCTCCTCGTACCGTCCGATGCAGAAGCCCCGCGCCTCGATTATTGCGCGCACGCCGGGATCGAGCAGCGCGTGCAGTTCCACGTCGCGCACGCCCTCGGTCTGCCGGTCGGCGGGCAGCGCGCGGGCGTAGGCGGTGCCGGGATGGAAATAGACCTCACTGGCGGTTCCGGGCAGAGAGTCCAGCAGGCGGCGGACGTAGGCGGCGTGCATATTGCCTGACTGGAACGTGCCGCAGACCTGATTGCAAAAGAAGATGGGCTTGCCGCCGAGTGTCTTCCGCGTTTGTAGATGACGGACGGCGCGGCGGGCCAGGACGTTCAGCGCCAGCGCCGGAACCGTGTTGATGTTGAAGCGGTCGCCGCCCGCGCGCAGGTGGGCGCGCAGGCTCTCGCGGGGAACGCGAATGCGATGGACGCCGTAGCGGTCACAGAGATCGAGAAATAGGTTCAGGACAACCGGATGCATGTGGATATGCTGATGGCTGTCCGCGTGCGACCAGGGCAGGCCGGTCTGCGCGAACCGCGCGAACTGCGCCTCCATCTCCCTCTGCAACTCGACTCGTGCCGTTTTCGAGAGCGCATAGAGCAGCCCGGCGCGCAGCGGATCGGGCCGAAAGCGGCCCTGCCTGTTGACGATATGCGGAATGTCTCTGGCAGGCAGCACCGATCTATCCACTGTCGCGACGACGTGCAGGCCGACGCCGAGCCGGGGTTCGCGCCGCGCGATCTCGACCGCCTCCTGCCAGCCCTCCTCCGCGACCATGAGGCTGGCGCTCGTCAGCACGCCCTCGCGATGCGCCCGCAGCGCCGCCGCGTTGACCCGCGCCGTCATTCCGAAGTCGTCCGCGTTGATGAGAAGATATGGCGTCATAGTAGGCGATCTGCCGGGCTGTGTCTGTCTTCTGCACGCTCTTGTCTGTGGTCACACGTCCGCGCCCTGCCAGAGATAGAGGCCGAGTGTGCAGAACTCCTGGAACCCCAGCCGCCGATAGACGGGATGGCCGCTTTCCGAGGCTTGCAGGATACCGATACGATACCCCATCGCGCGGGCGATGTGAAGGGGCGCGGCGGTGATGGCCCCGCCGCTCCCCTGACGGCGCGCTTCCGGCACGGTGGCGACGCAGTAGATGCCCGCGACTCCGGCGGCCAGCACGAGAGTCGAGCAGGCGACCGGTTCCCCGTGCAGGGAGGCGAGAGAGTTGCGCAGGGGCAGGTGCGCGCCGAACCCGATCCGTTCGCTGGCGACCGATTTCCTCCTCTCAGGATCGCGTCACGATGACACGGGTAGGCTCACGGGAAGGTCACGCCGACCTTGATGGTCGTCTCCGGCTGCGTGAAGATGGCGGCAAGCGCCTGCGGCGCCTCCTCGAACGGAACGATGGGCGTAACCAGACCTTTGCCCGTAATGAGGCCGTCCGCGAACAGGTCTATCGCGGTCTGGTAGGCGCGCTCCGGGTTCCAGAGCGGGTGCGAGCGGTCGGGATTGCCCCAGCCCTCCCACGCCTGGCTGCCGATGAGCGTGGGGCGATTGAGATGGAACTCCTCGTCCAGGTGCAGGTCGGTCGCATCATGCGGCCCCCAGGGGACATGCACCACCGTGCCGCACTGCCGGATGCAGCGAATGGCGTCGTGGAGGGCGCGGCTGCTGCCGGAGGTCTCGATGGAGACATCCACGCCCTGATCGCCGGTGGCCCGCTTGATCTCCAGGGCGGCATCACAGGCGCGCGGATCGAAGGCGGCATCGGCCCCGTGCGCCTCTGCATAGGCCCGGCGCAGAGGAAACAGGTCTACCCCGAAGACGCGCCGCGCTCCGCCCGCCCGCGCGATCTGCACCGCCATCAGGCCGATGGCTCCCAGGCCGTAGACCGCGACCGTATCCCCGATGCGGATATTGCCGTCGCGCACCGCGACCAGAGCGACGTGCGCCGGGTCGGTGCTGACGGCGTCTTCCGGCGAGAGACCTTGCAGCGGGCGCAGCCGATCTTCCGCCGCCTGGTGCATCTCAGCTATCTGCCCCGGCCCGAACACCTTATCGCCGGGCCTGAACCGCGTCACCTCGGCTCCGACTTCCGTGACCGTCCCGACGACGATGTTGCCGATGCCGCGCTCGGCAGGCGCGGCGGGCGGCGCATCGGTCTCTTCTTTCGGCAGGAACATCCGCAGCGTCCTGTCCCAGCGTTTGCGGCTGAAGACGCTGCCGGTGAGGCTCTGCTTCTCCGTGCCGTGCTTGGGAGCCGCGAACGCGACCTGCACGCGCACGTCCTTCGGGCCGAGCGACGGCAGTTCGTAGTCGCGAATAGAGAACGCGGTTCCGTCTACGGTGACGATCTTACGCGGCATGGTCTCCTCCCTACGGGCCGTTTCCGCCCCGCACCCAGTCCTCATCAAAGACGGCGTGTTCGATGACGGTGCGATGGTGCGACGTATAGATGACATGGATCTTGCCGTCTCGCGTCTGAATGGCGAACGGGTAGGCGTAATCGTGCGGCCCGGTGGCGATGTTGCGGCGATAGGGCCAGGTCTTATCACCGTCCGTCGAGAGGGCGGCGGTCAGCGGCGTGCGGTCGTTCATGCTGTCGTTGTAGATGAGCAGCAGGCTCCCGCTGCGCAGCTTGAGGAGATCAACAGCCGCGTTCGGATTGGGAAACGGCGTATCCCTGCCCTCCGACCAGGTCTGCCCGCCATCGTGCGACTCGGAGCGGACGATATAGCCGTCCGTCACCGGATCGTAGCCGCCGCCGCGCCGGCAGTAGGCGATCAGATGATCGTGGGTCAGTTGCGCGACCGCAGGCTGAATATTTCCTTTGGCCGACCGGATGACGCCGCTTGGCTTCCACACTTTCGTCTTGGGATCGAAGCGCAGGAAGCGTGAGGTGCTATCCGGGCCGACCAGTTCGGTGTTGCGCCCCGTCTCGTGGTAGATGGGCAGCAGGTACTCGCCTGTGTCCAGCACGATGGGCCGCCCGCGCACCATCGTTCCCTCCTCCTCGGTGACAACGAAGCTATCCGACCAGGTCTTTGCGCCGTCCCGCGAGATTTTGGCCTGGATGCGCGAGGTAGACCAGGTGTCGCCCCAGCGCACGACATAGAAGAGCCAGACGAGGCCATCGGGAGCCTGCCAGACGACGCCGTTGCCCAGCGAGCGGAAGGGATCGTGCGCGATGCGCTGCGGCTTCTCCCACTGCTTCGCGCCCTTCTTGAGCCGCGCGCCGAACACGCCGGTATCTATGGCATATTCGCCCTCGCCGCCATAGTAGACCAGATACAGGTCGCCGTTCGCCAACTCGGTCAGCGACGCGGGATGCTTATAGGGGCCGGTCGGCACTTCCGGCCCGAACACGCGCTCGATTTTCAAGGTTCCCGTTTCGGCCTGGG
>DASRGL010000146.1:0-2025 GCA_035651115.1 Chthonomonadaceae bacterium
CATTCGGCTCCCGCCAGCACGCCATAGACCGACTGCGGCCAGAAGAAGCCGCGCAACAGGTGGTCCACCGCGACGACCACGGATCCTGAGATCAGCACGCGCCAGTCGCGATAGAAGGCCAGCAGCGCCAGCGAACCGAAGACGTGGAAGTGCGTCTCGATGCGCCCCCCGGTGAGGTGGATGAGCAGCGCCGACATGAGCATCTGGGCGATGGCGATGGTGTGCCGGGTAAGCGCCTTGCCGGGCTGAAGCAGCACCAGCAGGATCGGCAGGCTGATGATCGCCGCTCCCAGCAGGCAGGCGATCCAGACATGCGGATGCGCGTGATGGGCCGTGCCGTCCCAGGCGCGCGGCGACAGCCAGAATGCGGCGGCGATGCCGGCCAGCCATTGAAACAGCATCAGCCCGGCAAAGAGCCGGTCGGTGCGCCGCAAAATGGTCTGCCGATGCGCCTCAAAAAGCTGTTGGCCGCGCGCCTGGCTCGCCGCCTGATCCATCGGAAAATCGGTTTTTTCAGCCCTCGTCGATTCCACAGTGCATCTCGCTCTCAGAACAGTCGGCAGCCGAAAACGGGCGCCGTGCGCGTCGGCGCGCGGCCTGTCGCCAGCAGAGAGAGGATCGCCGCCTGTCCCGCATTGTCGCCAGCGTGTCCGCGCGAGGTCGTGATGCCGCCGCTAAACAGCAGGCGGCCCTGCGCATCGTACAGGAATGTCTGTCCCGACGTGACGGCCTGAAAGCGCCGGGCTTCCCTGCCGTTCGGATCGGCAAGCGCCCGCACGCCCGGTATGGCCGCCGCGCTGCGCCACAGGTCGGTCCGCTCCCAACCCGGCGCAAAGCCGGAAGGCCGTAAAAACAGGACAGACGCCTGCAAGCGCTCGCCGCTATGGGCCATGAGCCGGCTCAACTCGCCGATGCTGGCGCGCGAGCAGGGGCAGTGCGGATGCACGAACATCACCAGCGCGGCCTTCCCCGGTTCACGTGTCAATCCGCTCCCGGCAGGCCATCGAGAATCCGCCCGCGCGGATGCGCCCGGCGTGTTCGCGTACCGTTCCGCCGCCCAGACCCCGGCGACGCAGACGCCGCACCAGGCGATGAATAGAAGGAGGCTATACTTTCGGTTCATAAGGGAAAAGTATCCTGACGTGAAGGTTTTTCCACAGACGGGCGAATATCTACCAGAAAAAATGAGAGGCCAGCAATTTCGGGCCGCGCTTGCCCAGACGGATATTCCGATGCCTGGCGGATGCCAGGAAGCGGCCCGTTTGCGGTATACTGTGCGACAGAAGCGCCGCAGCGGGCAGAGAAGCCGCAGCGCCGAAGGAGTGACCGGAGATGATCGTCGGGGTTCCTAAAGAGATCAAAGCGGACGAGTATCGCGTCGCGCTCGTGCCTGCCGGGGCCGAATCGCTGGTCGAGGCCGGGCATACCGTGCTGGTCGAGGCGGGCGCGGGCCTGGGGACGGGCATCGAAGACAGGGAGTATACCGAAGCGGGCGCGACGATCATGGCGGACAGCGGGCCGCTCTTCGCGCAGGCCGACCTGATCCTGAAGGTCAAGGAGCCGCTGCCGCCGGAATATCCCCTGCTGCGCCCCGGCCAGATCGTCTTTACCTACTTCCACTTTGCCGCCAGCCAGGAACTGACGCAGGCGATGGTGGCGAGCGGAGCCATCTGTATCGCCTACGAGACCCTGCAGCTTGCCGACGGCACGCTGCCCCTGCTGACCCCGATGAGCGAGGTGGCGGGCCGCATGGCGGTGCAGGAGGGCGCGAAGTATCTGGAGCGTCCGATGGAGGGGCGCGGCATCCTGTTGGCGGGCGTGCCGGGCGTGCCGCCTGCGAACGTGGTCATCCTGGGCGGGGGCGTGGTCGGCGCGAACGCGGCCAAGATCGCGGCGGGGTTCGGCGCGAACGTCTACATCCTCGACATCAATCTGGAGCGCCTGCGCTATCTCGACGACATCATGCCGCCCAACGTCACGACCATCTTCTCCAATCGCCGCAACATCGCGCAACTGCTGCCGGGG
>DASRGL010000147.1:0-12033 GCA_035651115.1 Chthonomonadaceae bacterium
GAGGGAGGCGCCTGCCGAGATCCGAGGCGAGTTCCAGCCCATCAAGACCAATGTGCCGGGCATCGAGATCTGCGAACACATGCCCCGGCTGGCAAAGATGATGGACAAGTTCGCCATCATTCGCTCCCTGGTGGGAGCCAGGGACGAACACGCCTCCAATCTCTGTATGAGCGGCTACACGCAGGCCGAGTTCAACCAGAACCAGGCTCCGGTCATGGGCGCGGTCGTCTCTAAGCTGCAGGGGCCGGTCGAGAAGACGGTTCCGGCCTATATCAACCTGGCGGCGCGTACCCAGCATCCGCCGTACAACGATCCCGGCCCCGGCTTCCTGGGACTGGAGTACAGCGCGCTCAATCCTAACGGCCCGATGATGCAGGACATGACGCTGAACGGTATCACCCTCGACCGCCTCAGCCATCGTCGCCAGCTTCTGCAAAGCCTGGATCGGTTCCGGCGCGGCGTGGACAACCTCAAAGGTCTGGATGCGCTCAACCAGCGGGCCTACAACCTGCTGACCTCCACCAGGCTGGTCAACGCCCTCGATGTCACCAAAGAAGACCCGAAAATCCGCGCCCGGTACGGCAAAGGCACGGACTCTCCGGTAGGCGACGCCTCTCCGATGATCCACGATCAGTTCCTGGCGGCGCGGCGGCTGGTCGAAGCCGGGGCGCGCTTTGTGACGGTCTCCTACGGCTTCTGGGACTGGCACGGCGGCAACTTCTCGAACCTCAAGACCTATCTGCCGATGCTGGATCAGGCGGTGACGGCGCTGGTCCAGGACCTCTATGACCGAGGGCTGGATAAGGAGGTCTCCGTCGTCGTCTGGGGCGAGTTCGGACGCACGCCTCGCATCAACAAAGATGCCGGACGCGACCACTGGCCCCGCGTCTCCTGCTGCCTGCTGGCCGGGGGTGGGATGCGCACCGGGCAGGTGATCGGCTCGACCAACCGGTTCGGGGAGGAGGCCGACGAACGTCCGATAGACTACAAGGACGTGTTCGCCACCTTGTACCACAACCTGGGCATAGACATTGCCAGCACGCCCGTCACGGATGCGTTAGGGCGTCCGCACTATCTCCTCGATGGACATGAACCCATCCAGGAACTGATTTAGCGGAAACGCTGTTCCCTCTGAGCCGCCCGGTCTGCGTGACCGGGCGGCTTTTTGCTTCGTGGGAACAATGGTTGCGCGTGCGTGCGTCTCGTTGGGAAGTTCGTCCTGCATTTCGATAGGAGGAAGGAGAGATCTATGGCGTTGAAAGTCTGGCGCTTCTTCCCCCTTCTGTTCACGGCGCTGCTGCTTGGGTTGACGTTCTCGCACGTCATGGAGATGCCCGCCAAGATGCAGTATCCGGCCTCACTGTACCTGACGCTGCATCGCACGCTCTACCTGACCTACGGCACCTGGCCCGGCATCCTCGTTCAGTTCGGCGCGATTATCGCGACGATTGTGCTGGCGTTTCTCGTCCGCAGTCGCCGACCTGCCTTCGGCCTGACGCTGCTGGCGGCGTTCTGCCTGGTGGTGGAGTTCTTCGGGGTATGGGTTCCGATTATCGCGCCCGCGAACGCCGAGATGAAACGGTGGGCGGTCGAGGCCGCGCCTGCGAACTGGATACGCTGGCGCAACCAGTGGGAGTACGCGCACGCGGCACGCTTCGTCCTCGACCTGATCGCGCTCAGCGCGCTCGTGATCTCCGTGCTGCGCGAGACTCCGGAGGCTGTCAGCGCGCAGGCTGCGACAAGCCGCCCGGAACCGCAGGAGAAAGCCGCCTGATGGCCGCGTCTGCAGGCGCTATTTCGTCACGGTCAGCGTGAGGGGCAGCGCGCAGTGCGGCACAAACCGCAGTTCGTCCAGCGCCGCCTTGCCGACGACGATGAGCGTGGAGTCGCCGGGCTTGACATCTCCCTCGATTTTCAGCGTAAGGGTCGCTTCCGTCTGCTTCTCGGCGATTTCGGGCGTGGTGGCCGTGATTCCGGCGGGAAGTCCGAGCAGCGCCAGGGGAACCTTCGCGGTGAAGCCCTCTTTGCGCGCGATCTTGACTTTGATCTCGACGGTCTTGCCCGGCGCGAGCGTGAGATGGTCGGGCGTGGCCGTCACGGTCATGTCGGGCGGCGGCGCGACCGCGATCATCGGCAGGACGGAGGGGCGCGTCGCCCGCTCGATCTGGTTATTGTTGTTGCGGACGTACTCTTCCAGCAGGGGTTGGGCCTTGCGCCGCGCCGGTCTGCCGTTGAGCGTCGCGGTTCCGGTGATACGGAAGGCGTCCGCTTTGTTGAGCGGGGCATCGGGCGCGGCGGCAAGCAGCAGGAGCGTTTCGGCCTGGCCCGCCGGGATTTGGGGTGGCCCGATGACGCGCACTCCGGCGGGCAGTCCCTCGAAGGCCAGCGCGATCTCTCCGTCGAAGCCGTTGAGCCGTGTCGCCGTGACCGTCAGCGGGATCGCGTTGCCCTGCCCGATGGCGAGGCGTTCCGGAGCGAAGGCCAGGCGAAAATCGGGTTCCGGCACGCGCACGGTGAGGCGATAGACGAAGTCCGGCCCGTGCCGCTGGTTCAGGTCAGCGATGCGCGCGATATAGTCCCCGGCCTGCGGCGCAGTAAACTCCAGCCGCGAGTCCGCGCCATTGTCATCGTCGTTCGAGGCCAGTTCCTTGCCGCTGGCGTCCAGCACAGTCAGCACCGAGTCGAGCGGCGAGCCGAGCCGCCGCGCCACGACTTCCAACGCAAGTTTCTGGCCCTGCGCGGCGTGGAAGCGATAGAAATCGGCCTGCGCGCCGCCTGCGGCGGAGTTCTGGCGCGCGAGCCGCCCGCTCACCGTCGCCGGAACCGGCAGCTTCTGTGCGTTCGCTATCGAATCGTTCGTTCCGGCTTGCAGCGCTTCCGGGAACGCGCCGGTCGCCAGCAGGATAGGATTGGAAGGGCCGTTCGGGAGGGACAGCGCGCGTGCGAACGGTTCCGAGGCCGGTTCGGGCGGCAGGGTGACGCGGCAGGCGGCGCTGCCGAGATTGTAGCCCGCCAGTTGCAGGTTCAGGGTCGCCCCGGGGGAACCGCCAGGCGGCATCGCGCCGGTCACGTAGGGAATCGCGCCGAGCGTCAGGCGGTAGACGTGGTTGGGGCTGCCCTGGTAGCGCAGATCGCGCAGGAAGAGGACATAGTTCCCGGTCTTCGGAACCGCAAATACCATCGGCAGGTCTTCCCGGCGGAAATCCTCTTTCAGCGCGACCTCTTTGCCGCCCTCCTCCTGCACGGTCAGCGCCGGTTCGACCGGCGAGTCCATGCGCGCCGCGAACACGTCGAACACGAGCGTCTGTCCGGCCTCGGCGTGAAAGCGATAGCCGTCTACGTCCTCCGCCGGGTCCAGCTTCCCGATGACCGTGACCGGCAGCTTGACCTCCTGCGCCTGCGCGCGGGCGTTGTTCGGCTCCTTCTCCGCGACCTCCGGCCACAGCCCGATGGCGAAATGGCCCAGGTCGGACGGCCCCATGGGCGTCAGGACGCGCAGCGCGCGCCAGCCCGGTTCGGCATCGGCGGCGATACGCACTTTCGCCGTCAGCGTTCCCTCCGGCTTGGGCGGCTGTCCGGCGGGCGGCGTCTCCGGCGAGAGCGATTCGACCGCCAACCCGTCGCCCTCGAACACCAGCGCGGTTCCCTGGCCGATATGCACGCCCGCGATCTTCAGTTCTATCGTCGTGCCGCGCAGCCCGCTCGACTGCGTGACGCTTGTGATGTGGGGTGGAGGCGTCTGCGCCAGCGCCGGCATCTGCACGCCTCCCGCCAGAACCAACGTTCCCAGTATCGTCAGTTTCCAAGACTGTTGTCGCATTATCGCTGCCTCATCCTTAACGAATGAACCTGATGGCACATAATCCCGTCGGAACGAGCGGATCCATTTCAGCATGATCTGCTGTCACAAACTCTGCCCCCAACCGTCGAGCCAAAGCGATGCCGAAGCTATCCGGCGGAGACATAGGATAGGCCGCCTTGAGCCGTCCAGCGTCTTGCCAGAAGCCGGCATCTATATCGTCGCACACAATCATGCCAACGTCCTGATAGTCCTGAATAGTCGTCAGGGCAGCCTCTTCATCGGCATCCCGACTGAGCAGGTAGAAAATTTCGTAGAGGTTGAGAACGTGCATATAGCAGGATGTGTCGGCATCCGACAGCAAACTATCCACGACATCCGCGCCGATCTCGCCGCGCAGGTGAGCAAGCAGGGCGCTGGCATCCAGCACAATATTCACGCCCGTGCTTCCTCTCTGGCGGTCTCTTCTTGCTTCTCGCGGCAGAAGTCATCTACAGTCGTGGGAATATTTGCAAAGCGCCCATGCAGAGAGCGAATCTTCTGCATCTTCGCAGTACGCTGCATAGCTCTATCGAGCAGTTCATAGAGAAGAGGCTGTGCGTCTGCGGAGACTTCAGCGAGTGCTTTCCTGAAAGTCTCTTTTTCTGTGGGTGAGATCTCTTCTAAGACAACATGCATAAGAAATTCCACCCACCGCGTGGCAAGATCGCTGATTTCGACGCCTTGCTCCTGTGCGATTTCTCGTAGTTGCGCTTCGATCTTAGGTGATAACTCTATTGTCAGCGTCATGATTTCTCTCACTTGTTGCGCTATCTGTTGAATGTGGATGTTCCTGCTTACAGTGCGAAAATGGCGACGGCCATAGTCAGTTCCGGGAAGACACCAGTTGTTTAGGATACGTTGGTGACGCCTGGTGGGGTTCGTCATATAGATGCGCACTCCGTCGAGGATGTCGTACCGTGTGTTGATTTCGCCCTCCGCCATATAGTACTCTGTCAAGGTAGAAGTTTGGGATGCTGCTTGAGATAGGCGAACAGCGTTCTCAATCTCATCGTCTAGGCAAAGTTTCTACCTGGATGGACTAATAGTCTTCATAGGTGAGCAGTTGGGCTGGTTCCGGCTGTCTGGCGATCGCCATGGCTTTCCTCCTGTCCGACATTCGCGCCTGCCTTCATTATATCCCACTCCAACGGAAACCGCACCCCGCCTTGAGCCAAAAACGCGCCTGCTTTCCCATAGAGTACGCGACTCTCATTTCCGACAAAATCACGAAAAAACGCCTTGACAGATCGCCACTGATTAGGCAGACTCCTAATTAGGCGTTTGGCTAATTAGATGGAGGGGAAAGCGGCAGGAGGGGACTTCCCACTACTATAGCCTGCGCCAGGACGATATTCACCGCCTGCTGCAACAGTTGCGGCCGAAGGCGTTCCCGGACGCGGAGGAGAGCGCCGACGCCAGCGAGTTCGAGCGCAGAGTGCTGCAAAGCTTTTTCGAGGAAGGCCGCTTGAAGCAGATACCGATGGCGCGCAACAAGATGCTGGTCGTGCTTAGGAGGGACTTAGGATTAAGCCAAGCCCCATCCTAGTCCCTCCTCTAATCCCATAAATCACAGTTCAGACAACAGTTGTCACGCTTGATGTGCTAGGAACGCGGCGCCGGTTCATGTTGCGCGGCGGCGCTGTAGGCGCTGAGCGCCGGGGCCGTGTCTCCGTTGCCCGCCGCGTTCAGGCTGGGTGTCTCCGGCGTCGCTGCCAGGGTCGGTGTCGTTGCGGGGGCGGGCGCAGGCGCTTCCGAAGCAGCCTCTTTCGCCTGCTCGTTGGCGCGCTTCGCCATCTCCACGAACGGCGTCAGCAGGTCTATCGGGATGGGCAGAATCGTCATGCTGCTGCGCTCCGAAGCGATCTCGCGCATGGACTGCAGATAGCGCAGTTGGAGGGCCGCCGGTTCCTTGCTCATCATGTTTGCGGCCTGGGTCAGCCGTTCCGCCGCCTGGAACTCGCCCTCGGCATTGATGACCTTCGCGCGCTTGTCGCGCTCCGCCTCCGCCTGGGCCGCCATCGCGCGCTTCATCGTCTCCGGCAGCGAGACATCGCGCACTTCGACCGCCGTGACCTTCACGCCATACGGCTCCGTCTGCTCGTCAATGACCGCCTGCAAGGTCTGGTTGATCCGTTCCCTCTGGGCAAGCAGTTCGTCGAGTTCGCACTGGCCGATGGTGCTGCGCAGCGTGGTCTGCGCGATCAGCGAGGTCGTCCGCATGAAGTTCTCGATGTTGAGAATGGCCGCGCGCGGGTCCGTCACATTGAACAGTACGATGGCATCCACAGAGACCGGCACGTTGTCGCGGGTCATCATGTCCTGGCGCGGCACGTCCAGCGTCACGATGCGCGTGTCCACGCGGTAGGCGCGGTCTATCCCGAACGGCAGCAGGAAGATCGGCCCCGGCCCGGTCATACGGTTGAATTTGCCCAGGCGCAGAATGACGGCGCGCTCCCAGTTCGCCAGCACCTTGAACGTCGAGGAGACGAAAATGATCCCGAACAGCGCCGCAAACAGCAGGTAGACAAGCTCCATTGTGGTCCTCCTTTCGCAGGAACCCCTCACAGCAAACAGAGCGCACTTTCACCGTTCTATACGGCCTAATTCCACAAACGGGTGTCAACTCCTCTGTGCTGTGTGAGAAATGTCATAGCCAACCTGTTGAAGCGTCAACAGGCTGGTGGGAACCGAACTGTGGAGACAGGGGAGAGAAAAGAAAAGCCCCCTTCTCCCGAAGAGAGGGGGGCGTCTGCCTACATTTCCGATTGGAGGAACTCCTCGCCGTCATAGCTCAAGAGCGTCTCCGTATCCTCGACTACGGTCGCGATATGCACGGGCCGCTTCCATAGATTATAGAGATGCTTGAGCGTGCGTGAAGTGTAGTCCAGGTCGAGTTGCTTGCCGTCATAGGCGTGCCGCAGCAGCAGTTCGCCGTGCCGCTCGAAGTCGGCGTCCTCCACATAGATCATCGGAATACCGAAGTTGGTCATGCTGTCGAGCAGCGTATCCCGCACGCGCCGCCAGTCCGTATCCTGCACGACCCACATCTGCTCGCCGTTGACCTCTTCCAGCTTGTAGGTGTACATATCCAGCCGGTTGACCAGGCTTTGCGTGAGATACTTGCGCAGGAAGGAGACGTCGGCCTCATCGCGCCGCACCTCGAATATCTTCTTCAGCCCCTCACCCTCCGGGCGCTTGAGCGTCTCACCGCGCCAGTCTTCCTCTGGATAGTCCTCATCCTCCTCGCCGTTCCAGCGCCGCTCGATGTCGTGGAAGATGTTGTAGCCCACATAGTACGGATTGATGGACATGCGGGAGCCGGGCGACAGCACGGAACTGTGCATCCGCCGAAACTCCAGATGCTCCTCCGGCGTCAGCGGCAGTTCCGTCAGGATGCGCTCGTGCCAGAACGACGCCCAGCCCTCGTTCATTATCTTCGTCCGCATCTGCGGGATGAAGTAGATCATCTCTTCGCGGATCATGTTGAGGATGTCGCGCTGCCACTTCTCCAGTTCCGGCGCGTAGTCGCGCAGGAAACCGAGCAGGTCTTTCTCCGGCTCCGGCGGGAACTTGCGCGCCTTCGGCGGCTCCTGCCCGTCTTTGCTCTCCATCAAGTTCCACAGATCATCGTACTCCGTCGTGGGCTTTTGCGGCTTGCGGCGCTCCGCCTCGTACTGCTCCGGCGTCTTGCGGCGAAACGAGGTCGTCAGGCTCGTGTCGAAATGCTCCTCGATAGAGAGAACCGAGTCCAGGAACTCCTCGACCACCAGCGGGCCAAACTCCTCTTCGTATTTGCGGATGCGGTTGGCGTGCAGGCGCACCTTCTCGATCATGCCCCGGTCGGTATGCTCGAAGTAGATGTTGTTCTTGAAGAAGTCGTTGTGGCCCAGCACGTGCGCGACCACGAACTTGTGCGCCAGCATCGAGTTGCTGTCGAGCAGGAACGCCTGGCACGGGTCGGTGTTGAAGACGATCTCATAGATCTTCGCCATGCCGTACTCGTACATCGTCTTCTGCCGGTGATAGTCGCGCCCGAACGTCCAGTGCGAAAACCGGGCGGGCAGGACATAGCTCCCCAACTCATAGATGATGTGATCCGGCACGACCTCGAAGTGAGTCGGGTAGAAGTCCAACCCGAACTCCGCCGCCTTCTCCTGGATAATGTCTATCCACTTCTCCAGTTCCGCTTTTTCGCTCTGATTCATAACTCATCCATCTCCAACAACAGACCAATACCTAACGCCTAGCGCCTGCTTACGCGATCTCCTGAACCTCCGGGTGCTTGCTGAAGAACTTTTTCAGCGCGGGCCAGACATCCTCTTTCGAGTTGATCTTGACCAGGCAGACGCGCTTCTCGTCGGCGAACGCTTCCTGATACGCCTGGCCGAGCGGCGCGAAGTGCGGCGACTGGCTCCAGATATCGTTGGCGATCTCGCCATAGCCGACTAAGTTACAGATTTCGACCATCTGTTTGACGAGTTCGACGCACTCGGCATCGCCCCAGTTATAGCCGTCGGAGAAGAGAAACGGGTAGATGTTCCACTCGCGCGGGTTGTACCGTTTGTCTATGATGCGCATCGCCAGCTTGTAGGCTTCGCTCATCTTCGTGCCGCCCGAATCGCCCAGGCTGAAGAAGGCGTGTTCGTCCACTTCCTTCGCCTCCGTGTGGCAGGTGATGAAGACGATCTCGGCGCTGGCGTACTTCTTGCGCAGGAAGCGCAGCATCCAGAAGTAGAACGAGCGGCAGATATACGCCTCGAACTCGCCCATCGAGCCGGAGACGTCACGCATGGCGAAGATGACGGCGTTCCGCTGCGGCTCCGTCACGATCTCCCAGGTCTTGTAGCGGCGGTCTTCGTTGCGGATCTCCCAGCCGGGCTTGCCCTCGCGCGCGTTGCGCTTGTAGGCTTCCAGCAGCGTCCGCTTCCGATCCAGATTGCTGCTGATGCCGCGCTTGCTGATGCTGTTGAAATCGGCGTGTTCGGACAGAATCTGCTTCACGCCCCGGTCTTCCAGGTTGGGCAGGTGCAGATCCTCGAACACGAGCGCGGTCAGCTCTTCCAGTGTCAGTTCGGCATCATAGAAATCCACGCCCGGCTCCTGACCGGCCTCCTTCCCGGTTCCCTGGCCCTGCTGCGGAACGCGCCCCAGAACATCGCCGGGCTTCGTGCCGCCGTTGCCCTGGCCCACGCGCTCCCGCTCCTCGTTGTCGAAGCGGATGCGCGGCAACTCCAGTCCCCGCACAGGAATCTTGATGATCTTCCCCTGGTCGGCAGTGATGATGTCCTGCTGGCTGATGATGTCGCCGAGGTTCTTCTTGATGACCTCTTTGACCTTCTCGTTATGCCGCTGGCGGTCGCGCTCGGCGCGACGATGCAGGTCCCAGCTATCGGTACTCAATGAAAATTGCGGCATTGGTTCACACCTCTTGGGTGAGCGAACGCAACGGCGTCGCCATAGAACGGTCTAACTGTAAAACTCGCTTCGATGAGCAACACGGATTATCGTTACCTCTTGTTTCGCGTCATCAATTGCATAACCGATACGCCAATCGCCCACGCGGATGCGCCACACTCCCTCTACTCCCTTGACTTTCAGGCATCCCTCTGGACGCGGATCGGCCTCTAATGCAAGAATAGCGGTAACAAGGCGATTTTTAAGGTTTCTATCTAGGCGTTTCATCTCGCGCTCGGCGTGCGATGATATGATAACGCTATACATCTATCTCACCGGTGGCTCGCATCTCTTCCACGAACTCTCTGAAGGGACGGCGTGGTTCGTCTTTGCGCTCGCAATAGGCTTGACGCATTCCGATGTCTTCCATTAAGTTCTCATACTCCTCGATGGAGAGGATAACAGCCGTTCGATTGCCCTCGGAATCTACGACAAACTGAACGTTTTTCGACAACATGGCGCTTCTCTCTGGATAAAAGAAATCCTCCCCTCTCCCAAAGCTTGGGAGAGGGGCAAGGGGTGAGGGCCGTTCACCGGTTCAGCAGCGTGCCGACATAGCGGAGCAGTTCGTTCGCCGACTCCGGCGTATAGCCCTGCTCGCGGCACATGCGGTCTACCACCTCGTTGATCTTCTTGAGCTGTTCCGCGTCCGGCGTCTTGGTGCTGGTCGTGATCTTCACGATGTCCTTCAGATCGGCGAACAGCTTCTTCTCGATGGCCTCTTTCAGCCGCTCGTCCGAAGCGACATTGAACGACTGCCCGCGCCGCATCAGCGAGGCGACCGAGCGCATGACGCCCTCGCGGAACTCGCGCTTGGCGTTCTCCGTCACGCCGATCTGCTCCTCGATAGAGCGCATCAGCCGCTCGTCCGGGTCCACGTCCTCGCCCGTGATCGGATGCTTGACCTTCTCGCGGTTGCAGTAGGCTTCCACGTTGTCAATATAGTTGTCGAGCAGCGTCTTCGCCGACTCCTCGTACGAGTAGACGAACGCGCGCTGCACTTCCTTCTTGGCCGTTTCGTCGAACTCTTTGCGCACCTCGTCAATGAAGCCGAGCAGCTTGCGCCGCTCCTCCTCGTTGTTCGTGTACTCCGTGATGCCGTCCCGCAGCGAGCGCAGCACGTCAATCGGCGTCACATAGTTTTTGCCGCCCTTGACCAGCGCCGAGGAGATGCGGTTGATGATAAAGCGCGGCGAAACCCCGTTCATGCCCTCGTCGAGGTACTCATCGTGCAGTTCGCGCACGTGCCGCTGATCCCAGTCGCCGACCTGCTTCTCGCCGTCGTATAGCTTCATCTTCGTTGTCAGCGAGAGGCCCGCCTTCTTGCTCGGCTTCAGGCGCGTCAGGATGGCGAACATTGAGGCGACCCGCAGCGTGTGCGGCGCGATATGGATCTGCGAGAGGTCAAGGTCGGCCCCGTTGCCGTTGCCACCCATCGCGCGGTGATCCTGCACGTCGCTCTGCCCGATCAGCTTCTCGTAGATGCGCACCTCTTCGCTCACCCGCAGGTTGTACGGCACTTTGACCACGAAGATGCGGTCAATCATCGCCTCATTCTCTTTGTTCGAGAAGTAGGAGTTGTACTCATACTCGTTCGTGTGGGCAATGACGGCCACGTCGCAGTAGATGAGCGCGAACCGGCTGGCCTTGATGGTCTGCTCGCCCGCGACGGTGTTGAGTTCATAGAGGAACCGTTTCTCCGCCTTGAGCATCTCGATGAACTCCATGATGCCCCGGTTGGCGATGTTGAGTTCCCCGTCGAAGTTGTAGGCGCGCGGGTCGGATTCCTGACCGTACTCCGTCAAAGCCTGGATATTGACGCTGCCCGTCAGTTCCGCGACATCCTGGCTTTTGGGATCGGCAGGCTTGAAGGTTCCGACGCCGACGCGCGCGCGCTCCGACAGGAAGATGCGATGCACCGGCACGGTGTTGATGTTGTTGCCCCACTCATGCTCCAGGCGGTAGCGGCAGACCGGGCAGAGATCGCCCTCGATATAGACGCCGAAAGTGCGCTTGAAGTCCGCGCGCATCTCTTCCGGAATCAGATGCAGCGGCTCCTCGTGCATCGGGCAGCCTTTGATCGCGTAGGTCGCGCCCTCGTCCGTCTTGCTGTATTTCTCCAGCCCCCGCTTGAGCAGGGTGACGAGCGTGGACTTCCCGCCGCCGACCGGCCCGACGAGCATCAGGATGCGCTTGCGAATATCCAGACGGCGAGCGGCCGGATTCAGGTACTCTTCCACCAACTGCTGCAGCGTTCGCTCCATACCGTACAGGTCTTCTTCAAAGAACCTGTACTTGCGCGGCTGGCCGTCGCCTTCTTCCTTGATCCCTGCCGAGACGACCATGTTATAGACGCGCGCATGGGCCAGGTCTGCGATGTGCGGCTGTTTGGCGACCAGGTCCACATAGTCGGCAAACGTCCCTTCCCAATGCAGCGCCCGCTCCTGGCTGCGCTGTTCTTCCACCTGCTTGAGAAAATCCAGAGTATTGATGCCACCCATGAAAATCCATCCTCCTGCGCGCCCGAAATCCCTTTCCTGCGCCTATATCCTGCTCTCTGAACGCGATCCTCCGGCGCGCGAAAACATGAGGTCAGAAAGCGTGAAACGAGTCGATTCCTGTAAAAAAACAAAAACGCCCCGGCGGAAGCATGAACCATTCCCACCGGGACGGCGGCTGAGCCGTCAGAGTTGCAAACTGTCACGGAGAGGAGACCCGACGGCGCGACTGCGCGCTCA
>DASRGL010000148.1:0-4256 GCA_035651115.1 Chthonomonadaceae bacterium
GTACGGCGTTTGCGCGGGTATGTCGTCAGCGGTATCCTCGGCATGGGGTTGCTCGGCGTCACGCTCGCCAGCGCGCTGACCACCTTCGACGGCAACGCCTTCGAGTCGCCCACCTACACCGGCACGCTGAAAGAGGCTCCCTGGGTCATTCAGTTCGGCAAGGACGCCTTCACCAAGATCGAGGCGCTCTCGCAGAAACTCGTCACGGTCGCCAATAATCTCAACGTTCTCTACGGGCGCATCGCTGCCGTGCCGGATCGCCTGAACCAGGACGGCGAGTTCGACGCCTTCCGCGTGCTGCATGTCTCCGACCTGCACAACAACCCGGCGGCGCTCGATTTTCTGCGCAAAGTCGCCGAGCAGTTCAAAGTCGAGTTCATCGTAGACACCGGCGACCTGACCGACTTCGGCAGCCCGCCGGAGACGGCGATGGTGCAGGGCATCGCGAAACTGCCCTATCCCTATGTCTTCGTCGCGGGCAACCACGACTCGCAGACGGTGATGGATGCGCTGGCGAAGGTCAAAAACGTGACGGTGCTGAACGGGCAGGTGGCGACGGTGAAGGGGCTGACGCTGCTCGGCGTGCCGAACCCGGCGTCGGCGCGGGCGGGCGTGGGGAGCGTGGACACGACGTCTGCCGAACTTCAGGCCGGAGGCGAGACGCTGCTGCAGAGGGTCTCCGCGCTGCCTGCACCGCCCGACCTGATCGCCATTCACGACCCGGAGGAGTCGCGCCCGCTTTGGGGGCGCGTGCCGCTCGTCCTCTGCGGTCACCTGCATCGCCCCTATCTTGAGTATGAGACCGGCCCGAACCCCGGCAGCGTGCCTGCCGCTCCGCCCGGCACCGCCGTCCGTTCCGCTGCCGCCTCCGATCCGCGCGCCGTCACGCCGGTCTACACCACCATTCTCTGCAACGCGGGTACGACCGGCGCGGCGGGCCTGCGCTATTTCGAAAAGGAGGGCGGCGTTCCGTTCTCCTGCGCGGTTCTCACCTTCGACCGGGCCACTCTTCCCGGCGCAGAGCCGCCCGCCGAGCCGCCCAGACCCGCGCCCGGTCAAGAAACCGCTCCCGCGCCGCCCGCGCCTCCTGCGCCGCGCCCGCGCCTGCGCGCGGTAGACCTTATCGTGCTGCAAGGCTCGCTCGGCGAATACTCCATCTCGCACTACACGTTCAGCCCGGAATCCCCGCTGAACCTGCCTGCGGCGCGGCCTTCGCCGCCGGCGACCATACCGGCGCGATGAGCGCCACCACTCGACGCCGCGCGGGATGAGAACCCGGCTCTCCGACGGCTGCCGCAGTTCGGAGGCGTTAGGGCCGAAGGAGCAGCAGAAACGGTCAAGCGAGCAGGCACGCAGGAATCCGTTGCGCGCCGTCGAATCGGCAGCTATTCCACGCAGACACAGAGGCGCTCTGCTATCCTGGCAGCTTCCTCTCCCGGGCCTGTGTTCGTGAGGAGGTCGCCATGCCTGATACAGATCGCTCCGGTCGCTGCCCGCACTTCTCGATCCTGGCGCACTGGCTGCCAGAGCTTACCTACGGCGAGACCTGCCTGCCCGGCTACTCCTGCCGCCTGAGCGCACAGTTCGTGCCGGACGTGCAGGAGGACGCTCCGCCGCTGGCCTTCGGCCCGGACGAACGGATCGTCGCCTCGCAGACGTGTATCACGACGCGGTATGCCCGGACGTGCCGCCCGGCCTTTGATCGCCAGCTTGCCGAGGCGCTGCGTGAAACCCCCGCAGGCATGGAGGCGCTCGTGGAGCCGTACAAGACTCTGCTCAAGCCGCGTCTGTCCAACCTCCAGGCAGTGGCCCTGGCCGCCTGATAGAAACCCCATTCTTGCTGCGCTGTGATAAATTCCTAGTGGAGGGAGACGGCTTCTTTTCGCGGGCAGGTATCGAGCCGGAGGCGGCAAAAAGCCCCCGATGACTGTCCTCACCGGGGGCCAGGGTATCCAGTTTTGAGACGCTATTCCGTTTTTGGGGCAGCACGCCTGCCAGAAATCTCACTCTGGCGACGTACCGCACCCAGTAGACGATTCCTCGCGGCGGCAGGTTCCCGAAAAAATCACGCGATGAGGAGATTCTGCCCGCCTATCCCCGCATCTTCTGCGCGTTCTCGCGCGTGCGCTGCTTGTAGCCCTCGACGCCGTCCTGCTGGTAGGTCAGTTCGCGCTCGTAGTGGGGCTGGCCGTCCGTGCCGATGTGCAGCAGCTGCAGGCGGCCTTTGATGGCGACCATGTCCATCAGCGTGCGCATCAGCAGGAACAGATGGTAGCCGTCGCGCTTCGCCAGCCGCAGCGTGACGCAGGCCAGGCCGTTGGCGGTGTAGTCGTCGAACGTCCCCTGCCAGGAGGCCGTCTGCACCTGCGTCATCTTCAGCCCCTCGAAGGCCGCCAGGTCGCCGCCGATGCCGCTGCCCGTCGGGATGGTCAGGTCCGGCCCTAAGTCCTGCCACTGCAGGAAGAGGACGACTTTTTCGCGCGGGCCGCGCAGGATGCCATTGAGCAGCGAGTGGTTGCCGGTCGGGCCGCGCGTGCCGATGATGTTGAGTCCGCCGCCGCGCTCCTGAATGCTTTCGGTATAGAGCTGGCCCATCCAGTCGGTGATTTTGGCGTCGTCGGCGTAGTTGCAGAAGACGAGGGAGGTCTTGCGGTCGAACTGCTCGGCGAAGTGGAGCCAGCGCGCCAGGCGATAGGCGGCGTTGTCGGGGTCGTCCGGCGGCAGCAGGAAGCGGCGGTGCGCCTCGGCCTGGCCTGCCAGCGCGCTTCTCAGCCGCGCCTCCGGCGTCTCGGCGCTGGCAGTGACCGCGAAGGGCAGCAGCCCGACCGGTGAGATGTAGCTGAAGCGCCCGCCGACGCCCTCCGGCACGGGCAGCATCCCGAAGAACGGCGTCTGCCGGTTCATCTGCCAGAGAACGCTGCTCTCCTCGAAGCCGGTCGTGGCGACCATGTTCTGCGCCCAGTCTGTCACGCCCGCCTCTTTAAGATGCTCCCGGATGATCATGGCCGTCGCGATCGTCTCGCCTGTCTTGCCCGACTTGCTGACGATGTCAAAGCAGGTTTTGGCAAGCAGGCCGCGCGATTTCAAGAGGCCGAGCAGCGCGACGAGGCGTTTCGGGTCGAAGGTGTCGCCGGTGAAGTAGATTTCGGGCGCGCCGTTGCGCTCTTCGGACGTGCGCTGGTTATGGAACGGATCGTCGAGCGTATCGTGCAGCGTGCGCCCGCCGAGGTCGGAGCCGCCAATGCCCGCCAGCACGAACGCGCTGAACTTTGCACGGATGCGGTTGGCGAGCGCCAGCGTATCAGCGATGTCCTTCTCCTGCAAGTGGCTGACCGTCCAGGCGCGCAGATGCTTCTTGAGCGTCTCCAGCCCGGCCTGCTGCTCGGCGGCAAACTCGGCATGGATGGCTTTGAGGTGCGCCTCCATGTCGGCGCGGAACGCCAGCGCGACCTCGTCTTTGGCCTGATACTCGCCCTGCGCTTCCAGGGTGACGAGCGGATTTTCCGATGTCATCGTGACTCTACTCCTCACAAAATTGGGTCAGGCCCGCCGACCGGGCCAGGTCTGCGGACGCTCCCAGTAGGCGTCGTCGCGCCCGCCGTAGTAGCCCGCCAGCACGGTGTCTATGACGCGCGAGGTGCGGGCCGCCGTCTCGCCGGTACTCGGACATGCGCCCTGCCCCTGCAAATCCCGCACGATCCACTGGATCAACGGCTGCTGCACGTGGGCCGGGTTCGGCAGGTCGAAGGTCTCGCGCCCGGAGGCCGTCTCCAGCGCGACCGGCTCGTTGCCGAAGGTCGAAAGCGCGATGCGTCCCTCCGTGCCGGTGATCTCGATGATGTCTTCGCGCGCGCCGCCTGCAAAGTTCCAGGTGGCGGCGCCGAGCGCGCCGCCCGCGCGAAACAGCATCGCGACCGAGTCTTCTACGTCATAATCGGAGGCGAGATTGGCCGCGCTGCCCTGCACGTTTTCCAGCGGGCCGAGCATATAGTCCAGAATGTCGAGCGTGTGGCAGCCCAGGTCGAGGAAGAGGCCGCCGCCCGCCTCCTCCGCTACCAGACGCCAGGGCAGCGGCTTCCCGGCCTCGCGCGGATGGCGCGGCGATGTAAAGCGATAGTTGACCGCCGTGACCTGCCCGATCCGGCCCTCCTCGATCAGGGCTTTGGCCTTGAGGAAGCGCGGCAGTCCGCGCCGGTAGTAGGCCACGAAGAGCGGCACGCCCGCCTTTGCGAACGCCTCGACCATCTGCCGGCACT
>DASRGL010000149.1:0-9092 GCA_035651115.1 Chthonomonadaceae bacterium
CTGCCACTGGTATAATGCGTGTGGGGCAGACATCTTCGACCTCCTGGAAACTGGTGATAGGCAATCACAGCTTACCAGAAGAGCCAGGATGTCTGACCCTACAAACCGACCCAACCGAAAAACCTACCCTTATAAGACCCCCCCGTCCCCCTTCCCTACCCGCTCGTTCCTCGCTAGGGAAGGGGGTGACCATATCGTGTACATTCGCTTGGAGGCTATTCTTCCCACGAGTGAGGGAAAGAAAAGACCCGATCCAACGGAGGAGGCTTCCGCCACCCCCCTTCCCTGCGAAGCGCATTAGGGAAGGGGGACGGGGGTTAGGTCTTCAACGCGGCCTGAATCCGTTCTTCAAGCGTGGCGGCATCGCAGCCTTCGATACGCACGACCTTGTCGCGGCTCATCGCGCCGGACTGCAAGGCTATCCGCGATTTCGGGATGTCCAGCGCGTCCGACAGCAGCGCGATCAGCGCCTTGTTCGCCGCCCCTTCTACCGGCGGCGCGGTCACGCGCGCGTGCAGCGTATCGCCCTCGCGCTTGATGAGCGCGTTGCGCCCACCTTTCGGTGTTAATCGTACCCGCAAAAGCGTAAATCCGTCCATCGTTGTTGGCCCCCCACCCTGGCCCTCCCCCAAGAACAGGGGGAGGGAAAGACCTCGTTTCACGTTGACAGCGTGGCCCAGGTGTTGAGCAGGAGCAGGCCGTTGTTCAGGCCGTGCATGACGACCGACGGCCAGAGGCTGCCGTTGCGATATTCGCAGGCCAGGGCGAAGCACGCGCCAAGCGTCGCCAGGGGCAGGAAGCCGCCCGGCAGCGTCGGGTGCATCAGCGCGAAGAGGCTGCCCGAAAGGATCGCGCCGCCAACCACGCCCCACCGGGGCCGCAGGGCCGGGTAGAGCATCCCGCGAAAGGTCAACTCCTCGACGAGCGGCGCGGCGACTGCCGTTTGAAACAGCAGCGCGACCATGTCCAGCGGACTGCGCATCGCCATCAGCGAGAGAACGACCGGGTGCGGCGGCGTCGGGAAGTTATGGAACAGCCGCTCGGAGAGGGCGCTGGCCCCCAGCAGAAGCGGAAGGCAGAGGCAGTAGCCGAGCAGACCGATCCCGACCTCGGCAGCGAAGTTCGGGCTGCGGAAGCCCAGCCCGGCCAGCATCGCCCGCAGGGAGAGCCGCGCGGCGGAAGGAGATTCCCGCGCCGCCAGCCGCCGCAGCGCCCACAGCGCGAAGCCGACGGTCGGAAGGTAGAGCAGCAGGCCGAGCGCGACCGCCACACGGCCCATCATCGCATCGGAGAGGCGCATCAGCACGCCGCGCAGAGGCAGCAGCGGCAGCCCGATGAGCAGCGACGCCGCGAGAAAGAGAACGAAGGCCGTCAGCAGCGCCGAACTGGAAAATAGGCGGGGCGCGGGCGGAAGGTCTGCCCGGAACGCGCGCAGCCTGCGCCAGAAGAAGACGATCCCGCCGAGGCCAAGCAGCCCCAACCCCAAAAGGCTGACCTGGAACGTACTCAGGCGAACGAGGGCGCGGGTTCCGGCCAGGGCCACAGCGCGGGCCTGCGCCGCTTCCGCCGCCATGCCCGCGCGGGCATAGAGCTGCGCGGCGGCGAGAGGCTCGAACCAGCCCAG
Organism: Chthonomonadaceae bacterium; assembly: GCA_035651115.1. Classification (GTDB taxonomy): domain Bacteria; phylum Armatimonadota; class Chthonomonadetes; order Chthonomonadales; family Chthonomonadaceae; genus DASRGL01. The sequence continues at coordinate 1,625 of DASRGL010000149.1, forward strand.
ATTCAGCCGGGACAGGGTCGCCCGCAGCGCGGGAACCTGCGCCCGACTTAGCGGCGTGTCGCCAGTGAAAGCTTGCCAGAGCCGCCGTTCCTGTTCCGGCGGCACGGTGACGGCCTCCGCTTCCGCCGCATTCGGGCGTGCCGAAGGAGCGGAGCGGGCGGCGGGCCGCGTGGCGTGAAGCAGCGCCTCCTTGCCGCCGGGCCGTCCGAACGTCAGAAGCAGCAGGCCCAATCGCCGCCAGTCGCCCGGTGTTCCCGTTGTTCCGCGGGCCATCGCGCGCCACTGCGAGATCGCCTGATCTTCCAGCGCGCGCTGCGCGCGGGCGGCGCGTTCGGCAAGCACGCGGTTCCGGCCTGCCAGCGCGGGCGGCGCTGCCTGCCGCTGCCGCTGGCTATAAGCGATCTTGGCGGTGCGCAGCGCGCTCATCGTGTCGCTGGCGTGCTGCGCGCGGGCCATGCGCGCCGCGGAGGGCCGCATCAGATAAGAACTGAGCAGGCTATAGGCCAGCAGGCCGAGCAGCCCGACACGAAGCTGCCAGGCAGAAGGCGCCCGGGAAGGCGGGGTGGAGGAAGCGGATTCCGGCGGGCGCGAGGGCGCGGACTCGACGAGAGAGGCGGCAGTACCCGGCTCCGGCGTCTCCTCCGCAGGAGGCATCAGGCGTCCTCCGAACGATCCGGTTCCCCACCGGAGGGCATCTCCAGGGTCGCCATGCCGACGACGAGGCCGTTCGTGTCTTCGACGGGGTTCAGCGCGCGCGCCTGCTCGACGACTGCTCGCGCGGCAGGCGGCAGCGCGGTTTCCGGCTCCCCATTGTCCAGCTCCTGCGCCAGCCACTCCAGATGCGCGTTCAACTGCGCCTTCAGGTCGCGGGCCAGGCGGCGGCGCTCCTGGTGCAGCCGCTCGATCTGGCTGCTCAGATCGGCGATGCGCTGCTGCGCGCGGACTTCTATCTCGCGGGCGCGGACCTCGGCCTCCTGCAACTGCGATTCGGCCTGCTTGCGCGCGGCGACGCGCGTCTCCTCCGCTGCCTTCTGCGCCAGCACCAGCGCGTCGCGCATCGTCAGTTCCATCGTGCGGTACTGATTCAACTCGCGTTCCAGCAGCGCGATCCGTTCGCGCATGGCCGCGCAGTCTTTCAGCACATTCTCCATATCCGCCGCCACACGGCGCAGAAACTCATCTACTTCGGCGGGCGCATAACCGCGCATCCCGCGCCGAAAACGCTGGTTCAGAATATCTACAGGAGTCAGTTGTTCAGCCATCGGTTTCCTACGCGCCAGCGGACAGTACCGATACGGCAGGAGGAGCCGGACGCATCAGTAGAAGTTGAGAAAGCGAAGCACGAAGTTGAGCAGCAGAATGACGATCAGGGGCGAGAGGTCCCATCCCCCGGTCTTGTAGGGAGGTAACAGGCGGCGCACCGGGTTCAGCACGGGGTCCACAATGCTGCGCAGCAGTCGGACGAGCGGATGATGTGTAGAGATCCGCCCACCGAAATGGATGATATTGGCAACAATCGCCTCGATGATGATCAGCCAGATCAGCAGATTTACCGCGAGGGCGATCAGATGTGTCAGCGACACCGAAATTCTCTCCTACCTGACCTCCCGGCCCCCATCCCTGGCGAGGAATGGCGCAAGACGAAGCTTCAAATCGTTGTGAAGCGACCCTTGCAGTCGGCCAGGGAGGGGGACGGGGAGTCAGGTCTAATTCGTCTCGTTGGCTCCGGTGGCCGTATGGCCCGTGCCTTGATGCCGGGCCAGTTCCGCGCGGGCGCGGCGCAGCCGAACGGGAGCCAACTGATCGTCCACGTATTGCGTCGCCGACTCCCAGGCGCGCACGGCCTTATCCCACTGATTGGTCTTCTCGTAGCAGTGCGCCAGATTGTGCCAGGTATAGTACGGACACTTGAACTTGACCGCCTCCTCGTAGTAGGTCAGCGCGGTCTTCGGGTCTTTGCGCTGGTTGAGATAGTGCTGCCCCAGTTCATCATAGAAATAGAACGTGTCTTTGTTGGAGGCCAGCCCCTGCTTCAGAATATCCACCGCCTCATCGCTGCGGCCCATGCTCCAGAGCAGCCAGGCGCTATTGGCGTAGGCGTCTACGTTCTTCGGGTCGCCCTGCGCGACGATGCGGCTCAGATTGATGATATGGTTGTACTCGCCCTGGTGGAAATGCGCGTCGGTCTGGTTCCACACCATAGCCAGCGCATCGGCCACGATACTGTCGGCGACAGCCTCCGAGGTCATCGGTCGGTTGACGGTCGGGGCCGCCTTTCCGTTCGGCAGGGCGCGTCGGGTCTCGCCGCTGTGGAAGCCGTCCGCATGGAGGCCCTGCGCCTGGCCGTTGGCCGGAAGCAGCAGCGCCGCTGCCGCCAGGACACCCAGCACACCCGCTGCGCGCAGTAGGTCATAAAGAGAGGGTAAAGCGTAGTTCACGCGAAAATTCTGTCTCACCGTCGGTTTTCTCCAGTCTGGTTTGAATGACTTGCGTGCAGTTCGAGGCGGCTCTGTTTCGTCGCCCGTCTTTTTTGTCAGGCGCGGGCGTTCTTCCCGCGAAAATCACCGGCCCGGCCCGGCCTTTCCTTCCAGCCGTTTCAGCGTGTCGGAGGCGGCTTGCCGCACGGTCGCATCCTCATGGCGGAGCATCCGGCGCACCGCCGGGATCGCTCTTTTATCGCCGATGCGTCCCAGGGATAAGACCGCCGCTTTGGGAATGGCCTCATCCTTATCCTTAAATACGCTGATCAGGGCCGGAACAGCAGCAGGATCGGCGATTTTGCCGAGCGCTTTGGCCGCCTGTTCGCGGATGTCCTCGTTATCGTCCTTCAGCCGCGCAATCAGCGCGGGTACGGCGCGGCGGTCGCGCAGGTTGCCCAGCGCCTGCGCCGCCGTCCACCTTACTAAATAGTGGGAATCTTGCAGCGCCCTCATCAGGGGGCGCAGCGCCGATTTGTCCCGTAAATATCCAAGCGCGCCCGCCATCGCGCTGCGCAAGTACGGGTCGCGGTCGCTCAATCCCTGTATCAAGATGGGCGTCGCGCGGCGGTCGCCGAGCGCGCCCAGCGCGTAGGCCGCATAGAATCGCACGCCAAAGCGGTCCTTGGGCGCGGGCCTCTGCGTGATCTGGATCAGCGCCGGAACCACGCTCCGGTCGCCGATCTGGGCCAGGGCTACCGCCGCCGCCCTCGGCACCTCCCGGTCCCGGTCGTGCAGCAGCGCCACCAGCGCCGTCGCGCTTTGCGCATCGCGCAGCCTGCCCAGCGCTCCGACCGCTTTCAGCCGCACGCGCGGAGCCGGATCGTTCAGCAGGGGCCGCAGGTGGGCGGCGGCGCGCGGGTCGCCCAGGTTCCCCAGCGCCTCCGTCGCGGCGGCGCGCACCTTCGCGTCTCTGTCCCGCGTCGCGTGGGCCAGCGGCGCGGCGGAGCGCGGATCGGCCAGAATGCCGAGAACGGTCGCCGCGCCCATCCGCCGGTTCGCGTTCGCATCCCGCAAAGCCGTCAGCAGCATCGGCACGCTGCTCTTATCGGCGGTCGCGGCGACGGCGCGCACGGCCTGTCCCCGCACCGACTCCACCGGGTCGCCCATCGTGCGGATCAGCGCGGGCAGCGCGGATTTGCTCTTCGCATGAGCCAGCGCCTCCGCCGCGTCCGAGCGCACCGCCACTTTCGGCGAGGAGAGATCGCGTATCAGCCGGACGATGTTCTGCGCCCACACGCAGGAAGGCCGTCCCCAGAGGCTTCCGGCCAGGGCCAGCAGCCACAGAACGCGCCCCACCCTCCGGCCTCTCATGCGCTCTCCTTAGCGGTACGAACGGTGGTCTGCATGGAAAGGTTCCTGCCTCTTCGCTCCCGATTCCGTTGCTGCATTTGACGTTGCCGCGCCGGTTTGGTTCCGGCTATTTTGCCTGCGCGCCGACTACGGCACATTCTCACCGCGCGCCGCTACCCAGAGTTTGTACCAGTCGGTGCGGGAGAGCGGGATGGCCGCCGCTGCCGCCGCCTCGCGGATGTGTTCGGGGTTATTCGAGCCGACAAGCGGGATGATATTGGCGGGATGCCGCAGCAGCCAGGCCAGCGCCAGTTGCGTCGGCGTCGCGCCATCGTAGGCCGCGCCCATCTCGCGCAGGGCCGCCAGCACGCGCTCGATCTGCTCGCGGCGCGGATGGTCGGCAGGGACTTCCCGCCGCCCGGAGAGCCAGCCGCCGCCGAGGGGGCTGTAGGCCAGCGGCGTGATGCCGAGTTCGAGGCACTGATCGAGAACGCCGTCGCCGCCCTGCCCTTCCGTCCCCTCGTAGATGGGCTGAAGGCGCAGGAGCGAGATGGCGATCTGGTTGGAGACGAGGGGAGCCTTCAGGTAGCGGTGCAGCGCGAGCGTCTGCTGCGGATAGTAGTTGGAGACGCCGATGGTCTTGACCAGCCCCTGCGCCACCAGTTCATCCAGGACGGCGGCGGTCTCGGCGGGATGCGTGAGCGGGTCGGGGCGGTGCAGTTGATACAGGTCTATGTACTCCACGCCCAGGCGATCGAGCGAGCCGCGCACGCTCTGCCGGATATAGTCCGCCGTGTGGTCGTAGTAGCCGCGCCGGATGCCGACCTTCGTGGCGAGGAAGATGCGTTCGCGGCTGCCCGGCACGGCGGCCAGGCAGTCCTTGAAAATGGACTCGCAGGCCGTTCCACCGTAGATGTCGGCGTGATCGAAGAAGGTGATCCCGGCTTCCAGCGCGGCCTCGAACGCGGCGATGGCGCGGCGGCGGTTCTCCGGGCCAACCTCCGCCGGGTTCCACGTTCCGGCCAGCCCCATGCAGCCGAGCGCGATTCGCGAGACCGGGACGTTTTCCGGGCCGAACGGCTGTGTCGGCATAATCTGACTCATCGGTATCTTCTCCTCACAAGGGCGGGCCTACCAGTAGGGCGGCGGGGGCGGCAGGGCTTCGCCGCACGCGCAGACGCCCTGCGACTTTTCGTACTCCACCTGCTTGCCGCAGCGCGTACACCGCACCCAGAGCGCGTTCATCGTGTGCGGTATCCAGATGCTCGTGTGGGCCGCGATGCCGAGGTCTTGGTTGAAAAACCGCCCCATCGCCTCCTTGTGCGCGCCCGAATGCAGGACCTGGCGCGGCGTCTCCGCATTTTCCCAGGCCGTGATCGTATACATGCGCCTCCCGACGATAGCGCCCACAAAGCTGATGAAGCCTGGCATTTGCGCGATCTCGCGCAGAATTGGCCCGGTCAACGCCTGTACCTGGCGCTCCTCCTCTTCCGACCGGACATCCATCCAGGTGAGGCTGAATGCGCCCGGCTGTGTGGATTTTCCCGGCTGCACAGAGGCAGAGGAGCCATAGGAGACCGCGCCTGTGGAGGCAGGCACGAGGATGGCCCTCAAGCCAAGCTGCTCTAAAAATGCCTTCTGGTCGAAATAGCCCTGCACGGAGCGAATCTTGTCCCCACTGATCTGAATGAAGTCCGCGCCGGGAAGGTCTACCGTGCGGCCTGTCGGGGGATTGCCTTGCAGCGGCGCGGTGTTCGTGCCGTGCATCCGCCACTGCGCCGCGACGGTATCCGCGCCTGTCGGGGCTGCGCTCTCGAGGGTGAAATGCAGATCGGGGAAGGCGGCGAAGAGCGCGCCCGCATAGCCGGGGATGGCGGCGCGAGGGAGCGGGCCTCCGGTCGTCGGGTCGCTATAGGTTCCGTCGTCCGCGAAGAGAGCGGCGATCTCCCCCGGCGCGCGGCGGTTCCAGGCGTCGAAATACTGTTGTGCGATCTCGATAGGCTGCATGAGACCTCCTCCTCAGAAACCTCCCCCGGCCCCCTCCTTCGTAAGGAGGGGGAGAGCCAGACTGGACGCCCTCCCCTTGCGAAGAGGAAGAGGGGCGCATTGAGTCTCCCTTCCCTTCACAAGGGGAGGGAGAACGCCTTGCTGCTCCCTCCCCTTAAGCAGGGGAGGGTTGGGGTGGGGTCTATTTCAACCGTTCGTCAATCAGGCGGTTGACCTCCTGCGGATCGGCTTTGCCCTGCGAGGCTTTCATCACCTGCCCCACCAGAAAGCCCTTCTTCTGCACCAGCCCTTTTTCCTTGATGTCCACGACGATGTTCGGATTGTCCGTCATGACCTTCTCGACAAGCGCGATGATAGCTCCGGTGTCCTTGATGGTCTTCCAGCCCTTCTCCTCGACGATGGCGACGGGGTCTCTGCCGGTCGTGACCATCTCCTCGATGAGCGATTTGGCGATCTTGCCGCTGATGGTTCCGTCGGCGATAAGGCGTATCATGGCGGCCAGATTCTGCGGCGGGAGGGGGCAGTCGGCGATGTCGGTCCCGCTGGCGTTGAGCAGGCGCGAGAGATCGCCCATGACCCAGTTCGAGGCGGCTTTCGGATCGCCGGAATCTTTCGCGACGGCCTCGTAGTAGTCGGCGAGGGCGCGCGTCTCGGTCAGGAAGGCGGCATCGTAGGCGGGCAGGCCGTACTGCTCTATGAACCGGGTCTTGCGCGCGTCCGGCAGTTCCGGCATGGTGGCTTTGATCTCGGCGATCCATTCGTCGGAGATCTGCAGCGGAACCAGGTCCGGCTCCGGGAAGTAGCGATACTCCTGCTCGACCTCCTTCGACCGCTGCGAAAATGTCGCCTGCTTCGCCTCGCTCCAGCCGCGCGTCTCCTGCACGATCCGCTCTCCGCGCTCCAGGAGGCCGATCTGTCGCTGCACCTCGTACTCGATGCCGCGCTGCACGGCGCGGAACGAGTTCAGGTTCTTGATCTCCGTCTTCGTGCCGTAGGTGTCCGAACCTTTGACGCGCACGGAGACGTTCGGCTCGCAGCGCAGGGAGCCTTCCTCCATCTTGCCGTCGCAGACGCCGATATAGGTCAGGATGGCGCGCAGTTGCATCAGGTAGGCGCGAGCTTCCTCGGCGGAGTGAATATCGGGCGGAAAGTCGGTGACGATCTCCATGAGCGGCACGCCGCTGCGGTTCAGGTCTACGAAACTCTCCTCGTCATCGCCGGGGATATGGAGCAGCTTGCCGGTGTCCTCTTCCAGATGGACACGGCGGATATGCACGCGCGTTGTCTTACCGTCCACCTCGATGTCCAGCCAGCCCTTGACGCCGATGGGGTTGTCGTACTCGCTGATCTGGTAGCCTTTCGGCAGATCGGGGTAGAAGTAGTTTTTGCGGTCGAACCTGGCATTGCGATTGATCTCGCAGTGGAGGGCCAGCGCCGTGCGGATGACATGCTCGACCGCCTTCTTGTTCATGACGGGCAGGGAGCCGGGCATTCCCGTGCAGACGGGGCAGCAGCGCGTGTTGGGTTCGCCGCCGAACTCGTTTTTGCACCCGCAGAACATCTTGCTCTCCGTCAGCAGTTCCGCGTGGCACTCCATTCCGATAACTGGTTCATACTCAGGCATAGGTTATGTCAGGCTCCTATATGCGCTAAAGGTCAGTTTAGAGCAGCAGTTCCATGTAGATGACATC
>DASRGL010000150.1:0-9232 GCA_035651115.1 Chthonomonadaceae bacterium
GGGCGCTGTTTGGCGTGGGGCGTGTCCTGCGCAATCTGGCGTGCCGTCATGGCAGCGTGCGCCTGATTGCGCCGCTCAACCTCACCTCCGCGCCCGACTACTCGATTCGCGGCCATCAACTGGGCTACCGCGCCAACGCCAACTCCTACGACGCCTGGTCGCCCGCGCAGTTCGACCAGTACATCCGCGAACTGGCGCTCTTCGGCACGAACAGCATCGAGGGCATCCCCTTCCAGGATACGCGCCCGACCGTCAACCCCTATCCGCGCAGTCAGATGAACCGCGACCTCAGCCGCATCTGCGAACGCTACGGCCTGGACTACTGGGTCTGGGTTCCCGCAGACTTCGATCTGAAGGACGCCGCGCGGCGGGAGAAAGCCCTTCAGGAACACGCAGCCTTTTTCCGCGACTGCCCGACCCTGACCGGCCTCTTCTTCCCCGGCGGCGATCCCGGAGACAATTCGCCGGAACTGGTCATTCCCTACCTTGCCGACCTGGCTCGCCTGCTGGCCCGCACGCATCCCAAAGCCAGAGTGTGGCTCTCGATGCAGGGCTACAACGGCGCGGAGCAGGATGTCGTCTACCGGTGGATCGAGCGGGAGCGGCCCGCGTGGCTGGGCGGACTGGTGGCCGGGCCATCGAGTCCATCGCTGCCGGACGTGCGCGCCCGCCTGCCCCGGCAGTATGCGCTGCGCGACTACCCGGACATCACGCACTGCGTCCGGTGCCAGTTCCCGGTTCCCTGGTGGGATCCCGCCTACGCCTTCACGCTGGGCCGCGAGTGCGTCAACCCGCGCCCGCTCTTCTACGCGCGCGTTATCCACGACACCGCGCCCTTCACGAACGGCTTCATCAGCTACTCGGACGGCATTCACGACGACGTGAACAAGGTTGTGTGGAGCGCGCTGGAATGGGATCAAAACGCCGATCTCAACACCCTGCTGACGGAGTACTGCCGCCTCTTCTTCGGGCCGGAAGTCGCCGAAACGGCCGCCGCCGGCATCTTCGCCCTCGAACGCGACTGGGAGGGCGCGCTGGCGACCAACGGCGGTGTCGAGGCGACGTTCGCGCTCTGGCGCGGCCTGGAAGCGCAGGCTCCCAACCTGAAATCCAACTGGCGCTGGCAGACGCTCCTGCTCCGCGCCTACTATGACCAGTACACGCGCCAACGGCTCCTCTACGAATCCGGTCTGGAGGACGAGGCCAACGCCGCGCTGCTCACGGCCCGCGCGGCAGGTTCCGAGAAGGCCATTGCCCAGGCGCTTGCGACTCTCAAGCGCGCCGAGACCACCCCGACGCGGCCCGAACTTGCGGCCCGCATCACGCAGCTTTGCGACGATCTCTATCAGTCCATCGGCCTTCAGACGAGCGTGGAGAAGTACCATGCTTCTGGCTCGGAGCGCGGCGCGGTCCTCGACTTCCTGAACTATCCGCTAAACAATCGCTGGTGGCTCGAAGATGAGTTGGCAAAGGTGCGCACGATGGACAGCGAGGAGGAGAAGGTCGCGCGGCTGGAGACGCTGGCGAAGTGGGAGCATCCCGGCCCCGGCAGCTTTTACGACGACATCGGGAACGTCGCGAAGTCGCCGCACGAGGTACGCAACGAGAAGCTGGAGGCTCCGCTGCTGGATGTAGACCATGCGCCGACGCCCGGTTTTATGTTCTGGGTCGGGAACCATGAACTGGCGCGCGTGCGACAGTCGTGGGTCAGCGACGAGGGCTGGAATATCGTCCTGAAATACACGGCGCTCGATCCCCAGGCCGACTATCTGGTGCGGACGACCGGCTACGGCGACTGCTTCCTGCGCGTCAATGGCGTCCGAATCGCGCCGACCCTGGATGGCCGGAAGATCGGCGAGATCAAAGAGTTCCCGATACCGCGCGGCCTCTACCGGGATGGCAATATCACCCTCACCTTCGATCCGACCTTTGAGCCGCACCTCAACTGGCGCGTGCAGTCGCGGCTCACGGAGGTCTGGCTGATCCGAAAGTAACGCTTGAGACCTCGGTTAGAAAAGCCGGGTCTGGGGAGCCTGCGGCTGACCGTCCTCGCGGACGGGAGGCTTCGGCAATCTGTCCCTTCGTATACAGCCGGACGCGATATGAGGGGAAAGATCTATGGAACGGGCCGTCCGTGAGGACGGTTGGCGGCTCTGCCGCCCCCGAGACGGGTCTTTCACAGGCCCGGCTATCTGTGTAGTATGAGTTATCAGGAGAAGGCACGAAGTTGGCGGGCCGCGTCTCTGTCCAGAAGCCAGGTGAGCGTGCCATCGGTCGGGGTGATGGACTGAGACGGCAGGGCTTCGGGATCGGAGGGGCCTTCCAGAACGCGGGCCAGCGTCTCCGCCTTGTCCGCCCCGGCGACCAGAAACAGGACGTGCGCGGCGTTGTTGAGGACGGGGAGGGTCAGCGTGAGGCGCGGCACGAACGGTTTCAGTCCTGGCTCCGAGGCGACGACGAGGCGCTGCCGTTCCTGAAGCGCGGGCTTGTGCGGGAAGAGCGAGGCGCAGTGTCCGTCCGGCCCCATGCCGAGCAGAACCAGGTCGAAGCGGGGCCGTTCGCCCTCAGCAAGATTGAAAATTTGGCGCAGTTCGGCTGCGTACTGCTGCGCGCCCGCCTCCGGGTCGGCGTTCTCGCCGGGCATCCGATGCACGTTTTCCGGTGGCAGAGAGACGGGAGCGATCAGCGCCTCGTGGGCCATGCGATAGTTGCTTTCGGGCGCGTCGGGCGGAACGCAGCGTTCGTCCCCCAAAAAGAGATGCACGTTCGGCCAGGAGATCGAGTCGCGGAAGGGCAGCGCGGCCAGCAGCCGGTAGAGCATTTCCGGGGTCGAACCGCCGGACAGCGCGACCGTGAAGGGACGGCCCGCCTGCGCGCTCTGCGCCGCCAGCGCCACGAACCGATAGGCCGCATCCCGGCTCAACGCCTCCCGATTTTCAAACAGCACCAGTTCGCGCCGTGCGGCCAACTCCGCTTGCATTGTCTCCTCCTGAAACATACCTGCTTCCGCTTTCGCCTTCATTATACCGTCTTACCGTTCCTCCCGCTTCTGAACCCCGCGCCGACGTGGTAACATCTTTATCGTCGGTAGGTTGATTCTTCGACACGGAGTTGAAACCCCGGTCTGGAGATGCAAAGCCTGCCTGCGCAGGCTAGAGTCCGCGCAGGCGGACTTGGCAACTCCAGACGGGCCTTTCAAGGCCAGGCATAACCGAAGGAATTTGTACCATGCAGCCGGAGCGAGTGGAAACAGAAGTCGTGCGCGTGCATCCGCAGAAGCCGGACGAGACGGCGATGACGCGGGCGGCGGAGGCGCTGCGCGGCGGCGGACTGGTGGCGTTTCCGACAGAGACGGTCTACGGCCTGGGCGCGAACGCGCTGGACGCCGAAGCGGTGGCGCGGATATTCGCTGCGAAAGGCCGTCCGGCCAACAATCCGCTCATTGTGCATGTGCCGGATGTCGCGGCGGCACGGGAACTCGTCACGGACTGGCCGGAGACGGCGGAGCGGCTGGCGGAACGCTTCTGGCCCGGCCCCCTGACGCTGGCGCTGCCCAGGCGCGAGACTATCCCGGACATCGTAACGGCGGGCGGGCCGACGGTCGCGGTGCGGGTTCCGGCGCATCCGGTCGCGCTGGCGCTGCTGCGGGCCTCCGGCGTGCCGATCGCCGCGCCGAGCGCGAATCGCTCGCTGCGCCTCTCGCCGACACGGGCCGAGCATGTCCGGCGCGGACTGAGCGGGCGTATCGAAATGATCCTGGACGGCGGGCCGACGACGGGCGGGCTGGAGTCGACCGTCCTTGACCTGACCGCCACGCCGCCGCGCCTGCTGCGCCCCGGTCTGGTCACGCCGGCGGAGATAGAAGCAGTTATCGGCCCGATTGCGCGCCTCTCGGCCCTGCCGCCGACCGCAACGGCGCTGCCTTCGCCCGGAATGATGGCGCGGCACTATGCGCCCCGCGCCCCGCTGGAACTGGCCGAGGACGACGGCGGGCCGCGCGTGGCCGTACTGCTTTCACAGGGCGTGAAAGTGGGCTGGATCGCGCTGGGCGAAACCGCAGGCATCCGCGCGCCTGGATTGGAAACCATCGCCTTGCCGCCAGAACCTGCCGCCTATGCCGCGCAACTCTACGCGGCCCTGCACGCGCTGGATGACGCGGGTGTCGAGCGTATCGTCGTCGCGCTGCCGCCCGATACCGAAGCCTGGCTTGCCGTCCGTGACCGCCTGCGCCGCGCCGCCACACCGGAGAACACCCCCAATGCTGGATAGCCGCACAGAGAGCGTCTCCACGCTGGAGCCTGCCATACTCACGCAGCCGCTCCCGGCCCGCAAGCCGCTTGCGTTCGGCTGGCGCGTCCTCGGCGCGTTCGGCGTCGGCCTGCTGCTGGCGGCGTGCTTTCCGCCGCTCCGTCTTCCCTTCCTCCGGCCGCTCGCCATTGCCGGACTGCTGGCGCTGCTTGAGGGCGCCACCGTGCGCGAGGGAGTCTATATCGGGCTGGCGTGCGGCTTCGCGTTCTTCGGCGCTTCCCTCTTCTGGCTGACCGGTATGTTCGGCGTGTCGGCGATCTCGCTGTAGGCCATCGAAGCGATCTTCCCGCGCTGTTCGGAGCATTGTACGTCTGGCTGCGGCGTCGGCTGCCGGGAATCCCGGTCTGGCTGCTCGCGGCCATCGTCTGGACGGCGACGGAGTTTTTTCGCTCCGAACTGATGCGCCCGAATTTCGCCTGGATGGGCCTCGGCTACGCGCTGGTGGACTCCCCGGTGGCCGTCGCGCCCGCCGCCTGGTTCGGTTCTTATGGCCTCACGTTCGCGCTCGTGGCGTTGGGGGCTTACCTAACCCCCCGTCCCCCACTGCACGGTCTGTCTCTTCCGAAACGATTCGGGACAGACCGTGCGACCCTGAACCGCTGCGCTGGGAAGGGGGTGACGAAAGCCTCTTCCGTTGAACCAAGTCTACAAAACCTACCTGATGGAAAGGCAAGGCCAGATACAACAGTAGAGATTATGTCACCCCCTTCCCTAGCCCGAACACGCTTTATCGTTCGGGCGGGCAGGGAAGGGGGATGGGGGGTTAGGTTCTTTCTCTTCCTCCTCTGGCTGGCCCTGCTGCTGATTCTGCGCGCCGCGCCGACGCCACAGCGCCCGTTCGCCGTGCGGCTGGTGCAGGCGAACTCGGAGGATGAGGAGAGTCTGTGCGGGCTGTCGCAGGCGAAACCGGGAGAGCGATGGGATGGCGATTGACGCAGGACGGCGCGGAGGCGCTGCTGGTTCCGAGCGATAACCCGGCGGAGTGGGGGCCGATACAGCACCGCCAGCACCGGCAGTTGTTCCAGATGCGCGCGGTCAAGTGCCAACGCTGGCTGGCAACGACCGATGTGGCCGGGAACACGTTTGTCGTCGCGCCGACAGGCCGTCCGGTCGCCACCGTCTCCACCACCGAGCCGACCGCCCTGAATGCGCAGATCGGGCGAGAGACGGGCCGCACCCTCTTTGTGCGCGGCGGCTGGCGGTTCGGGCCGCTCTGCCTGCTGGCGCTGGTCGCGCTCTCTATTTGGGCGTTCGGTGTTCGGGGGTTGGGTGTTAGGAAGTGGCGCGACGGCCCGGTCTAGCTGCCGTCTATCTTCTTAATGTGGGTGAGGGTCTGAAACGCCCATCGGCGCAGGGGAGCGACCTCCTCGACCGTATAACCAAGTTGGCGCGCGAGGCCGCCGACACAGGCCGCAATCGCTTCCCGTTCGTTCTGGCTCAGATGCGCGTCGCCTCCGGTGGCGTGTGAGATCGCGCCCGCCGGCATGTCGCCGGTGAAGGAACTGTTGGGATGAGTCGGGATTCCGGCGGATGTCGGGCGCAGCAGACTCTCCTCCCAGTCTATCTCCAGATGCGCGGCCACCCGGCGCATCTCGCGTTCCGGGTCGGCCAGCACATCCTCATAGCGCAGCAGGCAGTGAGAGGCATCTTTCCCTTTCTGCTGCTCCTCCAGCGCGATCCGAAAGGAACGCTCCAGCTCCTGAAGCACCTGCCGCGCCGCCCGGAATCTGCCGGAGACCTGCTCATCTATCCGTTTGCGCGAGGAGTAGACGGCGACCGGATCGCGGACGACGTGAATGAACCGGGCCGACGGGAAATCGCGGCGCAGAACGTCTAAAAAGGCTTCGTGGGTGGGCGTCTTCTCCACCCACCAGCGGATTCCGGGATGCAGGCGGTCTACAGAGAGCGCATAGGCCAGAACGATAGCAAGGAACGGCCATAGGATTGTCTTCTGGCCGAATTCCGTCTCCATCAGCGGCCAGAAGGTCAGGAAGCGGCGCGCGAATTCGACATAGGGCGAGCGCGTCTCCGTCGAGCGTCCCAGCATCCAGTAGGGGGGCTGATGGATCGGCTTGACGAGCCGTTCCAGCCACAGCTTGCCGTAGACGCGGGCGCGATCTGCGGGCGGGTGCGCTTCGATTTTGGCGCGATGTGTCGTCAGGTAGCTGCCTTCTGCGGGCAGGACGCTAAGCTGCGCATGTCCGTCGAGCAGATCGTGGGCCAGCGTCGTTCCGCTCCGGTGGACGCCGAGCAGAAAGACGGGCCTCTGCGCGAATCGCAGGCAGAACCGCCTTGTCTCCTCATCCAGGGGAGCCGGGCCGATGCGCTCTGCTTCCGCCCAGACCGCGTCCTGCCAGACCGCCTCCGACGCGCGCATCTCCGCGTCGGGACTGGCCCGCAACTGCCGCGCGGGAAGCAGGCGATTCAAGGCTTCTTCCCGTTCGAGTATCTCATGGAGCGTTCCCGCGTGCGTCCGCTCTGGCATCTGCCTTTCCCCTTGTCGCGAAATTCGATACGCCGCCCCAAAGCCTATCGGCGCACATTGGAGATTACTGACAGGCACGCATCGTGTCACCGAGATGGGCGGCGCGATTTCGCGCGGGTTCCTGTGGCGGCGCGCAGCAGCGTCTCCTGTGTCAGGTCTTCGGCCTCCTCCCGGTCGCCGGTGCGCAGGAAAGCCACCGCCCACACCGCGTTGCGATAGCGCCGTGCCAGCGTCTCGAAGGCGCATCGGTCGCCCTGCTGCGCGCGTAGTGCCAGCATACCGTCTGGAAGGACTTCGTGAGGAGAGTCGGCGGGTTCCATTGCTACCATAGACGCAGGAGGGCGGCAAAAACTTACGGGCTTTCTTCGGAGCCGGGCATGGAAATACCCTATCTGGGAGGCGCTGCGCGCCAAGCGTCCTGCGGACGCCCCAATCAAAAAGCCTTCTCCTTCGTATGCAGGCGGATACGATACCACAGAGGAAGCCTGGAATGGAAGTCCGTCCGCCAGGACGGTTAGCCGCAGGCTTCCCAGACGGGTATTTCAATGCCCGGCGCGAATCAGGGTGCGGACCATCTATACGGGCGGTGTAGCCGTAAAAGCGCACGGCCCGTCTAAATCATTGTACGCCAGAATCGGGCCGCAGCGGGAACCTTTTTACGGACTTGTGTCTCCACAAGGTGACAGCGAAGGAGGACAAAGAACCAGAACTTCTTCGCTCCGCTCAGAATGACGATACAGAGGCAAATGCTTCCGCCTTCGTCTCCCCTCTCCCTAGCGAGGTACGAGCGGTAAAGGGAGAGGGGTCGGGGGTGAGGGTTCACGCTTCTGCCCACTCCGTATAGCTGCCGGGGAAGTCCTGCACGCGCCCGGCGTCCACGATCAGCAGGCGGTCGGCCAGGCGGTCGAGCAGATAGCGGTCGTGGGAGACGACGAGCAGCGTTCCCGGATAGGCAGCGATGGCGTCCTCCAGGCGCTCTCGCGTGTCTATGTCCAGATGGTTGGTCGGCTCATCGAGGACGAGCAGATTCGCCCCGGAGACGACCGCGCCCGCGACGGCCAGCCGCACCCGCTCCCCCGCAGAGAGATCGCGCACCCGCTTGAACACCTCGTTCTCCCGAAACAGGAAGCAGGCCAGCAGCGTGCGCGCCTCCGTGTGCGACAGCCCGCCCGTGCCTTCGAGCGTCTCCAGCACGGTCTTCTCCGGGTCGAGATGCTCCTGCTCCTGCGTCAGGAAGAGCGGCTGCACGCCCGTTCCGGGCCGGACTTCGCCCACGCTCGGCGGCTCCAGCCCTAGCAGCACGCGCACCAGAGTCGTCTTGCCCGCCCCGTTCGGCCCGACGATGCCGATACGCTCTCCGTAGGTGACGGTGGCGTTCAGTCCACCGAACAGCGTGCGCGGCCCGAACGCCTTCGCGACCTCCCGCGCCTCGAACACGATCTGCCCGCTGCGCCGCGCGACCTGGAACCGGGCGGAGACGTGGGCCGTATCGCGCCGCTTCTCGACCTTGCCCGGTTTCGGCACATCCCCGATCCCGCGCGGATCGAGAATCTGTTCGATACGGCGTTCTGCCGCGTGCGCCCGCTTCGCCATCTTCTCCGCGATGCGCCCCCGCTGATCGCGTCCGCGCTTCGGGCCGCCCTGCGTCGCCTCTGCCCAGCCGGACTGCCGCGCCGCGAACTCGCGCAGAGCGCGTATCTGGCGCTGCTGGAGGACATAGTCCTCCTGCTGCCGCTCCAGCGCGCGCTGCTTCGCCTCCGCATAGGCCGTGTAGTTGCCCGCGTACTCCGTCAGGCGGCCCTCATCCAGCTCCAGGATGCGCATCACCGCGTTGTCCAGGAACCGGCGGTCGTGCGAGATGACCAGGTACGCGCCCCGATAGCCGCGCAGGTAGCCCTCCAGCCAGCCGAGCATCGTGATGTCCAGGTGGTTGGTCGGCTCATCGAGCAGCAGCAGATCGTGTTCCCCGACCAGCAGCCGCGCCAGCATCAGGCGCGTCTTCTCACCGCCGGAGAGCGTTCCCGCCGCCTGCGCCAACTGCGCCTCGCGAAACCCCAGCCCGAACAGCGCCTTCCGCATCTGCCAGAGCGGAACGCCAGGGGGAAGCCCTTCGCTCATGGCCTCGATGACCGTCATGCCGGGAGCGAAGTCAGGCAACTGCGGCAGATAGCCGACCGACAGCCCACGCTGCCCGCCGATATGGCCTCTATCCGCCTCTTCCACGCCCGCCAGGATGCGCAGCAGCGTGCTTTTACCGCAGCCGTTGCGCCCGACCAGTCCGACGCGCTCGCCCGCGCCCAGCGTCAGCGCGACGCCGTCCAGCAGCGCCCGCGCTCCATAGTGTTTTTGAATATTGTGTGCGTTGAACATCGCGCCTCCTTTGGCCCCCCTCCCTGACCCTCCCCCCAAGAACAGGGGGAGGGTCAGGGAGGGGGGCAA
>DASRGL010000151.1:0-16999 GCA_035651115.1 Chthonomonadaceae bacterium
GGGTTTGTCGCGACTGCGCCGGACGAGACAGTGAGCGAGGACGTGCTGAACCGGATCGCCTGGCGTGAACCGGGCTTATAGAGGGAAGAAAGGCGTAACGGACTGATGGCGATTTCGCATCCGATAGAGGCGCTGCTGCAAGAACGGATACTCATTCTGGACGGCTCGATGGGCGCGCTGCTGCTGCGCCGGAAACTGACCGAGCAGCAGTTTCGCGGGGAGCGGTTCCAGGCGCATCCGCTCGACCTGAAGAACGATGTAGACCTGCTGAATCTGACACAGCCGGAGATCATCGCCGGGATCCATGCGGCCTATCTGGACGCGGGAGCCGACATCATCGAGACGAATACGTTCACGGCGACCTCCATCGGGCAGGCCGAGTTCGGGTTAGAGGCGTATGTCTATGAGATGAATGTCGTCGGCGCGCAACTGGCCCGGCGCGCGGCGGACGAAGCGATGGCGAAAGACCCGTCGCGCCCGCGCTTCGTGGCCGGTTCGATGGGGCCGATGAACCGCACGCTCTCTATCGCCACCGATGTCAACGATCCCGGCAAGCGGTTCGTCACGTTCGACGAAGTGATGAACGCCTACTATGAGCAGGTGCGCGGCCTCATCGAGGGCGGCGTAGACCTGCTGCTGCCGGAGACGACTTTCGATACGCTGAACCTGAAAGCGGCCCTGTTCGCCATTCAGAAGTTCTTTGACGAGGGTGGGCGGCGCGTGCCGGTCATGGCGAGCGTCTTCATAGATCAGAGCGGGCGCACGCAGTCCGGGCAGACATTAGAAGCCTTCTGGAACTCGATCTCGCACGCACCATTACTGAGTGTCGGGCTGAACTGCGCGACAGGGCCGGATTTGATGCGGCCGCATATCGAAGAGCTATCGCGGATCGCGCCGATCTACGTGAGCGCCTATCCGAATGCGGGCCTACCCGATCCGCTCTCCGAAACCGGATTCCCGGAGACTCCGGAGACGCTGGCTCCGCAGTTGCGGGATTGGGCCGAGAACGGCTGGCTCAACATCGTCGGCGGCTGCTGCGGCACGACTCCCGCGCATATCCGCGCGATTGCCGAGGCCGTCCGAGACTGCAAGCCGCGCGTTGTGCCGCAGGTCGAGCTGTATACGCGCCTCAGCGGACTGGAAGCCCTGACCATCCGCCCGGACAGCAATTTCATCATGATCGGGGAGCGCACGAACGTCACCGGGTCGCCGAAGTTTGCCAAGCTGATCCTTGCGGGCGACTATGAGGAAGCTCTGAGCGTGGCGCGGCAGCAGGTCGAGAACGGCGCGAACCTGATAGACATCAACATGGACGAGGGGCTGCTGGATGGCGAGCGGGCGATGACCACCTTCCTGAACCTCGTCGGGCCGGACGATGCCATCGCGAAAGCGCCGATCATGGTGGATAGCTCCAAATGGTCGGTGCTGGAGGCCGGGCTGAAATGCCTTCAGGGCAAGGGCGTCGTCAACTCCATCAGCCTCAAGGAGGGCGAGGAGAAGTTCAAGGAGCAGGCGCGACTCGTCCGGCGCTACGGCGCGGCGGTCGTCGTCATGGCCTTCGACGAGCAGGGCCAGGCGGACACCTATGAACGCAAAATCGAGATCTGCCAGCGCGCCTATCGCATCCTGACGGAGGAGGTCGGTTTCCCGCCCCAGGACATCATTTTCGACCCGAATATCCTGACCGTCGCGACGGGCATCGAGGAGCATAACAACTACGCGGTCGCGTTCATCGAGGCGGCGCGCTGGATCAAGGCGAACCTGCCTCTGGCGAAAGTCTCCGGCGGCGTCTCGAATATCTCCTTCTCGTTCCGGGGCAACAACGTCGTGCGCGAGGCGATGCATTCGGCCTTCCTGTATCATGCGATTCGGGCCGGGCTGGACATGGCGATCGTCAACGCGGGCCAGTTGGCGGTGTACGAGGACATTCCGAAGGACCTGCTCGAACTCGTCGAGGACGTGCTTCTCAATCGCCGCCCGGACGCGACCGAACGACTGTTAGCGTTCGCGGAGACGGTGAAGGGGCCGGGCAAGGCGAAGGTCAAGGACGAGGCGTGGCGGCAGGGAACCGTGCAGGAGCGGCTGAAGCACGCCCTGGTTCACGGCATCGCGGACTATATCGAGGCGGACGTGGAGGAGGCGCGGCAGCAGTACGCCCGGCCTCTGCACGTGATCGAGGGGCCGCTGATGGACGGCATGAACGTCGTCGGCGACCTGTTCGGCGCGGGCAAGATGTTCCTGCCGCAGGTGGTGAAGTCGGCGCGCGTGATGAAGAAGGCGGTCGCTGTGCTGCTGCCCTATATGGAGGCGGAGAAGGCGGCTCAGACCAGCCCGCAGGCGCAGGGCAAGATCGTCATGGCGACGGTCAAGGGCGACGTGCATGACATCGGCAAGAACATCGTCGGGGTCGTGCTGGGCTGCAACAACTATGAGGTGATTGACCTGGGCGTGATGGTTCCGTGCGAGAAGATACTGCAAACGGCGCGGGAGCAGCACGCCGACTTGATCGGGCTGTCCGGGCTGATCACCCCCTCGCTGGACGAGATGGCGCACGTGGCGAGCGAGATGGAGCGGGAGGGCTTTGCCCTGCCGCTGCTCATCGGCGGCGCGACGACGAGCCGGGCGCACACGGCCATCAAGATCGCGCCGAACTACCGGCAGCCGGTCGTGCATGTGCTGGATGCATCGCGGGCGGTCGGCGTGGTCAGCAGCCTGCTCAGCGCGGAGCAGAAACCAGCGTTTGTCGAGAGCAATCGCTGCGAACAGGAGGCGCTGCGGGAGCAGCACGCCAGCCGCACGCGCGAACGGGCCACGCTTCCGATTGCAGAGGCGCGGCGGCGGAGAACGCCGATAGACTGGGCCGCCTACACGCCGCCGGTTCCGTCGTTCCAGGGCGTGCGCGCGCTGGAGGATTTCCCGCTGGCAGAACTGGTTCCTTATATAGACTGGTCGCCGTTCTTCCACACCTGGGAGTTGACGGGGCGTTATCCGGCCATCTTCGAGGATGCGGTCGTGGGCGAGCAGGCGAAGACGCTGTTCGAGGACGCGCAGAAGCTGCTGGCCGAAATCGTGCGCGACAGGAGCCTGACGGCGAAGGGCGTCTACGGCTTCTTCCCGGCCAATGCCGTCGGCGATGACATCGAACTCTATACTGACGAGACGCGGGAGCAGGTCCGGCTCCGGTTCCATACGCTGCGGCAGCAGGTGGACAAGGGCGCGGAGACGGTCAACTATGCGCTGGCCGATTTCGTTGCGCCGCGCGAGACGGGCCTGCGGGACTATCTTGGCGGCTTCGCGGTCACGGCGGGACACGGCATGGAAGAACTCGTCCGACGCTTCAAGGCCGACCATGACGACTACAACGCGATCATGGCGGAGGCGCTGGCCGACCGATTGGCAGAAGCTTTTGCGGAAAAGTTGCACAAGATCGCGCGCGATGCCTGGGGCTACGGCCTGAGCGAGAATCTGTCGCCCGAAGACCTGATCAAAGAGCGGTATCAGGGCATCCGGCCTGCGGCGGGCTATCCGGCCTGCCCCGATCATACGGAGAAGCGGCCTCTCTTCGATCTGCTCCACGCCGAGACGCACGCGGGCATCCATCTGACGGAGAGTTTCGCGATGATCCCGGCCAGTTCGGTCAGCGGACTGTACTTCTCGCATCCGCAGTCGCGCTACTTCCCCGTCGGCAAGATCGAGCGCGATCAGGTCGAGGACTATGCGCGCCGGAAGGGGCTGGACATCAAGACGGTAGAACGCTGGCTCGCTCCCAATCTCAACTACACGCCAGAGTGATTCTCTAATATCTTTGTGCAAGGCGTCGTCGAAAGAGGCAGAAGAACTGCATTGCGTTTCGACTTCACCTCGGTCCGGTGGGGCCGACTCCGCCAGAACTGCTGCTATACGAGGGAGGAACAGTACGTTCCTCCCTCGTGTTTTTGGTTCAAGGAGGAACAAGCGATTTTATCACGAAAACACCTTCTGGTAGTGTCCCTATAGCGAGTTGATGCTGCGTCGCCGATGACCTTATCCACTCTGTAGAGGGACACTACCCACCTTCTATATCGTGGAAAAAGACAGCGCGCGGCAACAGGGGAGGGGCTAGAAGAATGGAGTTCGGCAGAAGGATGCGGGCCGCAGGCGGGGCCGCCTTTGTGATGGCGCTTGGAACCCTTGCGAGGACACCGGCAGCAGCCCAGGCAACGTTCCGCGCCACCGCGCCGGGAATGGTCATCGAGTTTGATGAGAA
Source organism: Chthonomonadaceae bacterium (assembly GCA_035651115.1). Lineage (GTDB taxonomy): Bacteria > Armatimonadota > Chthonomonadetes > Chthonomonadales > Chthonomonadaceae > DASRGL01. Next base: position 4,247 of record DASRGL010000151.1, read on the forward strand.
GATGCAGAGCCGTCTTCTCGTCCAAAAAGAGGGCCAGGAAACGCCCCTGAATAGCTTCGAGCCTGCGGAATCCGTTCTGGTCAACGGAAAGACGCTGAACGGATTCACCTTCAAAAGCGGCTCGAAGAAGCCGATACGGGACAAGATCGGAAGCGGCACGCAGTATCGTCTGGTGGGAGAGGCGGACACGTTGCGCGAGGAACTGAGTATCACGACCTACGCGAACGTTCCGGCGCTGGCGATCCTGCAAGCCCGCTACACCAATATCGGTGGGCAGGAGGCGCAGGTGGATCGCTGGTGGTTTCAGCGTCACCTTCCCGCCAATGCGGATAGCGCGATGCCTCCGTTCTGGTCGTATCAGAGCGGTTCCTACGAGCAACGGCCCGACTGGGTGCTGCCTCTCAGTCCCGGCTTCAAGCAGGAAAATTTCATGGGGATGAACGCTACCGACTACGGCGGCGGAACGCCCATCAGCGACGTGTGGCGGCGTGATGTCGGGATCGGGATCGGTCACGTCGAACCAACGCCCAAACTCGTCTCCCTGGCGGTGACGATGCCCGACGCCTCCGGCGCTAACCTGCGTATCGAAGCAGCCATCTATCGCGCGCTCAAGCCCAACGAATCGTTCCAGACGCTCCGAACGTTTGTGACGGTGCATCACGGCGACTATTTTGACACGCTGACCGCCTATCGCCGCCTGATGACTCGCAGCGGCATACGCTTTGCCGAGTTCGGCAAGACGCCTTACGAACCGGTCTGGTGTGGGTGGGGCTACGGGCGCGGATTTACCCCGGCGCAGATCTACGCGGCCCTGCCGAAAGCGTCCGAATTGGGATTTAAGTGGGCCGTGATTGACGATGGCTGGCAGGACAACATCGGCGACTGGAATCTCAATCCCGCGAAGTTTCCCAGGGGCGATGCGGACATGCGCGCAATGACCGCGCGCATTCGCGCCGGAGGAATGCGGCCCGAACTCTGGTGGGCGCCGATGGCGGCGCATCCCTCTTCCCAAATTTTCAAAGAGCATCCCGACTGGCTGCTTGTCAACGAGAGCGGGCAGCATCAGAGGATCAGCTACTGGAACGCTTTCTACCTGTGTCCCTCGTACAAACCGGTGCAGGAATACACGAAGGCGCTCGTGGTCAAGATGCTGCGGGATTGGGACTTCGACGGCCTCAAGCTGGACGGTCAGCATCTCAACGCCGCCCCGCCCTGCTACAATCCGGCGCATCATCATGCCGAGCCGCAGGAAGCCTACGAGCAGGAAGCGGCTCTCTTCAAGCTGATTTATGAGACGGCGAAGCAGATCAAACCCGATGCCGTCATCGAACTCTGTCCCTGCGGGGATGCGTACACCTTCTACAACCTGCCCTTTATGAACCAGTCGGTCGCGTCCGACCCGGAGAGTTCCTGGCAGATTCGCACGAAAGGCAAAACGCTCAAAGCCCTGATGGGCGTGAATGCGCCGTATCTGGGCGACTATGTGGAGTTGAGCGACGGCGGCAACGACTTTGCGTCCACGTTGGGCGTCGGCGGCGTGGTGGGAAGTATGTTCCGCTGGCCCCCAGAATCCAGTTCGGGCCGCAATGACCGCGCCGCGTTGAGGGCGCGCCGCAACGACCTCACCGAGGCGAAAGAGAGCGACTGGAAAAAGTGGGTCGCGCTCTACGAGGCGAAACGGCTTTCCCAGGGGGAGTATCTGGGTTCGCTCTATGACATCGGTTTCGACCGACCGGAAGCCCATGCCATCCGCAAGGACGGTCGCCTCTACTATGCCTTTTACGCCAAAGACTTCCAGGGGCCGGTCGAACTGCGCGGACTGGATAAACGCGCCTATCGGATTCGGGACTATGAGAACGATAAGGACTACGGAAGCGTCCACGGCCCGACGGCCCCGCTGACGGTCTCCTTTCAGAAGCATCTGCTTCTCGAAGCGATCCCGGTTACGCAGCCGGGCCGTTCCGGGTACTGAAAGTACCCGTCTGGGGGGCGGCTGCGCCGCCAACCGTCCTCACGGATGGGAAAGGCTTTTGCGTCCGAAGGACGCTTGGCCGCAGGCTCTCCAGACGGGTACTTTCAGTACCCGGAACGGCCTGAGCCAGTACAGCGCCGGACTGAACAGTTCAGACGGCGCTTTGGCAGCCGCGCCTTCATTCGCCGAGCAAAAAAGTGAAATTCATCATCCTGCTTGCTTAAAAACTATTAATTTTGCTTTAAGCCGGATTTAAGCTGAACTTCTTATACTAGCCTCGGCAGCCTCGGTATTTCTTTCTGCTTCCCACGCGCTTTTTTCACATCAGGAGACGAAACAGTATGAAACGGTATGGTCAAGGCTTTACACTCATTGAGTTACTCGTCGTCATCGCGATCATTGCTATTCTAGCCGCGATCCTTTTCCCGGTCTTTGCCCAGGCACGTGAGGCGGCGCGCAAGACTTCCTGCCTTTCGAACATGAAGCAGGTGGGCCTTGCGACCACCCTCTATGTCCAGGACTATGACGAGACGTTCCCGATGAACCTCTACTTCGGCTTCGAGCCGGGGCCGTGCGTCTTCTCCGCCTGGACCGCTATCCTGCCCTATTCCACGAACTCGCAACTGTATGCGTGTCCCTCCAACCCCACGGCGATGGATTTCCCGCCGATGATGGCGACGATCGGGATGCCCCCGCCCTGTAAGAGTTCGCCTCCGCTCAAGTACATCAGTTACATGCCGAACTTCTCGCTGCTGGACTGGGGCAATCCGAACAACGTGTTTGGCCCCAACGACCGGCCCGTCAAGACGCTGGCGGAGGTCGGGTTTCCGGTCGAGACCGCGATGTGGTCGGACTCGACGGGAACGCTGCCGGATGCCTGTTTCAGCCTGATGGACGAGCCGGTGCAGCCGCGCCATCAGAATACGCTGAACACCGCGTTTGTGGACGGACATGCCAAGAATATGCGGGCGAAGCCCTGGCTTGACGCCTCCGGCAATCAGCGGAACGGCCATCAGCCGGACGGCAAGGCGATCAACTACTACCTGCTGACGGACAACGGGCCGTATCAGAATAAGCCAGAACTGCGCGGTATCCCGTTCCAGAATGCGGATGGATCGTGGGGACTGCGCGAAGCCATGGGAGACCGGCCCGCCGGTTGTACTCCTTAAGCGGTTTCGTCCGGCCCTCTCCCAGCAGCGCCGTTGCCGGGAGAGGGCTGTTGTGCAGTCTCTTGGAAGGAGGCGTCTATGTCGCGCACAAGTCGGGCGGCCACTCAGAAGGGTTTCGCCGAGCGAGAGGCCCCCCGATGGCTCCTCATCGCTGTTGCGGTTGTTGGCGGGATTGTCCTGGCCTCTTGGGGCCGTCAGGCTCTCGTGGGACGCGAGGGCGAACCCGGCCCGCGCATGAAGGTCTATCCCGGTATGTATGACCTGCGCGCCGAGGCCGCCAAGTCCCGCGCCGCGAGAGAAGGGAGCAATGCACCGTATGGCTCCGGACAGTAACGCAGCGGCCCCCACGGATGCGACGTTGGGACGAGGCGGCGAGAGGTCGGGACTAGAGAAATGCGCGCAGGCGCAGGGCCATTCCGGTCTGCACGCAGAGGCGGGGCAGGGGGCGGGCGCGGATCGCGTACTCGGCCCGGCGTCGCTGGTCGCGTTGGGCCTGGGCGGTCTCATCGGGGCAGGGGTCTTTGTCACGGTGGGAATGGCGGCGCACGACAAGGCCGGGCCTGCCGTCGTTCTCTCCTTCCTGGTCGCCGCCGTCGCCTGTATCGCGGTGGCGCTGTGCTACTGCGAATGCGCCTCGCGCCTGCCGGTAGCCGGGTCTGCCTACGCCTACGGGCGCGCTTCTATCGGCGCGTTCGGCGGCTGGATCACCGGCTGGAACCTGGCGACCTGCTACCTGCTGGCAGGCGCGGCGGTGTCGCAGGGCTGGTCTGGCTACTTTCAGAGCCTGCTCGGCGCGTTCGGCCTGTCCTGGCCGAAGTCGCTCAGCGCCGCGCCTTTCGACATTGACCCCTCTGCGGGACAGTTCGCGACGACCGGTTCCCTGCTGAATCTCCCCGCGCTGCTGGCGCTGGCGGCGGTCACGTTCATCGCTTATCGCGGCATCCGCGTCAGCCTGCGCGTAAATCTCCTCCTGCTGCTGCTCAAGCTCAGCGTGCTTGCCATCGTGATCGTGGTGGGGCTGGCGCACACCGATGTCAGGAACTGGACGCCGTTTGCGCCGTTCGGGTACGGGGGGCTGAGCCTTAAAAACCTGCTGGGGCCGCTTGGAGGACAAAGCGCACTGGCCTCTACCGGGATGCTTGCCGGGGCGACGACCGTCTTCTTCGCGTTCGGCGGGTTCGAGATGCTGTCGGCCTATTCCCACGAATGCCACGCCCCGCGCCGCGATGTCCCCATCGGGGTGATCGCGACGATCTGCCTCCTGACGCTGCTCTATATCGGCGTGGCCGCCGCTGTGATCGGCATGGTTCCTTATGACCGCATCAGCGTCAGCGCCCCCATCTCGGAAGCTTTTCGGGCGGCGGGAATGCCCTGGGCGCAGAGGCTCGTCGCTTTCGGCGCGGTGGCGGGAATGTCCTCCGTGCTGCTGGTGGTCGTGATGAGCCTGCCCCGCGTGCTGATCGCTATCGGTCAGGACGGGCTGCTGCCGGAGCGAGTGTTCAACACGATTCATCCCATCTATCGCACTCCGGCAACGAGCGTGCTGCTGGTGGGACTGGCCGCCATGCTGCTGGGAGCCTTGCTGCCGCTGCGCTTCCTCATGGACGCGGTCATGATGGCGACGCTGGCGAGTTACGTGGCCGTGTGCGCCTTCGTGCTGATCCTGCGCCGCCGTCGGTCTGCGCCGGAGCCGGTGTTTCGCGCGCCTCTCGGCCCGGTCGTTCCGGCGTTCGGGATCGCCGTGTGTCTGATGCTGATGTTCTCGCTGCCTCCCATCAACTGGGTCTGGCTCGGAGGTTGGTGGGCCGTCGGCTTGTTGGTGTACCTCGCCTACGGACGGAAAGCCAGCGCGCGTGTGCGCGAGAGCCGGGGGCTTGCTGTCGTCGAAGAGGCGTCTGTCCGGCCCTCCCTGTGAGTCTCTCTTGCTATGGAGGCAGATTGGAAGCTCTTATCGCAGTAGGCAAGGCCACACGAGACACCGCCTCTGCTCGCCCTTTGAGCAGAGGCGGTTTTGTTGTCCGGTCTGACGTCAAATCTTAACGTTTTCTTAATCTCTACTTAAAGACTCCTTAATATCCCCTATGCTATTCTGTTGGCGGTTTCGATGAAGAACGGCAGGTCGAGACCTCATACAGGGAGGCAGCCTGACGATAGGCAAACGGCCCGCCATTATGAGTCAGGCTCGGGTCTAGGAAAGGAGACAAACGTTGAGAAAGCATTGGCGCAAGGGAGCCGCTTTTACGCTGATTGAACTGCTCGTTGTGATCGCTATTATTGCGATACTGGCTGCGATACTTTTCCCTGTTTTCGCGCAGGCGAGAGAGAAAGCGCGCCAGACTTCCTGCTTGAGCAACACGAAACAGATGGGTCTTGCCCTCATGATGTATGTGCAGGACTACGACGAGACCTACTGCCCTGCGTACTACTATGGCAACCCATATAGCAGCGGTAACCTGGACCTGACTGGGATCTATCAGTGGTCGGGCCTCATTCAACCTTACACGAAGAACCTGGGCATCTTTATCTGCCCCAGCGACAAGATCGGCGGCCTTCCACCCACCAATTTCAATCAGAGCACCAATAACGCCGGGGCCGGAACCGCAGGAGCGACTTGCGCCAACTGTAGCTTCCAGGATATTCAGGCTCCACGCCTTAGCTACACGGCCAATGAAGCGATCATGCCGCGTCCGCGCGGCGGAGTTGGCGGGGTCATGGTCGGTCAGCCGCAGAGCGTCGTCGCGTTGGCCTCTGTGGATGCGCCTGCTGCCACGATTGCCATCACGGAATTCACCGACTATCTGAACGCAGTCAGCGGCAATGGCCCAGGCGGTGTGTTCTACAAATCGCATCGGCCTTCGGATGCCTGGGCGCTTGACCCGCAAGGCACAGTTCCCTACGATACCAGCAACACGAACAACTCGCCCATCTATGCGCTGAGCGGAGATGCGGCTAAGCGGATTTTTGAAGCACAGCCGACCGCGCCTTTCGGGGGAGGCAGCTATCCGCACCTGATCTATGTCAACGCCGGGCGGCACACGGGCGGCAACAACTTCACGTTTGCCGACGGCCACTCGAAGCACTATAGAATCGAGGCCACGCTCGACTGCGGCCATTTCCTGTGGGGGACGCGGGCCTACAATCAGGGCGGCGAGGCCGTTCTCTGCCCATCTACCGGCGCGCCGGTTCAGTAAGTACGCGCTCTCCTCTGGACCGAATCTGTGCAGCCACAACGGGGCCATCTCTACCGGAAAGAGGTGGCCCCGCTTCTTTTTCAGCCAGAGGGAAGTCAGGGGGTGACGGAGACGAAGGGCGAATCTGGGGGAATAGGGACGCGGGGACGCCCGTTCACGACGAGCCAGCGCGCCGCGAAGGCGGCCAGACGGACGTCGCCGCCGCCGGTGACGTTGACGACGAGCGTATCCTTCTGCCAGACGGCTTCCAGCAGCGAAACCGGGCGGGACGCGGTGAAAAGGTTCTGTGTAGGGGCATTGGCAGGGCGGTTGGTGAGCGGGCGCGGTTCGCCCTGCCAGGCGAGGCGTGTCGCGTGCGTGACGGCCAACGCGTAGGGGATGCGGGGCGCACTGTCGTCTATGCTGTCGCGGACGAAGGGGCCGCAGCGCAGAAAGGCGACCTCGGCATCGGTATCGAGACCGGTAGAGAAGCGGGAGGGGGGCGACTCCGTGCGCGCCTGGCGCGGCTTGACCCGGATCGTCTCCGTCACGAGGCTGTCTATCGGCCCGTAGGCGACCGTCGCGCCGTCGCGATCTGCCTTCACCATCCTCTGGTCGAGCGCGGGAGCCTCTCCAAAGGGCGCGAGCAGCGTGGCGAAATGGGCCGTCTTCGCCTGCGGGATCGTCCAGCTTGCGCGCGGCGTCTCGAAGAGGCGGCCCGATGCGCTGACCGCCGGGCCGCGCCCCATCACCGGCTTGCGGTCGTCCTGCGACCAGATCAGCAGCCCTCCCGGCAGCCGCGCGACATCGGCAGCATTGGGATCGAGAGGCTGACCGGCGGCGCTCGGCACGGCGACAGCGGCGGCAAAGAGGGTCTGCTGCGCGCTGGGGCGAGAGATCAGTTCGCCGGGCGCGAAGTGAAATCGCAGCGTCCAGTCGTGCGGCTTCCCGGCGGTCAGGTCGTCCACGACGAGGAACTGCGCGGGCCGGATGTAGACGATACGGCGGCGATGACGGGCGGTCGTGTCGTCCATCGCGCCGCCAAAGCCGGAGTTCGTCCCGTCATAGACGGCCAGCAGCGTGCCGTTTTGTAAGGCGGCGGGCGTTGTCGCGCCGTGACTATTCAGATCGTCCATCGTCACAGTGTTGTGGGAAAGCGTGCGGTTCATCCCGGAGACTTCGGGCGAATCGCCGGGGTCTATGAGCAGTTCCCGACCGAACGCGGTCAGGACGAGGCTGTTCGCATCGAAATGGGAGTGCGCGTCGTCCGGCCCGTTATGGATGACGAGGAACACGGCTTTCGGCTCCCAGCCGGAGCGCAGCACATAGTAACCGGTCTCCGGGAAGGCCGTCGCGGTCTGTGTGGGCCGCCTGCCCTTCTTGCCGCGTGTCGCGACCCAGCGCATATCTTCCCGGCGATAGGCGTCGGCGGCATAGAGCAGCAGGCTCAGGCTGTCCTGCGGCGGGTTTGCGCCCCAACGCGGCAGGAGGCCATTCGGCATGGTCATCTGCATCAGAAACTCGGCCTGCTTCTCCGAGATAGGCGTCGAGCGTTGGGCGCGAGGCGTTGGGGAGGGAGAGACTGTCAGGAAGCAGACCAGGGCCAGCGGGCAGAGCAGAGTGGTGCGTCTCATGCCGCCATAGTAGCGAAACCGGGCCGAAATGTCAAGCATTTCGGCCCGGCAAAGTCTTTGAGGTCTGGCGTTAGTGGGTGTCTACCGTCAGTTCATTGCTGACCGTGTAGCTGGCTCCGGACTCTTTGATCGTCTTCTCGGCCACCTCGGTCGCGCGCCGCTTCATGTCGTTGGTAGCCACATGGCCTTTCAGATGGACGACCCCTTTGGCGGTGTCCACATCAATCCGGTTGCGCGTGTCGTTGAGCAGCGAATCGCTGGTGATGGCCGTCTTGACTTTCCCGGTCTGGGTCGCGTCGGCGGCTTCCGCAGAGACGTTCTGCGCGGCATTCTTGGTGGCCTCCGCCGCCCTGTCCGCCGCCGTCTGGACTGCCTGCGTATTCTTGGCGGTATCCTCCTTGACGCCTTCCGCCGTGTTCTGGCAGCCGACAAGTCCGACGCCGAACAGCAGAGCGGTCGCTCCCAGCAAAGCAAGTGTCTTCATCTCGGTCTCCTTTGTGTAAACCAAAGCGTTGGTAATAGCGATTTCAGTCAGAGGGGTCTCTTCGGGGCATAAGACGGACGGGCAAGGGCGCTTGTTCCGCAAAATGCGACAGGAAATCCGGCGCGCGACAGCCAACAAGAGGGGAGAAGACGAGTGCCTGCGGCCCGGATAACCGCAGAGAGGGCGCTGTGCCTGCGGAAAGGAGAGAGCGCCGATGCGCTACGCGATTTGCAACGAGACGTTCCAGAACTGGGACTGGGCGGACACCTGCCATACGGTCGCCGAATTGGGGTACGACGGCATCGAGATCGCGCCGTTCACGCTGGCCGAGGATGCGCGGACGATCAGCGCGCACGCCCGCAAAGTGTACAGCGATACCGCCAGACGCGCGGGATTGGAAGTCGTTGGGCTGCACTGGCTGCTGGTCTCTCCGAAGGGGCTGTCGGTCACGAGCGACGACGAGGCCGTGCGCGCCGAGACGCGGGACTATCTGGCGGCGCTGGTGGATTTCTGCGCCGATATGGGCGGGAAGGTGATGGTGCTGGGTTCTCCGGCGCAGCGGCGGCTGCCACCGGGCGAGAACCAGGAGGCGCGCAGGGCGCTGGCGGCAGACCGCCTGCACGCCGCGCTGCTGCCGGCACTGGAGCGCGCCGAGAAGCAGGGCATCGTGCTGTGCCTGGAACCGCTCCCCGGCCCGGAAGCCGATTTCATCCTGACGCTGCGCGAGTCCGTGGGGCTGGTCAAGCAGTTCGATCATCCGGTTCTGCGCACGATCTTCGATGTCAAGAGCGCGTCGAGTGAGGGAGCGCCACTGCCGAATCTGATCCGTGAGTTCGCGCCCTATCTCGGCCATGTCCACGCCAACGACGCCAACCGGCGCGGCCCCGGCTTCGGCGCGGTAGATTTCGTGCCGATTCTCGGCACGCTGCAGGAGGTCGGCTATTCCGGCTATGTCTCCGTCGAGGTGTTCGATTACACGCCCGATCCCGTGACTATCGCCCGCGACAGTCTGGCCTATATGCGCCGCTGCGAGACTGCGGCAGGCTGAACCCTACCGCTAGAGGGCCTACGGCCTGTTGCCCGCCTGCGCGGGCAGACCAATCTTTGCCCTATGAGGTGACACGCGATGCCTTCTGAAACCACCATAACCGTTCACGCTGGCCCGCACGACCGGGCCAACTGTCCTGTGCGGCTTAAACTGCCCCGACCGCTGCCCGAAGGAACCTGGGAACTCGCTGCCGAGGATGGCGTGACCGTTCCCATGCAGGCGCTTGGAGTCGAAGCCGCCTATGTCGAGACTGGCTTGAAAGCCGGGGAGAGCCGCAAGTACCGCCTGCGGCAACGGGCGCAAGGCGGAAGGCAGCCCGCCATACAGATGCAGCATACAGAAGGGCGCGATCTGGCCGTTCTGCTGCGCGGCGAACTGCTGACGCGCTACACCTACGGCGATGTCCCGGCACGGCCCTACTTCTATCCGGTGATGTCGCCTCTCGGCGTCTGCGTGACGCGCAACTACCCGATGCGCACGGACGTTCCCGGCGAAATGAAGGATCACCCGCACCATCGCTCGCTCTATATCGCGTTCGGCGAGGTGAACGGCACGGACAACTGGAGCGAGGAGAAAGGGCATGGCTTCACGCTGCCGCAGTCTATCCAGCAGGTCGAAAGCGGAGATGTGCTGGGCCGCTTTGCGGCAACGAGCCTGTGGGCGACGCAGGACAAAAAGCCGCTGCTGACGGAGCATCTGGTCTTCACGGTCTGGGCGACCGATGATACGACGCGCCTGCTCGACTTCGATATTCGCCTGGAAGCCACGCACGGCGACGTGCATTTCGGGGATACGAAGGAGGGCGGCATCCTCTCCACCCGCGTCGCCAGTTCGATGGACGTGCCGCGCGGCGGCAAGATCGAGAACGTCTACGGCGGCATCAACGAGGGCGAGACCTGGGGCAAGGCGGCGCACTGGTGCGACTACTCCGGCGAAGTCGAGGGCAAAGCGGTCGGCATCGCCATCCTCGACCATCCGCTCAGCTTCCGCTATCCGACCCACTGGCATGTGCGCGACTACGGCCTGATGACGGCCAATCCCTTCGGCTACTCCTACTACACGAACGGCGTGAAAAACGGCAGCCACAATCTGCCTGCGGGCGAGAGCCTGGAGTTCCACTATCGCGTCGTGCTGCATGAGGGCGATGCAAAGCAGGGCCAGGTGAACGCGCACTATCTCAATTTTGCCGCGCCGCCGCGAGTCGAGGTAGGCTAAGATGCGAGTACGGATTCGTTTTCAGCAGGATAAGGTGAACATCAACGAGGTGTTCGACGGAGCGACCGCCGAGGAGATCGTCGGGAAGATGAAGGAGCGCGTGCGGAAGGAACTGCCGTTCGCGCTGCGTCTGCTGGTCGGCGGGATGAGCAACCTGATGTTCGCGCAGGAGACGGTCAAGCGGTACAACGAGGCGCAGAAGAAGAGCCTGCCCCCGCCGAAGTCCTGCGAGGAGTTCTTGAAGATGGCCCAGGCGGAGGGATTGGCGACCCTGGAAGCCTGAAAACAGCATTTGAACCACCGAGGCACGGAGACACGGAGGAATCACGGAGAAAAGCAGGAGAGGAGACAGATGCACAACAGAAGGAGGGGGAATGCCTTCTTCGTGTCCCTTCGTATGCTTCGTGGACTCTTCTCCCTGTTCTCTTTGTTTTTCTCCGTGATTCCTCCGTGTCTCCGTGCCTCGGTGGTTCAAAGCTATTTGGGTGGGCCTTGCGGGTAGAGCAGCTTCTGGATGTCGGGCTGGTTGAAGTTCTCCATCGTGACGACGGTGACGCCCGTATCCTCCATCTCCGGCTTGTCGGCCTTGACCTTGCCCGCCTTTATCGCTTCGACGGCGGCTTTGACGCCCTTGTAGCCCATGTCGAACGGGCGCTGCACGACGAGCGCCTGGATGGTTCCCGCTTTGAGGGCGGCGATCTCCTCATCGCCCGCGTCGTAGGCGACCAGCTTGACCTTGCCCGCCAGCCCCTTCATTTTGAGCGCCTGCGCCGCCCCGACCCCGCCCGCCTGGTTCGCTGCAAAGATGCCCTTGATGTTCGGATGGGCCGTCACCATCGCATTGATTTTTTCCTGCGCTTTATTGACATCGCTCTCCGAATAGAGCTTGCTGACCAGCTTCAGGTTGGGATACTGCTTCAGTTGCTCGATGAAGCCGTGTTCCCGGTCGTCGGAGGAACCGGCCCCCACCACGAACGGCAGCAGGCCGACCTCGCCGCCCTCCGGCCCGATCAGCTTTGCCAGGGCGTCGGCGGCGGCAGCGCCCCCCTTCTTGTTGTCCGTCGCGATGAACTTGAGGGAGATGTCCGGGTCTATGCCACTGTCTATGGTGACGACAGGTATGCCGTGCTGCTGCGCTTTCTCGACGGTGGGAACGAGCGTCTGGGCGTTGCAGGCCGCCATGACGATGGCATCTACCTTCTTGTTGATCTGCACGTCGAGGATGGCCTTCTGTCCGGTGATGTCGGTCTCTTCCGTCGGCCCCTGGAAGATGATGTCGGCGTTCATCTCCTTGCCCGCCTGTTCCGCTCCGGCTTTGACGGTCTGCCAGAAGGAGGCCGTCGTGCCTTTGGGAACGACCGCGATCTGAAGCTTGCGGCCTGCGGGGGCTGTGCTGGAGGCAGGGGCGTTGCCTGCGGCGGGCGGCGCGGGCCTCTCTTTCGGGCAGCCCAGGGCGGCCAGAGCGAGCGCGGCGGCGGCCAGGACGCCGACGATACGGCGGACGAGGGAGTTCTTAAGGATAGGGCGGTCGTGGCCCGATAGCATCATAGCGTAGGTCGCTCCTTTACATCAGAATGGGATTCATGGGGTTCCCGCGGATTCGGGTTTGCTGGAAGTCCGGTCGGCGGCAGGCGGCGTGCTGTAGCGCAGGCTCAGCGCCTTCCGCTCCGCCTTGCTCAGATAGTCGAGCGCCTGCCGGAGAGCGCGCACCTTCGGCTGTTTCGTCAGCGCGTCGCGCACATCGCCGACACCCGCATGGATGTCCGAGGCGGAGGCGAGGGCAAGCGCCTGATCGTACTCGCGTTTCGCCTCGTTCCAGCGGTCGCGCACGGAGGCGATCAGGCCGAGATTGAAGCGGACATAGGCGAGTTTGGGATCGAGTTGCAGCGCCTTGCGGCTGCTCTGCACGGCCTCATCGTAGCGGGCCGCGTTGTACTGCGCCCAGCCGAGATTGCCCCAGAGGATCGGATCGTCCGGCGCGAGTTGGATGGCGGCACGGTAGGTGGCGATGGCCTCATCATGCTTCCCGGCGGAGTCCAGCACCTGCGCCAGGCTGGACTG
>DASRGL010000152.1:0-3234 GCA_035651115.1 Chthonomonadaceae bacterium
CGGGGCAGGGGGATCCGCACCTGCGGCCCGAAGACGACGCCGGTAAGCCAGTCGGGATGCTCCGTGTTCAGGATTGCCAGGAACTCGTCGAGCCAGGCCTGCGTGAAGCCCTGCGGCGCGACCCAGAGCTGGGCTTTCGGATGATAGCGGTGCAGCACGGGAGCCTGCTTCGCCAGCAGGTTCATCAGATACTTGGGCTGCGTATGGCCGGGATCGCCACCCGGCACAAAGACGGCGTCAATGCGCGGCAGCTTGCGGAAGACCTCACCCCACTCCTTCAGGGCGAAGTCTACGGTCTTCGGGTCGGAATAGTCCGGGTCCATCGCGGGATACCATATCCAGACATCCAGGCCATACGCATCGAGCAGTTTCGACATGCCGATCATCATGTCCATCGGGGGCAGGGGAAAATGCGGGCTGTCCGCATCGTCGTCGGAGCGCGGCGGGATCAGCTCGATGGCGTTTGCGCCGAAGACGGCCAGGTCGCGGATATACTGCTCCCACATGGGCAGCGTCCAGGCGTCGTAGGAGTTGGTCTTGGGGCGATAGCCCAACTGATGGCCCCGGAGCGGGTAGCGCGGCGCGGAGACGATGTTCAGGTCGGCGGACAGGGTGATGCTCTGCTTTTCCATGCGCAGGACGCGCAGCAGCTTTCCGATGCCGAAGAGGACGCCGCGCGCATCGTGTCCGGCAATCAGCACGACGGGAGCCTGTTTGCCCTGCATGACGCGAAGCTGATAGCCCTCGGATCTGAGTTCGCGGGAAAGGGTGGGGGCATAGTCGGGGGCGAAGGCAGGGTAGGCGGCAGCGGGGCCGACGGCGATGACGGGGACGGCCTCTTTGGGCCAGACATGCGCGACCGGAAGCCGAACCTGGGTTCGCTTCTCTATCTCCTCGACGAGCATTGTGACGGCTCTGGCTTCGGGCGCAGAGAGTTCGGCGGGCGCGACGACCGTCGCATTTGTCAGAGTGATCACGTTGGCATCCGCATGGCTTCGCGCCGCCGGTGAGCAAGCGGCAGCGAGCAAAATGAGAGTGAGCAGGAGCTTTGGCATCGGCTTCCAGGGATGGCAGGGAGATTACGGACGGCGCTTTTCGTCCGGCGGTTCTTGCGAGATCGAGCGATTCCAGAGTTTTTCCAGCTTCTGGCGTTCCTGCCTGGCCCGCCACCAACCGAGTGGAGATACGCTGCGTCTCACGCGCCTGCCGCGTTCCTCATCCACTGTTTCAAGCCGCAATACGGGAGCCTTGCCGGAACGGGAGCGGCGGCGGAGCGGATTGCTGGAAGAGGCATAGCCCCGATAGGCATAGCGTCCATAGCGCGCGTACCAGTAGGCAGCAGCGCAGCCGGACAGCGCGAACAGACCCATGATCGGTGGGCCGACGTAGTACCAGACAAGAACAACGGTGAGCCAGGCCAGCCAGGGAGCGGGTATGGTGAGAAATCCCCAGAAGTTGACCGATTCGCGCGGATTGAGGGCGCACCAGGCGACGGTCGGCGCGCCGATGGCGATATAGAGGCCCGCCAGTCCGGTCGTCTCACGGAGCAGGCTCGCGCCGATCCAGGTCATCAGCGCGGTGATGGCGGCCATAGCAAAAAAGAAAGCGGTGAAGGTTCGCAGCCCCCAACTGCGTTCCAGGCTGCCGCAGATCCAGAACGTCCACAGACATGCGAAGAGCAGGCAGAGAGGCGATGTCGTGCCGACCAGAGGCCAGGTGATGGCAGTCCAGAACTGTTCCGGCCAGAGCGCCGTTCGGAAGATGGCCCAGCGGAGAAACGGGTCGTTGGTCTGAAGCGTGTTGATAGTAAAGAAGGAGACGACATTAATGGCTATCAGGAACATCGTCACGGGACAGCCATAGCGATAGAAAAAGTTGTTCGCGCGCGGCGTGCTGTACATGTAAGGTCTGGCTCCTGAGGGAACAGGGCGCTGGCTGCGCCTCGGTAACTCGGTAACATTGTACTCTATATTCGGCATCATAGGGAGACTCCCTGCGCCCGTTGGCAGGAATTTGCGCCTCCCCTCCTTTTATGCACGCCTGTTTCTGTCATACCGTGTATTATCGGACGTTGAGTTTCACATCAAATCTAGAAAACCTTTGGAACCAAAGGCCCTCCATCTGCCCAGACTCCTAAGACACTCTGGCAGGAGTTTTGCAGCGAAAAAGCCAAACCTACTATCGCCAAACCTCACAGATCAGATCGGAGACCCATTCTGTGGATACGCCGTGGCGGATCGAACTTTTTGGCAGATTGTGCGCCAGACACGGCGCACACAGCCTCACGCGCTTTCGCACCCAAAAGACCGGCGTGCTGCTGGCGTACCTGGCATACTATAGCGGACAGCCACATCGGCGGGAAGCCCTGATCGAGATGCTCTGGCCCGAAGACATCCCCGAAGCCGGACGCAACAGCTTTCGTGTCGCCATCAACGCCCTCCGCCGCGCGCTCGAACTGCCCGACCATCCGGAACCTCTGCTGGCAGATCGTACCTATGTACAGCTCAATCCAGCCCTTTTTACGACCGATGTGGCAGAGTTCAGCGCCGCGCTTCAAGCCGAAAATCAGAGCGAAGAGGATGCTGAGAAGATAAAAAGTCTCAGTTTTGCTGTTGAACTTTATCATAGCGGCCTTTTGCCGGACTATGAGGAAGCCTGGGTCGAGGCGGAACGCCAGCGGCTGGAAAACGCCTACCTCGGCGCGCTGCGCAAGCTGACTCGCCTCCTGGCCCAGGCACGCGATTTCGACCGTGCCATAGACTACGCCTGGCGAGCCATCCGTATCGATCCGCTACGCGAGGACTCACACCGTAGCCTGATGCGCCTCTATATTGGAATCGGACGCCCGACTGCCGCGCTCCAACAGTATCGCGAACTCGAACACGTCCTGAAAACGGAACTAGGCACCGCTCCCTCGGCGGCGACCCGCGAACTGGCAAAGCAGATACTCGCTGCCCGGACACCGGCTCCTATCGAGACGCCGACCGCTCCACGCGCCTCTGAACCATCTGCCCCACCTTCCCCAGCGCCCTCCGAAGGCCCTTCTCCCAACACGCCGGTCAGCCCGTTGACCCGCTTCTTCGGTCGTGAGGAAGAGAGCGCCCTGCTGTTGGAGATGCTGCGCAATCCACAGATACGGCTCGTGACCCTGCTGGGACCGGGAGGAACCGGTAAAACCCGACTGGCGCTCGAAGTCGCCAGAAGACTTCGCCCTGCGTTCCCCGCAGGCGTCTG
>DASRGL010000153.1:0-10081 GCA_035651115.1 Chthonomonadaceae bacterium
AACACGCCGTTGCGGCTGGCATTGGCGAAGGCACAGCCTTTCCAGTGGGAGAGCACCCCCACGCGCGTCTGCCGCATGGCGTTGTTCGGCACGCCCGCCAGCCCCTGCGCGTGCGTCAGCTGCGCTTCGCTCAGTCCCAGGAGTTTGCCCGCTGCCAGGGAGGTAGAGAAGGAGCCGTAGGTGACATGATCCCAGCCGCGCGCCCGGATGCTGGCGGCATCGCAGAGGCGGCACTGAATCTCGTAGGCGAGGACGGCGGCGGTGATGATCTCCTGGCCGCTCGACCGCTGCGGTTCCGCGACGGCCAACACCGCCGCGAAATTGTCGCTGGGATGCGCCGGTTCTTTCGAGAGGTAGGTATCGTTGTAGTCCAGGTAGCGGAACAGCACGCCGTTGGCGAACGCGGCCAGTTCCGGCGCGGTCTGGTGCGCGGTCCCGATCACCGTCGCCGGAACCGTGCTGGTCACGGTGCGGGCAAGCCTGCGCGCTATCGTCGCCGGTTCGCTGCCGAACGCGCCCATCGCGCAGCCCAGCGTATCCAGCAGCCGCCGTTTCGCCTCGTGTATCGTTTCCGGCGGCAGGTCTTCATACCGCAGCCCTGCGGCATACGCGCTCAGTCGCTCCGCCAGACTCCCGTTCGTCATTGTGCTGGTACTCCCTGTCTATTCCGCCCAGCGTCGGATTGTCTGAACCTTGATTTATGGGATTATCGGATGGACTAGGATTATGTCCGGCTTAATCATGGTAATCCTTTAATCCGACGAATCACAGTTCAGACAATCCACATTTCAGACTTTTTCATTTGCCGATGCCCGTTGGCTCTTAACCTTTCGTGATCTGCTCAATCTGCTGCACCTTTTCCACAATACTGCGCAGAAAGACCGCCGCCTCGATGCCCTGGATGAGCCGATGGTCGAAGGTGAGCGCGAGATTGGAGATCAGTTCGCCGTTCTGCTCGTAGGCGGAGCCGATGAACAGCACCGCCGCCGCCGGCGCGACCAGCACCGGAACCGCATCCACGATCTCATACGGCCCCATATAGGTCAAGAGAAGCTGCGTCGTCTCGGTGGCCTGGTCTTCGCCTTCGCGCGCCCGCTGGATGTTCGCCTGGGCTGTCTGGACGAAGGTGGCGAAATCGAGCGTGTCCGCTTCGGGAACGACCGCCGTTGTCAACTCCCCTTCTGGCAGGCCGACCGCGATGCCGAGATTGAGGTGGCGGTATTCGCGGATCGTCGTCTCGCCGACGAGCGCGGAGCGGAACTTGGGATGCTCTTTGACCGCCTGGATGACGCAGTAGGCAAAGCTCTGGAAGGAGGAGGGTTGGACAGGCCCGCCCTGCGCGCGGACGCTCTCCGCAAAGCGGCGCACTTTGCCCCAGTCTACCGCGCGCTTCGCGGTGGCCGGGACGACGATCTGCGCGCTGCGCCGGAGCCGGTAGATAAAAGTGCGATGCAGGGGGGAAAGCGCGTGTTCGACGTAGGGCTTGGGGGCGGCCTCTTCCTCTCGCTTGGCCTTCAGATAGGCGTCCACGTCGGCGGGCAGGAGTTTTGCGCCGGACGCGGGGATACGGCGCATCTCCGCTTCCGTGATGCCCTGCTCACGGCAGTAGGCGCGCGTGCGCGGCGGGATGATGGTCTCCCGCTCCGCGCGGGAATCCGGCGCGGCCTCCGCAGCCACACCGGAAGCGGCGGGCGCGGCGGCTGTCTCCGCCGCCGCGTCCTCGACCTCCATGCGAGCGATAGGGGCGCCGATCTCCAGCACCGCGCCCTCTTCCGCCAGCCACTCTTTCAGCACGCCCTCATACGGCGACTCGACTTCCATTGCCGCTTTGTCGGTCTCCATGCTGTAGAGCAGTTCGTCCCGCTTGACGTAGTCGCCGGGCTGCTTGTGAAACCCCAGGATAATGACCTCTTGCAGACCTTCGCCCATCTGGGGTATCGGAACGTCCACGATAGCCATCGCACTGACTCCAGTGTAAGATACTTCTATTACGCAGGGGATCGTCTTTTCTTCTTAATCGGCAGTTGGCGCGGATTACAAGAGGCAGGGCGGCAGGACTCGGCTGCGCGCGGGACTGCTTCCTGCGGATAGGATACCCCAAAGCGCCGGTAAAAGCAGCAGCGAGCGGCGTGGTGGAGAGGGAGGCGAGCGGCCCGGAGAGCGTGGAGGCCGATAGAGGATAGAGAGAAGAGAGGAGCCTGACGAGACGGACGGGGCGTTCCGCTCGGATGTGCAGGCTGTGTGGCAAGGGAGAGGCCGGGATGTCGCGGCGGCGTGATCTTCTGTCCTGTTTTACCATGCGCTGACCGATCCGGCCGCTTGAAAACGGCAGCGCCTCGACACCCGACCCTCTCTCCGCGCGGTCTGCTCCCGCGCTACCCGGCAATATCCAGCGCGCCCGCGTGCTGAATGCTCGAGTCCTGGGATTGAATCATCCCGCCCTCCTGATAGGCGACCATGCCGCCTCCCTTCGGGGCCAGCATTCCGCCCCCGCGATAGAGCGACAGCGCCGTACTCTGATAGGGGTGCATCCCTCCGGTACGAAACGGTAACAGGTTCGAGCCGAGAAACGGCAGCAATGAAGAACCCATAAGGCAGCATTCCCTCCTTTGCGCGAACCACCTGGCGGCAATCAAGTTGTTCCCGAACGGCAGGGCGCGGCGCTTCGCTAATACTACGGGATACGCAAAAACGAGCGATAGCTACAGGATGACGGCGGCAGGACGTCCGTCACTCTGCGCGCAGCGACAGCGCCGTTTCACCGGGCGGCAGGTCGCAGCGGGCCGCGATCCAGCCGTTCCCGGTCACGATCTGCGGCGCGGGCGTCCCGTTGATGACGAGCGTTTTTACGCCGTCCGGCGCGGCCACGCGCACCCACAGATCGCGCAGCGTCCCCGCCCGGTTGGTGATCCGAAATGCGCCGCCGGAGGCCGTCACCTGCACCGGCAGCGTGCCGAGGAGGGTTTCGCTCCCGGCGCGCACGTCGCGCAGCAGCGTCACGCAGATGTCGCCGCGATACCACTCCCGGCCGCTCGCGCCGCCGCCGTCTATTGTAGACCGTTCCTTCCGGCGCGTCAAGAGGCGCAACCACGCAAGCCGTCTGTGCCGTAATAGCAGATGGAAGGAACGAACCCACTGGTGGCTGCGTCTCTGGTAGGGGGCGCAGACCGGCGCTGCCTTCCCGTGTGTGCGCACCCTGACGTGTCTATTCCTGGAGGAAAGAGATGATACACCGCCCCTGGCTCTCACCGCTTGTCCTGGCCGTCTTCGCCCTGTTGCTTCCCGGCCTGGAACCTGCCGTCCGCGCGCAGGAACTCTTCGTCACGGACAACACGAACAACGTCGTCAAGCGATACAACGGCACGACGGGCGCGTTTATAGACAACTTCGCCTTCGGAGGAGGGTTCGGGTTGGCCGCCCCGACCGGGCTGACGTTCGGGCCGGATCGCAATCTCTACGTGAGCAGCAACGGCACGAACGAGGTCAAGCGGTACAACGGCGTGACCGGGGCGTTTATAGACAACTTCGTGTCGTCCACGAACGTCTCGTTTCCTGCCGGGCTGACGTTCGGGCCGGACGGCAATCTCTATGTGCGCGACGGCCGCTTCAGCACGATCCGGCGGTATAATGGCACGAACGGCGCATTTCTCGGCACGTTCGTCACGGCAGGCAGCGGCGGGCTGAACGGGCCGATTGACGTAAAGTTCGGACCGGACGGCAATCTCTACGTCACCAGCCTCAACAATAACACGGTCAAACGCTACAGCGGCGCGACCGGGGCCTTTATCGGCGATTTCGCTTTCGGCAGCGGACTCTCCAGCCCCTGGGCCATCGCCTTCGGGCCGGACGGCAACCTCTATGTCAGCAGCACGGGAACGAACGAGGTCAAGCGGTACAACGGCGCGACGGGCGCGTTTATGGGCAACTTCGTAACGGCGGGGAGCGGAGGGCTGGGGCGGCCGCGCGGCCTGGCGTTCGGGCCGGACGGCAACCTGTACGTGGTCAGCGAAAGCACGGACAGCATCCTGCGCTATAGCGGGAAGACGGGGGCCTTCCTGAATGCGTTCGTGCCGTCGGGCAGCGGCGGGCTGACCGGCCCGCTGTTCATCGCCTTCCGTCCGCCCTCCGGCGTGCGCGCCGATTTCAACGGGGATGGCAACACCGACCTGGTCTTGCAGAACGCCTCGGCGCGGCAGGTCTCCTGCTGGTTCCTCAACGGCGCGAATGCGTTCAGCACCGCTCTGGCGACGCCGACGCAGGTGGCGGGTTGGAACTGCGTGGGAACCGCCGATTTCAACCGGGACGGCAGGCCCGACCTGTTCTGGCACAATCCGACGACGGGCGGGCTTGCCATCTGGCATATGAACGGCACGGACGCGCTCGACGGCGTCCTCCTCTCGCTGCGGCAGGTGGTGGGCTGGAACGTGGTGGCGATTGCGGACATGAACGCCGACGGCTGGCCCGATCTCGTTTTCCAGAACCCGGCGACGGGGCAGATGGCCTGCTGGTTTCTCCGGGACTCCGCGATACTGGCCGGAGCCTACGTCACGCCGATCCAGCAGGTGGGCTGGAAGTGCGTGGGCAGTGGGGACTTCAACCGGGACGGCAAGCCCGATCTCTTCTTTCAGAATCCTTCGACCGGCCAACTGGTCTGCTGGTTCATGGACGGCGTGAAGGCCACCGGCGGCGCGTTCACCAATATCCGGCAGAACCTCGGCTGGAACGTGACGGCCATCGCCGACCTCAACAAGGATAGCTGGCCCGACCTGGTGTTCCAGAACAGCACGACCCGGCAGCTTGTCATCTGGTACATGAGCGGCCTGAACCAGACGAGTTTCACCTATATCACGCCGATTCCGGCGTCCGGTTTCGTCTGTGTCGGCCCGAAATAAGACCTGACCCCCCCGGCCCCTTCCCTGCCCGCAGAAACGATAAAGTCTGTCTCTGCTAGGGAAGGGGGTGACTATAGCGCAGGCTTGTGCGGTGGGTCAGGGTTGGAAGAAGTCGGCGACGGGAAGTGTCAGGTCGGGGAAGGTAAGAGATTGGAGGGTCTGCGTCGCGTCGTAGGTGGCAATAGGGACAGGGCCGCTGGATGTGAGGCGCACGACTTCAACGGTCTGCGCGTCCGGGCGAACCAACCAGGCTTCTTTGACGCCGATGGTAATGTAGTCGGCGAGTTTACCAGCGACCATATGCTGGCGTTCGCTATCGGAGAGGATTTCGACGATGAGTTCCGGCGAAACTTCCAGACCGCCTCGTTTTGGAACCCCACCCCCGCGTGTCAGGGCGGCGTTAGTGATGAACAGCACGTCGGGCTGGCGGGTCTGTAGCTTGGGAACGCGGCGAATGATGACATCGAAGGGCGCAACGACAACTCGTCCTGACCGGCTGGCCCGCTGGTAGCCTCGCAAGGCTTCAGCAATATTGAGCAGGATTTCTTGATGCGACCAGGTAGGGGCAGGCATGTAGACTCGCACTCCGTCTAGGATGTCGTACCGCTTATTGATCTCTCCTTCCGCCAGGTACGCCTCATAGGTAAGCAGTTCCGGCGTAGGGAGCGGGGTTCTGGTTGCCATCTCTTTCCTCCCGCATTGCGCTGATACGATTATAACATATCCTATCCTTTGTGTGCGTGGATAGCCATCTCGTCAGGCCAAATCCAGACTTTCTTGCGAGGCTACTTGTTTCTTCTGGCCTATAGGCGTATGGTGTGGACACAGAGAGACGCCGCAGACAATCGGTTCGCGGGCAAGCGTCTGGCGGAGAGTATCGAGAGGCGGCAAATTCAGCACAGAAGCCAAAGCAGCATCTATAGTCGCGCGGGTCGGGTCATTTGCCATCTGCGGCAAGGGCAGCAGGGATGCCTGCGCGATAGAGTCGTAGGCGTCGGCAAGCGTCTGCAATTGTATATCATTGAGTCTGGTTACGTCGAGGATAGGCAATGCCTCTAAATGTGGCTTTTTGAATTTTCCCCACGGGCCTTGAGTTGGGACGCGATGAGCTATGAGATTAACCAGCCCCATTGTGCTGTTGCACCAGAGAACCAATGCCTTTTCTCGCCTTTCATCATTGCCATGTAATCGCAGAGGCCACCAAGTATTTGATAGGGCAAGTTGCGGTAAGCGTACCGCAGCGAGGCATTGGGAATTCAATCGCAATCGCTCGGCAAGCATAATTTGCCCCGATTTGGGCCATAGCAACTCCACGGATCGCAAAGGACGACCAGCCAGTGGCCGACTGCGCGGCTCCAAATACTTATTAGGGGCTGACTCAATTGACACCATCTTTTCTGCGGAATGGCTCCATAGAGCAGGATAAGCCGTTGGAGACGCTGTCACAGTAAAACCATCGGTTATATCGCGGGCATCAGGCCCCAGGACGCCGAGGCTGTCAAGGCGGACGACAGGCACGGAGCCGACAATGCCCTGCCCCGGAAGATAGACCTCTCCCCGGCGCAGGAAATGGGCGACACGCACCAGGTCGGTTTGCGCAAAGGCACAGGGATACCACTGCTCGTTTTGCACGGCAGACCAGTCAATCTGGACAGCTTCCCCGCGCTTCTCGTCGCCGACTTGGACGGAGGCAACACCATGCTGCTGACCGCCGCCGTCTACTTCAGCAGGAGGTGTGCGTTCGATGGCATCGGCCAGAGCCAGGGCATCTACAATGCTGGTAGAGTTGTGCCAGAGATTGATACATACCGTCTTTTCTCCCTCCGTCTTTTCTCCCTGGCGGCGCTTGCGGGCAACCACCAGAATCTCGCTGAGGTCGGTATTTTCGGAGAAATTCCAGCGTTCCGGGTCATGGCTGACAATGAGCAGTTCGACGACATAGCGTTGTGACAGCAGTTGGCGCGTTTTCTCCCAGGCGACACCAAAGCCGAGCGCTTCCGGCAGCACCAGGGCCATACGGCCTCCAGGCTTGAGTTTACGGTCGCCGACCGCCACAAAGACGCTTCCCAGGCCCGCCGTAGAACTGGCGAGAATGGGGCCGCCGTTACGCGGCGAACGCTTCAGCAGACCGCTCAATTTCTTTTGCATCTGCTTGCGCTGGCTTTCCGGTAAGGAACCGAACAGGAGGTTGCCGCCGACGCTGCGCACAAAAGGAGGGTTCATCACGCAGAGATCGAGTTCGGGAAGAGGAGCCTGGGAAGCCACATCTCCCGCTCCCGTTACCTGCGCGGCAGCCTCTTGCTGATACTCCGCAAACCCGAGACTCGGCGTGAGGCTATCTCGAACGAGGTATTCGATGCTGCCCAATGCGACATTGCCTCTATCTTGCACGCCTAAAGGCATACAGTAGAGATGCATCTTGTGAAAGGCAACATCGGGCGCAAGCAGGGCGAGAGTGGAGGCTGTCAGATGAATCGCCGAAGTGAGGACATCGTAGCCATGCAATATCTGCTCCATGACGGCCTGATGCAACGCTTGCAGCGTCTTCTGGTCCACCTGCTTGCCTGCGTTCGTGGTCGCATGGATAAAGTTGTCGGTAAGCGCCTGCTGCGCGGCCATGAGCAGCGTGCCTGTGCCGGAAGCCAGGTCGGCTATGCGCAGTCGGCGTAGAGTGTCAAGGTCATCCCAGGCTATCGGCCACTTTTCAGGATGCAGCGTCAGTTTGAGCAGGAGCGTGGCAGAGGGAACGGAAGTGTAGTAGGTTCCCAGGTACTTGGCCTCAAGCAGGAGATAGTGATAGATACGCCCCATGAGGTCATGGCGGAGGGCGGCGCGGTTAGCGACTACGGAAAGCACCTTGTCTGCCAGCATTCGAAGCGCATCAAAAGTCTCGTGGCGTTGCGGCAGATTATTCAACACGTCGAGCGCAAGTTGAAAGATAGGTACATAGTTGATGTTGTCGCAGATGAAACGCCACTGGGTTGCAAGCGCGCCGATAGGATCGGCTTCTTGGACGGTCACACGAAGGGGCGATACGCGCTTATCGACTTCGGCAAGTTCGGCCTGAAAGATAAAGGCATTTGCCAGAGTCAGCGAAGCCAGTTGGGCGGTTGTGCGCCGACGGCGGGCTTCATTCTTCGTCTTCGTCATCTTTATCCTCTGGCTCATAGACGCACACAATATCGGCTAATCGGTCACAAGCGGTAGGATTCCCTGCCAGGACATTGACAAGACCGGACATACCGTATTGAAGTTCTTCCACCGCTTTGGTGACGATATCATCGGTTGCCAGAACATGTTGCGCGCGGCGCAGGTCATCCTGAATCGCTGCAAGGTCGCCTTCGCGCCAATCCCCTGCGGATTGCTCCGTGAACAGGCGATAGTGTAGTCGGGCCGTGCTTAACTCCTGTTTTTTGCGGATGTGTGGCACAGAGCGTAACGTGATAGGATAGGTAACCGCGAGTGCCAGATGAGCAATGCCGTTTTTTATTCTGGCCTTTGCTTGCTCTGCGACAATCTGACGGGCGCGACTGGCATCTTCCCACTTTCCTTCTATGGAACAGCGTAGCCCCTGGAACGAGACAACGACATCTGGTAGGGCGCGACTTCCATGCAGATCGGCCTCTACATTTTCCGCTTCCGCAGATAGCCCGCTATCATTGATGCAATCCGCTAGAATGACATTCATCACTTCTTCGCGGGCTTTGGTCTCCTTAATAGAACCAGGCATTGTGTAACGCTCCTTTGCCCGCTTTTTAGACGGTTGGGTATAAAACTCCTTCTAAAATAGTTTGCGAGACTGTGACGCTAAAGCCTCAAGGCGGGGAAGTTGTAGTTTCTCGGAGGACTCCGGCGCGCGGGCGGCGAACATCCAGGGCAACAGAGAACCCCATCGCAAAGGAGATTCGAGACGATGACGACCGACTCGCAGACCATAGGCACCGACTGGCAGCAGAACCGCACGTTTCCGCCGCCGCCCGAATTCACCCGGCAGGCCAATGCTAACGATCCCGAAATCTATGCCCGCGCCGAGCGCGATTTCGAGGGCTTCTGGGCCGGTTGGGCGAAGGAGCTGGAGTGGACGAAGCCCTGGGACAAGGCGCTGGAGTGGAACCCGCCGCACGCTCAGTGGTTTGTCGGCGGGCAGTTGAACGTCAGCGCCAACTGCCTCGACCGCCATCTGAACGGCCCGCGCCGCGATAAGCGCGCCATCGTGTGGGAGGGCGAGCCGGGCGATCAGCGCACCCTGACCTATGCCGAGCTTTCGCAGGAGGTCAACAAGTTCGCCAACGTCCTCAAGAGCCTGGGCATAAAGAAGGGCGACCGCGTCGCCATCTACATGCCGATGGTTCCCGAAGCGGCCATCACGATGCTGGCCTGCACGCGCATCGGCGCGCCGCACTCCGTCGTCTTCGGCGGCTTCTCGGCGGAGAGCCTGCGCGAGCGCATCAACGACTGCGAGGCCAAGATCGTCGTCACAGCGGACGGCTACTGGCGGCGCGGCAACATCGTTCCCCTCAAGAAGACGACGGATGAGGCCATCGCCGAATGCCCGACCATCGAGAAAGCCATCGTGCTGCGGCGCGTCGGCGAGAAGACGCAGATCGAGATGAAGCCGGGCCGCGACCTCTGGTGGCACGACCTGATGGCGAACGCCTCCGCCGACTGCCCCGCCGAGCCGATGGACGCCGAAGCGTCGCTCTATATCCTCTACACCTCCGGCAGCACCGGCAAGCCGAAGGGCATCCTGCACACGACCGGCGGCTACCTCACCGGCGTCTATGCCACGACCAAGCTTATCTTCGACCTGAAAGAGGACGATCTCTACTGGTGTACCGCCGATGTCGGCTGGGTGACCGGCCACTCCTACGTGGTCTACGGCCCGCTCGCCAACGGCGCGACCGTCTTCATGTACGAAGGCTCGCCGGACTGGGGCGTGGAGGGCAAGGGCGCGGCCCGCGACCGCTTCTGGGACATGATCGAGCGGCACAAGATCACGATTATCTATACCGCGCCCACCCTGATCCGCGCCTGCATGAAGTGGGGCGAGGAGCATCCGCGCGCCCACGATCTCTCCAGCCTGCGCCTGCTCGGCACGGTCGGCGAACCCATCAACCCGGAAGCCTGGCTCTGGTATCACGAAAATATCGGGAAAGGCCGCTGTCCTATCGTAGATACCTGGTGGCAGA
>DASRGL010000154.1:0-5731 GCA_035651115.1 Chthonomonadaceae bacterium
GATCTCACGTAACATGCGATGCAGGCGCACCAGTTCCACACTGCTCAGATTGTAGTCGCTCATCGGGGGATGCCTCCTCGTTTGCAGCCAACTGACGGCGCAGCAGTGCGCGCCCATGATGCAGCCGCCATTTGACCGTCGTGATGGGAACAGAAAGAAAATCGGCGATACGCGCGACCGGCCACTCCTCATAGTAGCGCAGATGCAGCGCCAGCCGGTACTCCTCCGGCAGCAGCGCCAGCGTCTTGCGCAGCGACTCCCTCTCGCTGTTTTCCACGCACTCGTCCGCCGGATGCGCGGTCAGCGCCGGACTCTGCGACAGAATGAGATGGTCGAGCTGCGAGGCTTCGGTCGGTGCGCTTCGGCCTTCTCTCGCCCCGACACGCCGCGCGCGATGCCGCGTGATGGCATAGAGCCAGCTTGCGAACTTCGCCGGATCGTGCAGTTGCGGCAGGGCTTTGTAGGCCAGCAGAAACGCCTCCTGCGCCACATCCTCCGCCGCTTCCCGCGAACCAAGCGTCTGCTCGGCCACGAAGATCACCGCGCCGCGAAAGCGGCGCACGAGTTCGTCGAACGCCTGGATATGGCCGAGCAGCGCGCTGAGGACAAGCTCCTCATCGCGCATCGGTGAGAAGTCGCTGGTTTGCATCGCGTTTCATTTCGCTCCTGATCCCTAGAGTCGGCGAGAAACGGATCGGTTAGGCCGCGCACCCATAATTTTGCGCCGCCTTCTTTTTTGGTTTGCTGGAGACTGCCGCGCCGCATTGCGCGGCTGTGTAAGAGGAAGACGGGAACCAGACAAAGCAGAACACCCCGGCCAGACCTGTTATGCGATCTGGCCGGGGTGTGTGGATCACGGCGCGGGAAACTCTGTGTTCAGGCGCTGGCGATGATCTTGCGGATACGGTCGTCGAAAGCGTTCTGGTCTGTCGTAAAGGACTGAAGCGCCGACTCGGTCATCAGGTCATCGAGGGAGGCGCGGCCTGTCCAGCGCGCGGTCTCCGGAATCTTGCCTTTGGCCCGGATTTCGGCCTGCTCTTCGGCGGTGAAGTCGCTGAACAGCTTCGTGCCGTAGTCTTTATCCGCCGCGCGCAGATCGTCGCCGGTCAGGTTCACACCGCCGCGATTCGCCACGTCTTGCGTGAGCTTCTTGAACGTGTCGTCAATCGTCCACAGGACTTCGATGCGGCTTCTGTCCGCGTCATCGTTCAGGTGGACTTCGTACTGCTCGTGCAGGCGCGAGGTGATCTCTTCCGGCTTGTGGCCCTGCGCATAGAACTCTTCGACCGCTTTCGGCGGGATCGTGAACACGTCCACGCCCGCCAGGTCCACCATCTGCTGCGCGTTGCGCATGGAGGCGGCGATCTGGAGGGTGGGGATGTCGGGATGCGCTGCCCGCAGTTCCCGCACGGCGGCCTGCGAAGCCAGCGTCGTCTTCTCGCCGACATACTTGCCGTCGCCCAGCTTATTGTCGGCAACGACGGCGTTCAGGCGGCCCAGGAAGACGTTGACGTAGTTCGGTCTGGAGAGCAGCGTCGCCAGGTAGTTCTGCCGGGCCGAGAAGCCGAGCGTGTAGTTGATCGGGATTCCGTCCGCGCGGGCGCGCGCCACGGCGCAGTAGCCTTCCGGCGTGAGCGGAATCTTGACGATGAAGCGGTCAGGATTGACGGCATAGTACCGCTGCGCGTAGCGCACGGTCTTCTCGATGTCGTGTCCCACCGCCGGGTGCAGTTCCACGCTGACCAGCGCATCGAAGGCGCTGACCAGGCGCAGCGCGACGTGACAGTTGACGACAAAGACGACGTCCATCACGAGGTCGTCTTCGGAGATGCCCGGCTCCACCTCGCGCACGCGCCGCGCCGTCTGCTGGATCACCTCGTCCATGAGGCCGGTCTGCACGACCTGGTTCGCCAGAGTGTTGTTGGTGGTCAGGGCGGACATTTCGCGCCGCCACAGCTTGCTGGCCTCTTCGAGATTGCCGGTATCCAGCCAGAGGTGGGTTCCGAGTTGGTTGAGTTTTGCCAGAGCGGGATCGCTCGCGGGCATCGGGATGCGCGCCGGGGCGTGCGGGAGATCGCGGGCCAGTTCCGCCAGCAGCGCCTCCTTGCGCGTCATGTTTATCGTTGCTATCGCCATGTTGGGACTCCTTTCGTTATGCCGTCACTGTCCGAACCAGGCTTTGGTCTCCGGCCTGAACCAGACGTAAGCCAGCGCGCCGGCCACTCCGATCCATACCAGGCTCATTATCGGCGCATTTGGGAACTTACGGAGAGCGAGCAGGGCGAATGCGCCCAGAGTATAGGCGTTGCCGACCCAGGCCGAGGGACGCTGCGCCCAGGTCGCCCAGGCCAGCGCGCAGAGCGCCAAAGCGGCGGGAATCAGGACAAGCGCGGCCAGCGCCGGGCCGACCGTGCCGATGGCGGCAAAGATATAGTTCGTGCCTTCCGCGTTCACCTGCTGCCGCGCCGCGAAGGCGCCGGCCACGAACGCCAGCGGCCAGAACAGGGCGAACAGCACGTCGAACAGGGCCATCGCGCCAATGATCGGCGGGCGCGTGTTCAGGTGCGCGACCTGCGCCGCCAGCCTGCCATTGCTCGACTCCGGCGCGCCTTGCAGTTGCCCGGCATAGGCCGTCAGCGGCGTCTGACAGTTGGCGCAGAGGGCGCGGCCCTCCTCGTTGAGCAGCCCACAGTTCGGACACTGCCGGGCGTCAGATAGCGTCTCGTTCATGTCTGCGTCTACTTCCTACTCGTTACGGTCGTTGCGTCTCATAGATAAGACGAACGGAGGCGGGACGCAGTTCGCCCTGTTTGCGGGCGCTCCGAGCAGGGACGAGCTAGTGACCGCGCGGCGTGCGGATCGGCCCGGCGCTGATAGGCGACGCCCCGCGCTTTTTCGGCAGGCCGACGTCCAGCCGGAAGAAGACGCCGTTGCCATACGCGCCGCCGCCCCCGGTGACGCCGTAGAGATAGCCGTCGCTGCCCTCGATCAGCGGCGCGCTGTAAGGCCAGTTGCCGTCCAGGCCGCTGAAGCGGTAGAGGATCATGAACCCGCCCGTCGGCGTGACTTTGAAAATGGCCCCGACGCCGCCGGAGATGGTCGAGCCTCCGGCGGAGAGCAGGCCGTAGAGATTGCCGTCGCTGGCTTGCAGGAGGCTGGCCGAGGGATTGGCTCCCTCGTTATTGTTGAAGTTATGCACCGTCTGGAGCGTATCCGCGTTGCTGCCGTCGTCCTTTTGCAGCTTGAAGATCGCGCCGCCGCCGTAGATGCCCTGCGTGACGCCGTAGAGAGAGCCGTCGCGCCCCTCGGTCAGGCCGCAGATCGGATGAAGCTGTTCTTTGCTGGGGTCGAAGCGATGCAGGACTTTGAAATCGCCGGTGGCCGTGATGCGGAAGACGCTGCCGTAGCCGGAGTTCGCCTCGATGCCCCCGCGGGAGGTCGTGCCGTAGAACAGGCCGTCGCTGGCCTGGAGCAGGGAGGCGGTAGGGGCATAGCCCTCATCCCCGGTGAAGGCGTGCAGCGGCGTGACCGTGCCGGAAGCGTCCCGCCGGAATACCGTGCCGCCGCCGGTGGTTCCACTATCGTAGGTCGTGCCATAGAGAGCGCCGTCGCTGCCCTGAATCACCCCGGCAACGGGATGACGGCCCTCTACGCCGGTACTGAAATCGAAGATGTCGGTGAAGTTGCCTGTCGGCGTGATTCGGTAGAGATAGTTGCCCGCCACATCGCCGCCGGTCGTGCCGTAGAAGTCGCCGTCTTGCGCCTGAATCAGCCCGCCGTTGGGCCGGGCGTAGCCGAAGGTATGCAGCACCGTCAGCGCGCCCGCTCTGGTGATCTTGAACACCGTCCCGAAGCCGACACCCTGATTGGAACTGTAGGCCGTACCGTAGAACAGCCCGTCGTTCGCCTCCACGATGCCGAGCGGCGTGATGCCGTCCGTGTTGGTGAAGTCGTGAAGCACGTCGAGTCTGACCATCTGCGCCAGCTGAAAGACCACGCCGAAGCCGCTCGTGCCGCCATAGGAGGTCGCTCCGTAGAGATTCCCATCGGAACCCTGCGCGATGAGGCGCGGATTCGCGCCGTCGTAGTTGGTGTTGTCCGGGTTCTTCGCGAGGAAGGAATAGAGGGTGGTGAAGTCGCCGGAGGGCGTGATGGCGAAGACCACGCCCGAAGCGAACAGCCCGCCTCCGCCGGTGACGCCGTAGAAGTTCCCGTCGCGCCCGCGCGTCAGCGTGTTGGGAAAGACGCCGTCGGGGTTGGTCTTGTTGGAGGCCGGAGCGGTGAAGATATGGAGCGGGGTCAGCGTGCCGGTCGGGGTGATCTTGAACACCGTGCCATAGCCTCTGGCCCCGCCGGGAACGACATCGGCGGTTCCGCCGTTGCCCGTCGTGCCGTAGAGATTGCCGTTCTTATCCTGGGTCAGCGCGGTAAAAGGCCCGGCTCCATCGGAACCGTTGAAGGAGTGGAGCGGGGTGAAGAGGCCGCCGGACGTGATCTTGAAGACCGTTCCCAGGCCGTTGTCGCCGCCCTGCGCGGTCGTGCCGTAGAACGCCAGGTCGCGGCCCAGGACGAGACCGCCGAGCGGCATATCGCCATCGGAGCCGTCGAACGAGTGCAGCACCGTCACGCTGCCGCCGGACGTGATCTTAAAGACGGTGCCGTGTCCGTGCGCGCCCCCGGCGGGGGCCGTGCCGTAGAAGCTGCCGTCCAGACCGCGCGCAAGCTGGAGCGTTCCGGGGCTGTTCTGGATGCCTTCGGCCTCCGTAAACGAGTGCAGTGTCTCCAATGTGCCGCCCGGAGAGATACGGAAGAAGGTGCCGTTGAAGTGTGCGCCGTCGTAGGCCGTGATTCCGTAGAAATAGCCGTCGTAGCCCGGCACGATGCCGCGCGGGGTAGAAGAGGTGTGCAGCCCAAGCGGGCCGGTGTCAATCGGGCCTTCAAAGGAGTAGAGGCGGGAGGCCGTCCCATCCGGCGCGACTTTGAAGACCGTTCCCGTATAGTAGTTGTCCACGTAGCTCTGGTTCTGCGGCAGGCTGTGGATGACGCTGTTAAAGGTCATACTCGTACCGTAGAAGGCGCCGCCAGGGCCTTGTACGAGCGAGGTGATCTCATGGGCGGAGTCGCCGCCGGACTGAGAGTCGTATCCATAATCGTTCGTATCGGCTCCATGGCCGGCGAAGGAGCGCACGGTATTGGTGGATTGCCGGGACTGCGCGATGGCAGGCAATAGCCCTGCAACGAGGAAAAGGACTGCGAAGGCGACGACATCTTTGCGTAGCGTCAACATCGGGTCGTTCCTTTCTACGCCGAGAGCGCCAGAGTCGTGCGGCAGGGGATGCTGCTTTGGCTGTACTGCGCCGCGAATCTGCTGCGCCAGGCATCCGGTTCGATTATGGTGGGTCTTGGGAACAACATGTCTAAATTCGCGAAACAGGGACAGATTCCTGCTTTTCCGAACTCCGCGGAGTGACCTGCTGTGGGCGGTAGGTTGGTACACCGTTCAACCTGACAAACCCTCACTTTTCATTTGGGCGGTTCAAACCGCTTCTGAAAAAGCACCAAGTCGGCCTGCGCCGACTCTCCTCCCCTTCCCTTGAGGGTCGCACGGTCTGTCCCGAATCGTTTCGGAATCAGACAGACCGTGCCGTGGGGCCGGGGGGTAGGTCCGTCCGCGCAGGCGGACTTTGTGCCTTTGCAGCCGCGAATGCATTCGCCGGACAAAAAGTGAAGG
>DASRGL010000155.1:0-18986 GCA_035651115.1 Chthonomonadaceae bacterium
ACGTGCTGATGCTGCTGGGGCTGATGCGCTACGGCTTCCGCAAGCTGGAAGCGATCATCGTCACGCTTGTCTCGACTATTGCAGGCTGCTTCGCGCTGAATATCTTCCTGGCCCGGCCCGACTGGGGCGGCGTCGCCTCCGGGCTGTTCACGCCCTCGCTGCTGACCGGGGAATCGCTGGTGATCGCGCTCGGCATCCTCGGCGCGACGGTCATGCCGCACAATCTCTATCTCCACTCCTCCATCGTGCAGACTCGCGACACCGAACACACGCCCGAAGGCGTCCGTCAGGCCATCCGCAACAACACGGCAGACACGATTCTGGCCCTGAGCGCCGCCTTCTTCGTCAACGCCGCGATTCTCATTCTGGCTGCCGCGACATTCCACAAAGCCGGTATCGTCGTCGAGGAGTTGCAGCAGGCCCACTCTCTGCTCTCGCTCTCGCCGCTTCTGGGCGGGGCGGCGGCGACGGCCTTTGCGGTCGCGCTGCTGGCCTCCGGGCAGTCGTCCACCATCACCGGCACGCTGGCCGGGCAGATCGTCATGGAGGGCTTCCTACGCATCCGCATCGCGCCCTGGCTGCGCCGCCTGATCACGCGCGGCCTCGCCATCATTCCCGCCATCTTCATGATCGTTGCGAAGGGCGGCAAGGGAACGGTCGAACTGCTGATCCTCTCGCAGGTCGTGCTTTCGATGCAGCTTTCGTTCGCCATCTTTCCGCTGATGATGTTCACGTCGGACAAAAAGAAGATGGGCGAGTTTGCTAACCCGCTCTGGCTGAAACTGGTCGGCTACCTGGTCTGCTCCGTCATCGCCGGGCTGAACCTCTATCTGCTCTATCAGACGCTTGGCGCGCAGTGGCTCGGCCTGATCGTCGCGATCGTTCTCGGCTTCTCGGCCTGGGTCAAGTTCGGCTACCAGGGCCGCGTCCCTCAGACATGACTCGGCGCGCAACGCGCGAAAATAGCCTGCACACCGGGAACAAGTTGTGCTATAATAGCTGGTATGGAATAGTGACCGCCGGCATCGGAAACGAGGGCATTATTGCGTATCGGCGTTTGCCATAATCGCAGACCGGCTCGCGCGCAGGCCGCGTTCGTCGCGGTGCTGTACGTCTTTCTCAGCACGTTCGGCACGCTGACGCATACGCATTTCACGCTGGCCTCTGCCTCCGCGCGCCAGGTATCTTCATCGCAGCAGGAGGCCCTCTGCGATCAGGTCTGCGCTCCGAACGTTCCCTGCGCCTACTGCGAGTGGCAGGCCAGCAGCGTCTCTGCGGCGCTGCCTCTCTATCGGGTCGCCTCCGTAGTCACGCCGCGCGCGCTCGTTCCCGCGCCTCTGAACGGTTCTCTCCATTCCGCCTTTTTGCCGGGCTTCTCCTCTCGCGCGCCTCCTTCCGCCTGACCTCTCTTCCTGATTCGGACGAATAGACCGTACCGCTTTCCTCCCGTCCTCGTAGAAGGGCGGGACGGTGGGCTGTTCTGACCTACCTCTGCCCCAGGGGAGGTAGGTCAACGCCTTCGTCCGGCCCTTCGTATCGTCCCTGATTCGGATGTGCAAAAGAGTGAGAGAACTATGGCAGCCGTCCTGAAATTCATCAAGGAAGGCGGGGTCATGATGTACCCGCTGATCCTCTGTTCTATCGTGCTGATCACCATTGTCATCGAGCGCGCCATCAGCCTGCGCAAGGCAGCGGTGGATGGCGACGCCCTGCTCGACGAGATCAAAGCCGCCTACAAACCGGGCGCGGAGGGCGACCCTTCCGCCGCCATCGGCCTCTGCCAGTTGGCGGGCGGGCCGGTCGGCAGGATGTTCGCGCGCGGCCTGAGAAACGCCCATCGCCCGGCAGACGCCATCGAGATGGCAATGGAGCAGGAAGCCTCCAACGAAGTGCCGCAGTTGGAAGCCAACCTGCCTGTCCTCAAAACCATCGTCAATATCTCGCCCCTGCTCGGGCTGCTCGGAACCATCGCGGGAATGATCGCCTCTTTCCGCGCCGCCTCGCAGAGCGGCCTTTCCAACCCGACGCAGGTGTTGGGCGGCATCTCCGAGGCGCTGGTTTCGACCGCGACCGGCATCAGCCTGGCGGTCCTCGGCTTCATTGCCTACAACTATTTTGCCAACCTCTCCAAGAAGATCATCGAGGACATGGAGTTCTACGGCGCGGAACTGGTCAACTACCTGACCGGGCGCGTGGACTGAGTAGGAGAGACAGCCGATGGCAATGCGCAAACGAGTCCAGATCGGACGCCGCCGGCCGGTGGAAGAGGCCGAGATCATCGTCATCCCCATGATAGACGTGATGATGTTCCTGCTGTTCTTCTTCATGGTCGCGTCGCTGGCGATGGTGGTGCAGAGCGGCCTGCCGGTCAACCTGCCCAAAGCCTCGACCGCGAACGAACACTCGTCACAGAACGTGACCATCACCATCATGGCGGACAACCATATCTACCTGAACACCACTGCCACGACGCTGGACAAGCTCAAAAGCGGCCTGGAGAACCTGAAGGTCGGCGCGAACAACCTGGTCATCATCAATGCGGACAGGCGGGTGATGCACGGGCTGGTCGTCGCCGCGATGGACGAAGCGCGCAAGGCGGGCGTGACCCGGTTCGCCATCGCAACAGATCGCGGATAGCAGACTCAGGGCGCAGTTCAGACTTTTGTTGGGCGCAGCAAGCAGCGCCCCTACCGTCTCCCCCTCCTTACAAAGGAGGGGGCCGGGGAGGTCGCTCCCCTCTCCCGCAGCGTGGGAGAGGGGTTGGGGGTGAGGGCCTTATGCGACGCAGAAAACAGAAAAATCCGCTCCTGATGCGTATTGTGGGCGTCTCGATCCTGGTGCATATCGTCGCGCTGCCGGTGCTGGCGCACTTCGGCGCGTTCCAGAAGATCGAGCGGCATTTCGTCGAGGCGCGCATGGTCGTGCTGCCGCCGCCACAGGCCGAGAAAGAGAAGCCGGAGGTCAAGAAAGAGCGGAAGGTCGCGCGCAAGGCCGCGCCGACCGTAAAAAAGAGCGCGTCCAGCACGCCGCACGCGCGACAGGCCGCGCAGAAGAGCAACCTGAATCAGCCGAAGGTGGTCGCCAGCGCGGGCGATGGCGGGGCAGGGGATAGTGGTGAGCCGACCGTAGACGCCAACGGCACGGGCAAGGCGGGCCAGCTTCCGACGCCGCAGGCCGATCCCAGGCCGCCGGGGGGCGATGCCGCGCCTGCGCCGCCGCCTCAAAAAGAGGAGCCGCCAAAGCCGGAAGCGCCGAAGATCGCGCAGAATGTCGCCCCGCCAAAATCGGCAACGCCGCCTGCGCCGCCGCCGGAAGTCAAGAAGGAGCCGGTCTTTACCGAGGCGGAACCGGTTCAGTCTCCGCAGCCGACCCTCCCGGACGACCTGCGCGCCGAGACGCTCGACAAGACCTGCGTGGCGGAATTCATCGTCGGGGCGGACGGGACGCCCACCAACGTCAAGATCACGCAGTCCACCGGCAACGACGAACTCGACCGCATCGCGCTGGAGACGGCCCGGCAGTGGCGATTCAAGCCCGCCACGCGCGACGGCCAGCCCATCGAAAGCCGCGTGCGGCTGCATATCCAATTCCAGGTGAGTTGATGGCTTTACAAGGAGAATCGCGCCATCCGCAGAAAAGCAAGCGACGGAATGAATTCCTTCGCTGGGTGGCCTACGGCCCAGTGTCCTCCTACGAGGACACGATGCAAACTGCCAATCTGTACCGTGTCCGTAGGACACTGGGCGCAACGCGCCACTCAGCGAAGGAATTCATTCCGTCGCTATACGTCGCTCTTCTCTCTCTGTTTCTCTTAATGCCTTTAAGCGCGCAGGCGGGTGGATTAGGGCGCGTGCAGTTCGTCGTCGTGGAGGGCGCGACGCGGCAGCCGGTCACCGGGGCGCGCGTCACGGTCGAGGATGGGAGCGGCGTCCGGCCCGCGCGCACGCTGATTGCCGGCTGGACGCCAGCAGGTCAGACCTCCGTGTTCGATACGCGCGCCTGGACGGTGGACTACGGCGCGGGCGGCGCGCGTCCGACGCTGATCGCGATTCCCGTAGGAACGACGGTCCGGCTTCAGGCAGTGGCGCAGGAGCCGCCGGTCAAGGACATCTATATCAAGGTGACGGCGACCCGCCTGATCCCGCAGCACGCCAACCCTATCGCGCCCGGAACCACGCTCAACCAGAAAGAGATCGCCAACAAAGCCGGGGTGGGGGGCAACATCAACAAGGTCATCGAGGGAACCACCGGAGTCGCCTCCGACTCCGCCGGACAGCAGCACGTCCGGGGCGAACATGCCGACATCGCCTACATCGTGGACGGCGTGCCGCTGCCGGATACGCTCTCCGGGCGGCAGGGTTCCGTCGTCGTGCCGTCTACCATCCAGCGGCTGGAGATACTGACCGGAGGCTTTGCGCCGGAGTTCGGGGGGCAGACCGCCGCCATCCTCAACGTTGCGACGCTGCCCGGCGTGAACCGGCCCCGCAACGACCTGGCCCTCGAAGGCGGCAGCTACGATACCACGAACGGCGAGTTCACCGCGCTCGGCCCGCTCGGCAAGTACGCGGGCTACGTCCTCAATTTCGGCGCGACGCGCACGCGCAACTACCTGGAACCGCAGCAGCCCGACGAGCAGACGGCCCACAATGAAGGCTCCCGCCTGAACGAGTTCGCCAAATTCCGCTTCACGCCGAGCCGCCGCGACACGCTCAACCTCACCCTGAGCCGCAACCCGGACACCTATCAGATCTCCAATCGCACGGGCCTGCCCGCCTCGTTCGCCGCCGCCGGGCAGGGTTTCGGCTTCCTGGGCCTGCGCAACGCCGATGGAACCCGCCCGGACGTGACGCCGGACAACGCCGGGGCGCTCGGCGCGCAGACCATCCCTCTGCCCTCCCAGCAGGCGGCAGGGCAGGACATCACCACGCGCGAAGTCAGCGAGTTCGCCACGCTCTCCTGGCGGCGGCAGTTGGCGGCCACGACCTCCGGCCTGCTCGCCCTGACCGTTCTGCACGCCGGGCAGGACCTGCACAACCAGAACCCGGCGGTGGACGTGCTGAATCTGCCGGTAGACAACTCGATTGAATATAGCCCGACCTCGACCCGCAACATCCATCACGTCCAGATCACGGGCAGCCTGACCTACAAGCGCGGGCGGCACGAGTTCAAAACCGGGCTGCTGCTGGACGACCAGAACGGCGATGAGACGTACCGGCTTGTGCCGGGCAGCCGCCTGGCGCTCGACGAACTGGCCGCGCTCTCCCCGAACCTGGCCCCGGCAGGCAGCGTGCAGACCGACGCGCAGGGCGCTCCGGTGCTCGATGTGAACGGCAATCCGGTCTTCGTTCCCACGTCCGGGGCCGTGCCGACGCTCCGGGTGCATCGCTCCGGCTTCTATCGCGCCGCCTACGTGCAGGACACCTGGCAGGCGTCGCGCCGTTTCACCCTCAACTATGGCCTGCGGGCCGACTGGTACAAGCAGACGCAGAACCTCGGCCAGCCGACCGTCAATGTCATCACGCTCTCGCCGCGCCTCAACTTCTCCTATACACTCGACCGGGCGACGACCGCGCGCTGGTCGTACAATCGCCTGTTCAACACGCCGCCGCTGGCGCAGGGCGCAGTTCTGGGGCAGCCCATTCAGCCGGAGACGCTGGATCAGTATGACGTGAGCGTGGAGCATCAGCTTGCGCCAGGGCAGACCGTCTCGCTCGCCTACTACATCAAGCAGATACGCAACCAGGTGGATACCGGCCTGTTCATTCCCGGCAGCCAGATCGGAATCTACTCTGCCGTCAACTTGCAGTACGGCGGCGTGCATGGCATCGAGTTCGCCTACGACCTCACGCCGACAAAAGGCTACGGCTGGGACGCCTCCTTCAACTACACCTACTCCCTCGCCCGCCCGAACGGCGTGGACAACACCGGCGAACCCGTCCCCGAATTCAACGACCATGACCAGCGCAACACCATCGGCCTCGACGTGGGCTATAGCTGGAAAAACGGCGCAGCCATCTCGTTTACGCTCAATCACGGCAGCGGCCTCGCCAGCAGCGTCATTCCGCCGAGCGACAAGCGCACGCCCCGCACCCGCCTCGACCTGCATTTCACGACCGGCCCGCGCTTCCTGCAGGGACACGGCGGCCTCGGCCTGGACATCGAGAACCTGCTCGATGATCGCACGGTCATCAACTTCCAGTCGGCCTTTAGCGGCACGCGCTTCCAGCAGGGGCGGCGCATCCTCCTCTCCCTCTTCGGCACGTTTTAGCGGCCTTCCACTATACGCAGGGCCGGGATGAGGCCGACTACAGTGTAGGCTGGATCTCGAAGCGTTCGATGCGGCTGCCATCCAGTCGCCGCGCCTCGACTACCAGCGCCCCCTTCTGCGGAACGTGTACCTTCAGGTAGCAGTAGGTCTGCTCGCGCACGGCGCAGAGGGCCGGTTTTTCCGGGGTGAACTGGTAGAGCGATTTGCCGCCCCCGCCGCAGATGACGTAGACCGTTCCCTGCCCCTGCGGATAGACCTGAAGGCTGGCGCTGACGGCCTGCGAATTCCGCAGAGGATACTGCCGCTCGTAGACGTGATCGTGTCCTTGCAGGACAAGGTCTACCTGGTACTTATCATAGAGCGGCTGTAGGGCGGCGATAAGCGCCTGGTTATCGCCGCGCCTCTGTGTGGAGCCGAACAAAGGGTGATGCTGGTAGACGATGAGCCAGCGCACCTTTCTGTCCTGGCGGGCGGTGGCGAGCGTCTTATCCAGCCAGGCAAGCTGCTCCTTGTTCTCCACGTCGTCGCTGTTGAAGGCGACGAAGCGGGCCGCGCCGTAGTCGAAGGTGTAGTGCGTCTCCGCGCCCGGCAGCGCGAATCGCGCTAAATACGAAACATAGCCGATGCGCTTTCTCTCCGGGCCGATGCGTTCGTTCTCATGGTTGCCGAGCGTGGGCATGACGGGAATCCGACAGGCCATCGGCTCGATCTGCGTGAAGTAGGCGTCCCACACGGGCTGATCGCCGTTGGCGTAGGAGATGTCGCCTAAGAGCAGATGAAACGCAGGCTTCTCGCGCAGAACGTTCTCCACGTTGCGGGCGGCGGCCTCGGTGACGCCGTGATCGCCGAAGGCGGTAAAGGTGAAGTCTTCGGGCTTATCGGGGGCCGTGCGGAACGAGTAGATTCGGCTGTACCCGCCCGCGAAGTCGCCGACGCGATAGTGATAGGTCGTTCCCGGTTCCAAGCTCGTCAGAGCGGCCTCATGCAGCACGCCGGTCTCGTAGGCATACGAGGCGCGCTTGCCGCGCGCGATCTGCCCCAGACTCTCCGAGGTTCCGTACTCGACGACTTCCGTTGCGGTCGCCGCCTGCGTCTGCCAGACGATGCGCACGCTGTGTCGCGGGTCGTCTCCGTAAGCGATTCGCACCTGGGTCGGCCTCGTCGCCAGTGGGTTCGGCTGCGCTAGGAGCAGAAGATAGACCGCGAGGCGGGGAATGAGAGAGAGCGACATGGTTTCCTCCTTGTAGTTTGGGTCGCCTGGCCGCGCGCACAGAAGGCGGTCGGAAGGCAGGGAAGACAAGACACCCAACACCTAGCGCCCAGCGCCCAATGCTTCCGCATAGGCCGCCGCCTGTTCCCAGGCGGAAAGCGCCTCCGCCAATGCCGACTGCACGCCGCCATGCTCCTGCGA
The DNA here is from genome assembly GCA_035651115.1 of Chthonomonadaceae bacterium. Taxonomy (GTDB): domain Bacteria; phylum Armatimonadota; class Chthonomonadetes; order Chthonomonadales; family Chthonomonadaceae; genus DASRGL01. The sequence goes on from DASRGL010000155.1 coordinate 7,680, forward strand.
GAGCGCGACCACGTTATCGGACGGGGCCGGATGGGAAAGCTTCGCCTCGATCTCTCGCAGCCGTGTCTCCAGCGCCTCGACCCGCTTCTCTGCCGCCGCTGCCTGGCTCTTCGCGCGCTGCCGCTCCTTCGACATCTGGTGCGCGTTCAGGCCGGTCGGGAGGGCGACGGCGGGCGTCGGGCGCTGCGAGAGCAGGCTTTCCATCGGCGTCTGATGCCCGTTGCCGCCGGTAGCAGGTGTCAGGCGCTGGGTGTCAGGTGTCATGGGCTGCGCTTTGGGTGGCGTAGCAAGTTGCCGTGCCGCCTTCTGCGCCCGGTACTGGCCGTAAGGCCCATCGTAGAGGGTCACTCTGCCGTCGGCGACTTCCAGCGTGCGGTTCGTCACCTGGTCGAGCAGATAACGGTCGTGGGAGACGAGCAGCAGCGTCCCCTCGTACTGGCGCAGCATCGCCGCCAGCGCCTCCCGCGAGTCGAGGTCGAGATGGTTGGTCGGCTCGTCGAGGATGAGCAGGTTCGGGCGCAGATAGGTCAGTTGCGCCAGCACGAGTTTGTTCTTCTCCCCACCGGAGAGGAGCCGGGCCTGCCGGAACACATCGTCTTCGGTGAAGAGGAACTTGCCCAGGTGCGTGCGTGCCGTCTCCGGCAGCATGTCCGCCACGTTCAGCATGTTCTCCAGCACGGTCGCGTCCAGATCGAGATCGCTCGTGTCCTGCGAAAAGTAGCCGATGGTCACGCTTGCGCCCAGCCGCGCCATGCCGGAGGTCGGCGTCTCCCGCTCCAGGATGATCTTGACCAGCGTGGACTTGCCCGCCCCGTTCGGCCCGACGATGCCGATCCGCTCGCCGCGCCGCAGCAGCGCCGTCACGCCCTCGAACAGCGTCCGGCTGCCGTACCGCATTCCGACGTTGTCCAGGATGACGACCTCATTGCCGCTCAGTTGCGTCGGCTTGACGGTCAGGCGCATGTTCTTGCCGGTCGGCTTGGGCTTCTCGGTAGCGTTGGCGCGGATACGCTCGGCCCACCGCAGCCGCATCACCGCCTGCGACCGTCTGGAGGGCGTGTTCTTCCACTTCTCGAAGAACTCGGTCAGCCGGGCGATCTCGCGCTGCTCCCGCTCGTAGAGATCGGCCTGCCGCGCTCGGTTCGCCTGCTTCTGCGTCCAGTAGGAGGAGAAGTTGCCGTTGTAGAACGTCAGTTTCGCGTTCTCTATCTCGGCGATGGTCGTGACGACCCGATCCAGGAAGTAGCGGTCGTGGGAGACGAGGACGACCGCGCCGCCGAAGTCTTTCAGAAAGCCTTCCAGCCATTCGGTCGCCTCGATGTCCAGGTGATTGGTCGGCTCGTCGAGGAACAGGATGTCCGGGCCGGAGAGCAGCAGCCGCGCGATGGCGAGGCGCGTCTTCTCGCCGCCGGAGAGCCTGCCGCACGGCTTGTTCAGGTCGGCCAGGCCGAAACCGAGCCGTTTCAGCACGCCGGGAATGTCGCGCAGGTTATCGTAGCCGCCCATCGCGTCGAATCGGTCGTGGAGCAGGCTGTACTCCTCCATGACCCGCTCCAACGCCTCGTCGGTCTCGGCGGCGGCCATCTCATGCTCGACCTCGCGCATCCGCCGCTCCATCGCCAGGACGTGCGCAAAGGCGGCCTCAGCCTCCTGCAAGACGGTCTTGTTCGGATCCACGGCGTCTTCCTGCCTCAGATAGCCGAACCGGACGCCGCGCGCGTAGTTTACCGTGCCTTTATCGGCCTCCTGCTGCCCGGTGAGGATGCGCAGGAGCGTGGTCTTGCCGCTGCCGTTGCGTCCGACCAGGCCCAGCTTCTGCCGCCACGCCAGCCGAAAGCTGACGCCCATCAGAATCGTGTCGCCGCCAAACGATTTTTCCAGATTACTGACAACCAGAAGGCTCATCGTCGCAATCTCCTGATTACCCCTCCCCCGGCCCCTCTTGCTCGCTGCCTGAACTATGATTAGAATGATTATGGGATGGACTATGATGGAGCCAGGCCCACTCATAATCTATCCTTTAATCCAACGAATCACAGTTCAGACAGCCAGAGGGAGGTTCCCAACACCCACACAGTGAAAAGCCCACCGCGAACCGGCAGAAGCAGGTTGGCGGTGGGCCAAAATCGTTGTCGGCGCGGCGTCAGCCATAAGGGGCTGCGTCGGCGTCACATCGGCATTCGCGTTCCATCCAAACAATCTGCCTGCGTCACGGGGTGCAAAGAGTCACAATACGGCCTGGGCCAGCAGCAGCAAGGGAACACAGAGCGGAAAGCCCCGTGTACCCATAAGCCCAACTCGGATTGTCCCCGTGCCGGATGGCATGAAAAAGAGTTCCTTCCTTACCTGGGTGACACAGATATTATACGCGCGGCGCGCGTATCTGTCAACTGTTTCTTTCGGTTTACCGGCAGGAAACGACAGGCATGGCGGGGCCTGCGCTGCGTTGACGATTGGAAGCCCTCCCGGTATAATAGATTCATGAAGTACCTGACGCAGCTACTCGATAACCCGGTCGTCTCGCCGGAGGGGGCGATGGTCGGGAAGATCGCCGACGCCATCGCGACGCTGGGCGGGCGCTTCCCTGCCGTTCAAGCGGTCATCCTGCGCACGGGAGCGGGCGAACTCTGCGTGCCTTACGATGCGCTGGAGATCAATGACCCGGACGGCCCGACCGGCAGCGGGCAGATCGTCGGGGACGTGCGGCTGCGCGTTCCGCTGGACAGCATCACGCCCTATACGCCGAAAGACGATGACCTGCGCCTGCGCCGGGACATGCTGGATAAGCAGATCGTGGACGTGCAGGGCCATCGCGTCGTGCGCGTCAGCGATGTCCGCCTGGCCGAGTGCGGCAATCAGTACTGCGTGGTCGGTATTGATGCCAGCCTGCGCGCCACCCTGCGCCGCCTGGGAAGCCTCAGCAAGCCCATCGAGGCGGCGGCCCGCCTGTTCCATCGCCCTCTGCGCTCCAACCTCATCGCCTGGGACGACGTGCATACCCTCGAACCCGGCACGGCGGGCGGCAGCATCCGCCTGAAAGTCTCCCATGACAAGATCGCGCGGCTGCATCCCGCCGACATTGCCGACATCGTGGAGCAGCTCAGCCCGCAGCAGCGCGCCGAGGTCATCGAGTCGCTGGATACGGAGACCGCCGCCGACGCCATCGCCGAGGTCGAGCCGGAAGTCCAGGTGCAGATCATGCAGCAGCTTGACGACGAGACCGCGACCGACATTCTGGAGGAGATGGAGCCGGACGAGGCCGCCGATGTTCTCGACGACCTGCCCAACGCGCGCAGCGAGGAACTGCTCGAACAGATGGAGCCGGAACAGGCCGAGGATGTCAAGGAACTGATGGCTTATGACGACGAGACGGCAGGCGGCCTGATGACCACCGAACTCGTCAGCATCAAGGCCAACCTCACCTGCGAGGAGACCATCAACCGGCTGCGCGAACTGGCTCCCAAAGCGGAGACCATCTATTATGTCTACGTGGTAGACGATGATGAGCGGCTGGTCGGCGTTCTCAGCCTGCGCGATCTGGTCATCGCGCCGCCGGAGACCCACATCAGCGACATCATGGTGCAGAACGTCATTCATGTCTATGAGGACGATCACGCCGATGAGGTGGCACAGGTCATCGGGCGTTACAACCTGCTGGCCGTTCCGGTTCTCAGCAAGGACGAGCGCCTGTTGGGGATCATCACGGTGGACGATACCATCGAGCGCCTGCTGCCGCCGGAGCGGCATCGCCGCCTGCCCATGCTGACCGTCGCCGCGCACGACGACGAATAGCGCGCTATCACCCCCGCAAAGCCTTCTCTTTTCATCCGGCGGTCGGGAAAACAGCGGCCCTCACTCATGACCTCCCCCCCGGCCCCCTCCTTCGTAAGGAGGGGGAGCCGTTTGGTAGCTCCCTCCTTCGTAAGGAGGGGGAGCCAGTTGTTGGCTCTCTCCTTCGTAAGGAGGGGGAGAGCCAGACGGGACTCCCTCCCCTTGCGAAGAGGAAGAGGGGCGCATTGAGCCTCCCTCCCCTTGCGAAGGGGAGGGCGAACGCCTGGCTGCTCCCTCCCCTTGCGAAGGGGAGGGTCGGGGTGGGGTCTTCGTCGGAGTGAGGGCTTTATGGGGTGAGAGCCACCTGCGAATGCGTTCGCCGGGGAAATGGGAAAATCTTTGCATGGCAGAGGAGAACCAGGCATGGAAAAACCTGATAACTTGCTCGCTATCTGCACGCGCATAGGCTGCCTGTGCCGAACTATCGCGCTGACCTGCGGTCTCTGGCTCCTGCCGCTGGCAGTGTGGGCGCAGGATGCCGATGAGGCGCCGACCCCGATGGATCCGCAGACTGCCGCCCTACAGAGGCGTATGTTCGCGATCATCGCGGGCGCTATCGTTCTTGGGGTCGGCTGGTACTGGCTGCGGCGCTGGCAGATCACGCGCGGCGGGCAGAAGATAGAAAGCCGTGAGCGCGATACAAACGACTGAGCGCAAACTCTCTGCCGGTCTACGGTAGGGAACGGCGCAAGACTGGCCGATAATGGTCTGAGGGAGGCGGCCTGAAATGGATGAAAAACGCCATGTCTTGACGCTCACCGGCTGCGTTGATGAGGCAGAGCCTATTTCATGCGGCCCGCCTGGCGCGACCCAGCCGATAGCCCTCGGAAAAAACGCGCCAATCCCAATGAGAGGACAGACAGAGAGTTCATGGACTACTGGGAATACGAGCCGGAGTCGGACTCGCTCTTCGAGCCTTTTTACGATGCCGACGCGGACGACCGGAGCGCCGCAGAGACAGACACGGTTCGGCGGCTGGATGCGCTGCTTCCTGCCGATCCGCAGACCGGGGCCGTCGCGCCGTTTGCGTTCCTCAGCTACCTGAGCGCGATGATGGCGATGGCGGATCGCTACCGGCAGCCGCTCTCCCTGCTGGCCGTCAGTGTCAGTACCGAGGAAGAGACCCGCTCCCTCCTGCGCCGTTTCGGGACGGAAGGAGCCAATCTGATCGGGAGGGCGGTGGCGCGCTGCCTGCGCCAGGAGACCCGCATCTACGATGTCGTCGGGTGCGCCTCGGAACTGTATCCTTCGGAAGCGCCGATCTTCCTGGTCGTCTGCCCGCTGCGAGCCGAAGCGCAGGCCGCTCTCCTGGCGGAACGTCTGCGCGACGCCATGATCGCCTATGCGGAAGACCCCGACTGCCCCTGGCTGAAGGTCAGCGTGGGCGTGGCGGCGATGGCCCTGGACACGCCCGACCCGGAGGCTCTGATCGCGCGGGGCATCCAGGCGCTCTATCAGGCAGATCGGAGCGAAACGGGAGGTGTCTGGCGGCATTCGGATACGGTGCGCCGCATTGCGGAGGAGAACAGCCCTCAGTGGCCGGATGAGACCAACTCTTAAGCTGTCAGAGAACTTTTATGTACGTACCAAAACCGCGTTCACTTGCCGACGATCCGAGCTGTTGCGCACCGGATGCGGCAGAGACCACACCGCCCCCGCTCACGCTCTGGACACCGGAAGCCCAGACGGAGGATACCGCCCGCTCCGGCGCAGAAACGCAGGCCGCCCGTGTGCGAACGCTGGTCGTGGATGACGACGAGATCGTGCGCGAGACTTTCGTCTCCATTCTGCGCGAGGAGGGGTATGAAGCGCACAGCGCCGCCTCCGCGCTGGAGGCGCTGCAACTGCTGGAACGCCTGCCTTTCGACATCATGCTCTGCGACATCGTGATGCCGGGACAGAACGGGATGGAACTGCTGGGCCAGATCGTCACGGCCTATCCGGATCTGCCCGTCATTCTGGTGACCGGACATGCCAGCGTGGATATGGCGCGTGACGCGCTGCATCGGGGAGCCAGCGACTTCATCACCAAACCCTGCAAGGCGGAGGACCTGCCGATCGTCGTGGAGCGAAATCTGACGCGCCAGGCCGTTCAGCGCAAAAACGCGCTGCGTTATCGGATGGCGCTCCAGACCTCCAACGAGAGCATCCTCGATGCGCTGCTCTCCGCCTTGAACACCCGCGATACCGAGACGCAGGGACATTCCGAGCGCGTGACCGCCTACACGATGGAGATGGCCGACCTGATGGGGCTGTCTTCCGAGCAGATCTATCACATCGAGCGGGGCGCGCTGCTCCACGACATCGGCAAGATCGGCATTCCCGACCGCATCCTGCTCAAACCGGGCAGGCTGACCCGCGCAGAGTGGATCGAGATGCGCAAGCATCCGGTCATCGGCTACCAGATGTGCGCCCGGATCGAGATGCTCAAACGGGCGTCTCAGATCGTGCTGCACCATCACGAAGCCTGGGATGGAACCGGCTACCCGGACGGATTGACCGGCGAGGCGATCCCGCTCGGCGCGCGCATCTTCGCCATCGCCGACACGTTGGATGCGATCACCAGCGACCGGCCCTATCGCGCCGCCATGCCTTTCCGCGCGGCCCGCGAGGAGATCATCAAATACTCCGGCAGGCAGTTCGACCCGGAGATCGTCCAGGTCTTCCTCTCCGTACCGGAGTCGCGCTGGCAGCACATCCGCAGCCTGGCCGACAAGTAGGTTTCCCTGGCCGGGTACTGAAAGTACCCGTCTCGAGGGCGGCTGCGCCGCCAAGCGTCCTCACGGACGCCTCCGTTTAGAAGCCTTCTCTTTCGTATGCAGGCGAGTGCGGTACGAAGGGACAAGCCTCCAGTAAGGATTCCGTCCGGTAGGACGGTTGGCCGTCAGGCCCACCAGACGGGTACTTTCCGTACCCGGCGCTAACGCCGCGAGAGGTGCAGAACCCAGTCGTTGCCGTCGGGGGCGGTGAAGGTCTGGTACGCGCCGCCCTGGATCGTCTCCTCTGCCGTAAACTCCCCGGTGCGCGGATTGAACCAGGAGGACTTGAGCCGCCCGGTCGCTTCCAGCAGGTCGAGCGTGACGGAACCGCCCTGCGCGAAGTAGACGGCATACTCCCAGGCCGGGTCTGCCAGCACGAAGACGCGCGCGGCGGGCGCGGCATTGGGAGGCGGGACGGCTTGTGGCGAGGTTTCTGCCTGAAAGGAAGCGGCCAGCGGCTTTGCCGCCGTCTCCGGCCTGTGAGGGCGCTTGAGGTTCCCGTCGCCCCGGTCTATCAGTTCCGGGTGCGGCCTCAGCCGCCAGAAGTTCGTCGTGCGGAAGAAGCGGGCGCAGGCGGCAGTCCACCGGACTTCCGGGCTGTCGAGCGCCTCCGCGGACGCGGCCCCGGTTCCGTAACCGCCCTGCATCCGCGTCTCCCAGAGGCGCTGCCGCGCGCCCTCCCCAGACTTCGCCCCCGGCGGGTCCAGCACGACCAGCGGTTTGTCCAGGCTCCAGTTCTGCGCCAGCGTATCGAGATCGCCCCCCCACTGCGTCACCACGTCGAGTCGGGAGTCGGAGCGGTCTTCCGCCGAGGTCGGGACCGGCTGCGGCCCGACGGTCACGGTCGTCAGGGGATGGCGATAGGGATCGTTCTGCCGGGTCAGGCGCGCGAAGGCGGCGACGTAGGCGCTGGTTCCGGCGGCGAGCGGCTCCGGCCCGAACAGGTTCCAGCAGACATCGTAGGCGGCGTAGCGGGCCACCACGTAGCGCCACATCCGGCGCAGCTTAGGCATACTGTAGGCTGCAAAGAACCCTTCTCCCGGCCAGCCGATGCCCAGATCGGGAACGATGCCTTTCTCGTTGCAGTAGGCGATGCGCCGATCCATCCACTGGAAATAGGCCGGATTGGGGCGGTCGAGGTCGCCGTCCACAAAAGGCGTGCCGCCCTCATTGACCTGCGTGTTGCGGGCAAAGGCCACCGGGTCTATCAGGAAACCGCCCACAAACCGGTTGATTCCCAGCGCGGCGCAGGCATCCACCTTCTGCTGGAACGCCTGGAAGGAAGCTGAACCGTTTTGACCACTTCCTTCCTCCTGTTCTTGGGGGGAGGGGACGGGGGTGAGGGGCCGGTTCACGGGTAGGCCCGGCTTCGCAATAAAATGCACCGGTTCGTGCAGCATCGCCGGGAAGAAGGGCGTGCCGTCCATGCGCGCGAAGTGGTGGCGGTAGCTGGACGCCGGATTCACGCGCAGAAATCCCGCCGGTGTCGTCTCCGCGGCCACGCAGTCGAACTCGCCTTGCTGCCCGTCCAGTTCCGGGTCGTTGGAGCGCAGATGCCACGACCAGCGCCCGACCTGCTGCGGCACGAACCGCACGCGCCAGGTAGCGCCGCCATCCCAGAAGCCGGGAACAGAGATCGGCTTGCTGTCGGGCGAGATGAAGTCGGCGGTCAGCGTCACCTCAAGCGCGGGGTTGGCATAGGCGCGATGGGAGGTCAGCACGAACTCATGGCGGTCGCCGCGCGGAATGCGCAGATCGAGTTCGGTCTCCGGGTGTTCGCTGGCTCCAAAGGCAGGCGTTGCGGCGGTGAACTGCACCTTCGCGCCGAAGTCGGCGATATACGGCACAGCGCGCTGGAGGTCTATGGCATAGCCGCGCGTGGCGTTGCTGTAGAGGATGAGGTAGTAGGGTTCCCCGGCGGCGTCGGTGGCAAGGGCGTGCAGTTCGCGCCAGCCGCCTTCCCGCCAGCCGTTCCCGGCCGCGACATTGAGTTCGTGCAGCGGCGCGACGCGCAGCCGTGTCAGCGTTTTGAGCGGCGTTCCGGCAGGCCCCGCTTCGGTCGGGGCGCGGCCCGGAGCGGCCTCGCGCGGGGGCGCGGAGGCGGCAAAGAGGTCGAGACGTTCCAGGTCGCCGGAGCGCCGCGTCCAGTTGCCGAAGAGGAAGTCCGCCCCCAGGTAGCGCGGCACGACGGTCAGCTTGAAGCCCGGCATCGGCGCGGGCGCGACCGGCTCGGCGGGCGGCGCGAACCGGTAGCTGCCGGTGAAGCGCAGCGTGGTCAACTGGTTGCTGGGGAAGCGATAGAGCCAGCACCAGAACTCGCTGCCCGTGTCGTTCAGGTAGCACCAGAGAAGCGCGTAGCTGTCGTTATCGCGCGCCAGGAACCAGGCGAGATATTTCGCATAACCGGCAGGGCCGGCATCTGTATGTAAAAAGAGGAGCGGCAGCCGCTTTTCTGTCTCCTGTCCGAATGCGCTGCGGAGGAATGTGCCGCGTCCGTCGCGAAATTCGAGGCGGTACGGCGCGCTCTCGGCAGCGATCTGAATCTCTGCCGCGCCCGTCGCCGCCGTCGCTTTTGCATCCGCTTGCGGAGCCTGCGCCCGCGCTGTTCCCAGGCCGCCGCCGAAAGCCAGCATCGCCAGGAGGCCGCCGAGTAGTCCCTTGCTCTTTCTCATCCCTGTATCTGCCTTCCTATCTGCCAGGCCGTGAACGGCCCGAAACTGGGGATACCCCTTCAGTTCGGCGGCGGTTTCCCCGATTTCCTGCCGGAAACCCCACTCCATCCCTCCTTAAGGGGAGGGAGCCTTTGCCTTTCCCCCTCCCGCAGCGTGGGAGAGGCAGGGGCGCAACGCCCTGTGGTAACGGGGGTGAGGGCTTCGTTAGGGAAGGTTCTGTTGAGGACGCCATGAAACAACAGCCACCTATGACGCGACGCGAGTTCGCGCGCACGCTGCTCGGGCTGCCGATGGCGGTCGGCCTGAGTCCATCGGCGCTCTGCGCCCAGGAGAAGAAGAGACCTATGACGAACGCTTCCGATCACCCGCTTCCCACCTACCACTGCCCGAAAGTCAAGCCGTTCACCCTGGATGGCGATCTCACCAAGCCCGTCTGGAAGTCCGCGCCCGCCGTGAAGCTGGTCTCCGCGACCGGCAAGCCGCAGAAGCGGCTTCAGCCGACCACGCTGCGCGCCTGCTGGAGCGATACGCATCTCTACGTCGGCTTCCACTGCGAAGACACCGACATCTGGGCCACCTATACCAAACGCGACGAACGCCTCTACAATGAGGACGTGGTCGAGGTCTTCCTGTGCGCCAGCGGCGACCTGCGCTATTACGACGAACTGGAGTTCAGCCCGCGCGGCACGCTCTTCGATGCGCGCGTCGTCAACCCGACGCTCAATCGCAAAGACCTTGCTGTTGATACGAGTTGGGACTGCGCCGGGTTACAGTGCGCGATTAAAATGGAGGGCCGTCTGGAAGACCGTTCCGGGCGGGACAAGTGGTGGGCGGCGGAGATCGCCATTCCGTTCGCGGGCCTGGGAGTCGAGTCGCCCTCCGTCGGGGCGCGCTGGCGGGCGAACTTCTATCGCATTGACTACGCCACGCCGCCGGAGTTCTCCGCCTGGTCGCCGACGCTGGCCGATCCCGCCAACTACCATCTGCCGGAGCGGTTCGGCTGGCTGGTCTTCACGGAATGAGCCGGACGGAGAAACCGCAGGCCGAGACGACCGCGCGCTGCCTGAACGAGGACAACAGCCACTTCTTCTACACGCGCGCCGGGCAGCGGCTCGACGCGGCGGCGGTGGACGCCTGGGTGGATCAGTACGCCGGGACTCAGGTGCGGGAGTTGCTCCTCTGCCCCAACTGTATGCGGACGAGCTACGCCAGCCGGGTCTGGGACCCGATCTGGCGCGGCTATGACCCGCATGGCCCGGACGATCAGCCGCTCCTCGCCAGCCTCAAGCCGGACGACCGCACGGGCGCGCGGGGCTGGATTCATACCGCCTGGCAGCTAGACCAGGACGGTATAGATGTCTATGCGCGCTGGATCGCGCGAAGCCGGGAGGTAGGAATCTCGCCCTGGCTCTCCATGCGGATGAATGACGTGCATAATGTGGACGATGCGCGATGCTACATCCATAGTGAGTTCTGGCGCGAGAACCCCGAACTGCGCCGCGTCCCGTATCGGTTCGCCGAGTGGGCGGATCGCGCCTTCGACTATGGCCGCCCGGAAGTGCGCGAGTACCATCTCAAGCTGATCCGGGAACTGGCGGAACGGTACGACTTCGACGGCCTGGAACTGGACTGGATGCGCTTCGGCTTCCATTTCCGATTCTTGGGAGGAGGGTTAGGGTGGGGGCCTTGAGTCGGCGCAGGCCGACTTTGTGCTTTTCTAGCTGCGGTTTCAACCGCCACTGTTGCTCAGGGTTCGATTTTCGTTCCCAGCACTTCGAGGAACTGCGCCAGCCAGGCGGGATGCGCAGGCCAGGCCGGGGCCGTGACCAGCTTGCCGTCTGTGTGCGCCGCGTCTACGGCGATCTCGACATAACGCCCGCCCGCCTGTGCGACCTCCGGGCCGACCGCCGGATACGCGGTGCAGGCTTTCCCCGATACCACGCCCGCCGCCGTCAGGATCTGCAGCCCGTGACAGATGGCCGCGATGGGCTTGTCGGCCTGCGCGAAGCGCCGCACGATGTTCAGCACGCTCGCATTCAGGCGCA
>DASRGL010000156.1:0-8261 GCA_035651115.1 Chthonomonadaceae bacterium
ACTGGAGGCCGGGAAGTGGCTGATGCGCGGTTCCCTCGTGACCATCAGCCTGCCGCTGACCGCCCATCAGCCGAGCGAGATCACGGTGACACGCGCAAGCTGACCCCACCCCGCCCCTTGCGAAGGGGAGGGAGCATTTCAGTTCCCCCTCTCCTTACGAAGGAGGGGTTGGGGGGAGGTCGCTCCCCTCTCCTTACGAAGGAGAGGGGCTGGGGGTGAGGGCCAATCAGGGGGAGGTCTGGCTTTACGTCCACATAAAGCCCGGCGCGACGACTTCCCAGTTGCCCTCGCGGATCGTCAGAAACAGGACGGCGGGCAGCCAGGAGAGCGGATAGCGCGCCAGATCGGCGAACTGCGACAGCCAGGCCAGAAACGCCGTCGCCAGCGCCCACACGCGAATCCCATGATGGACTTGCGGCGGAACACGCTCTGGCGCAGTTCATTCACGAACATCGGATTGTCCATAGCCGCCGCGCTTCCCTCCTGCAACTCGTATCTCCTCTGCTGCCTTCTATATGGACGGACTGACAACAGCAGGAACGTCAGGAATTTGTGACGAATGTGGTTAGCGCGTCAAAAGGGAACAGGCTTCCGTTGGAGGCCGTCTCTGCTGTCACAGCAGGCGCGCGAATCCGTCTCTTTTGCACGGATTGGGCACTTATTTTGCATACCGAGGGAAAAACAGGCAATGTTGCGTTGTCTGCCCCTGCGGATTCGGGCTGCGAATCCGTCTAAAATCGTGTACACTATAGTAATGGTACACGCGTACATTGGCTGACGCGGCGTGCCGCAACGAGTACTGCAATAGGAAGCGAAGGGGATTCGTTTCGATGCGTTTGATACAAGCAGGAGTGGGTGGATTCGGCATCAGTTGGCTCTATGCCGTGCAGGACTGCACCGGCTTCAAGCATGTGGCGCTGGTAGATCCGAGCAAGGAGGCGCTGACCTCCGCCGGAGCCATGACCGGCGTGCCACCGGAGCGGCAGTTCACGCGCCTGGAAGACGCGCTGGCGAACGTAGAGGCGGACGGCCTGGTGAACGTGACGCCGGTTCCGGCCCATCTGGAGACCAGCGTGATGGCGATGGAGGCGGGGCTGCATGTGCTGCTGGAGAAGCCGATCGCCGGGGACATGGAGACCGCACAGCAGATCGTGCAGGCGGCAGAGCATCACAATCGCGTGCTGATGATCACGCAGCAGTATCGCTACCAGGATCAGCCGCGCGCCCTCCGCCGCATGATCGCCGAGGGAGCCATCGGGGATATTGACCATATCGTCGTCGAGTTCCAGATACAGGGTCTGCTGTTCGGATGGCGGCAGAAGATGCGCCATCCCTTCCTGATGGATATGGCGATCCACCATTTCGATATGATGCGGTATCTGCTGGGACGCAACGCCCTGCGCGTGACGGCGCAGACCTGGAACCCGGAGGTCAGCAACACGCGCGGCGACATGAACGCCTTCGTCTGGGTCGAGTTCGAGGGCGGCGTGCGCGTCAACTATACGGGAACGTTCGCCTCGCCGGGGCAGGATACGGGCTGGAACGGGCGCTGGGTCATTACCGGCTCGCGCGGCTCGCTGGTCTGGAACCAGCGCGACGAGTGGGGGCCGATCCGCCTTTTCCGCCAGAACGCCGATCTGTCGCAATATCAAGAGATGCATTTCTTCACGCCGCTGCCGGAGGTCTGGGGCGATGCGATCTGGGCCGAGTCCATCGGCGCGACGGGCCACCACTACGACCTGTACCACTGGCGGGCCTGCATCGAGCAGGGGCTAGAGCCGGAGACGAGCGGGCGGGACAACCTGCACACGCTGGCCCTCACGCTGGCGGCGGTCGAGTCGGCGGATACCGGGCGCACGGTCGAGGTCGAGCGCAACCCGGAGCGGCCTCGCGAGCGCATCCCCTATGAGCCGCATATCCTTCGGGGCGTGCCACTGCGTTCTCGGTAGGCTATGACCTGGGAAGCCCGCTCCCTTTAGACCTACCCCAGCCCTCGCCCTGGAGACCTCCCCCCAACCCCCTCCTTCGTAAGGAGGGGGAGAAATGGCCCTCCTCTCTCCCCCTTCTTCGTAAGGAGGGGGAGAGAGGAGGGCCATTTCTCCCCAACGCCTACCCCCGATACCCATCCCTCCTTCCCGCACTTCCTTCTGACCTTCCCTGACAGCCTCCTCCGCCCGCGCCTTGATGCCCAGCAACATCTTCCGCGAAATGGCGGCTTAGACCCACTGTAAAATGAAACAGGAGGTTGCCGGGGACGCAGGGAATAGATTCGCAGTGTGGAACTGCCTGATGGCGACCCTATTCCATCCTATAACGGAGCCTGCTATGACACCTGCCTCGAACCCGATTCGTATCGGCATCATCGGCTGCGGCCAGATCGCCCAGCACCATCTTTCCAACTACGCCAAGATACCGGACGCGCAAGTCGTCGCCTGCGCCGATATTGATCCCGTCGCCGCCGACACGACCGCCGCCACCTTCGGCATCCCGAACGTCTACTATACCGCGCAGGAGATGCTCAAACGCGACGACCTGGATGCCGTAGATGTCTGCCTCCACAACAACCTGCACATGCCCGGAACCGCCGCCGCGCTGGAGTCGGGGCGGCACGTCTACTGCGAGAAGCCGATGGCCGGAACCTATCGGGACGCGGAGACGATGCTGCAACTGGCCCGCGAACGGGGGAAAAAGCTGCATATCCAGCTTGCCGGTCTCTATTCGGACGAGACGCGCGCCGCCAAAGAACTGATCCATGCGGGCGAACTTGGCGAACTCTATCACGCCCGCTCGACCGGTTTCCGCCGTCGCGGACGGCCCTACGTAGATGGCTACGGCAAGCCTGCGTTCGTGCAGAAACAGAACTCCGGCGGCGGCGCGCTCTACGATATGGGCGTCTACCACATCTCCGAACTGCTCTACCTGCTGGGCAACCCGACCGTGCGGCGCATCAGCGGCAAAACCTACCAGAAGATGGACATGGATGCGCAGCGCCGCGATTTTGCGGGCTACAGTGTCGAGGAACTCGGCCTGGGCTTCGTCCGCTTCGAGGGCGACCTGACGCTGGACATCATCGAGGCGTGGGCCATCAACCTCGGCGGGATAGAAGGCTCCTGCATCGTCGGCTCGAAGGGGGGAGTGCGCCTGCACCCGTTCAGCTTCCACCGCAGCATCGGCGACCTCGACCTGAACGCCAACTTCGACCTGAGCGCGGCGCGCTTCCGCTGGAACAGTATTCGGGGCGAGGGCGCGTTCTATGCCAATTCCCAGGTGCATTGGATCGCGGCGCTGCAAGGCAAGGTCGAACTGCTCCCGACCGCCGAGATCGCCCTGAACACGATGCTGATTTCGGCGGGTATCTATCTCTCCGAGCAGCGCGGCGAGGAGGTCAGCGCGGAGGAGGTCAAGGAGTCCTCCGTCTCCACCGCGCTCAAGCTGTAAGCGAGAGGGAGACGGGTACAGAACGTACCCGTCTCGGCAGCCTACGGCCAACCGTCCTGCCGGACGGAAACCCAATCGCGTTCGAGGCCGTTCTGTACGCCCTGCGCTACCTGTTCTCGTGAGGACGCCATGAACGCTCTGCTGGCGCGCGATGCGCGCCATCGGATGCTGTTGCGCCTCTGGGGGCTGGTCTATGCGTTCGTCGGCATTCAGATGGGCTGGATACTCCGGCCCTTCGTCGGCGATCCAGACCGCCCTATCGCCTTTTTCCGGGAGGATACCTGGGGCAACGCCTACGTCATCCTGGCACAGATCCTGCGCAACCTGCTGATACGATGAGCGAACCACCGGATAATCCAACGACGCGCGCGGTCGAGGAGGCGCTGGCTCTGCTCAAGAAGGAGCGCCGCGCCTTCTGGGGCCGGATGCTGCTGAGCCTGGGGGCCTGGGGCGCGGGCCTGCTCACCTTCTTTCTGGCCCTCAGCCGGATGCTCGTCTCCGATCCCAGCGGCCTGCTGACGCTCTGCCTCTCGCTCGGCTGTGTCCTCGGCGGCGCGATCCTGTTGCCGCCCGCGCGCAGCCGCGCGATGGAGATGCTGGCCTCGCTCGACGACCTGCGCGCCATCGGGCCGCTCCTCGAATCGCTCACCTTCGCCGTCGGCGTCAACCGCTATCTGCTTACCGCCCGGCTGACCGATCTGCTGCCCCGCCTCCACGCCAGCGACGCGCACCTGCTGAACCAGTCGCAGCGCCGAATCCTCTACGAAGCCCTCTCGCTCGGCGATTTCCAGCAGGAGACCGACCTGCTGCTCGCCATCCTGAAAGCGCTGGAGCAAATCGGAGATGCGCAGGCATTGCCGATTGTCGAACGCTTGGCTTCCGGCAGTTCCGGCTCGAAGCGCGAACAGCAGGTGCGCGAGGCGGCCCGCGCCTGCCTGCCGTTCCTTCAGGCGCAGATCGAGCGGCTGCGCCTCAGCGAGACGCTATTGCGTGCGAACCCGTCGCCGGATTCCGAACACGAACTGCTGCGCGCGGCAGCCGCCACCGAGGAGACGGCCCCGCAGCAGTTGCTCCGGCCCCATGAAGGCTGAAGGTTTCAACGCCAGGCAGTTTTGGCGACCACGCGCAGCCGCGCCGCCAGCAGAAGCAGCCACAGCAGGACAAGAGACGCCAGCGCGCACGCGCTGAGGCCCAGCACGGAAAAAGCCGTTGTCATCAGCGCGCCATACGGCCCGACGGCAAACTCGCTGAGGAATCGCCGGGTCAGATCGTAGTCCCGGCGGAGAAAGTGCAGAGTGAGAACGACCGCCAGGAAAAAGAGCGTTCCGGCCAGCGTCAGGCGCGCGGCTCCGGCCATAAGGATGCCGTCTGAACTATGATTAGAATGATTAACGGATAGACTATGATGGGGCCAGACATAATCCTAGCCCATCCGTTAATCCCATAAATCATGGTTCAGACAGTAGTGTTTCTTCCGCATGTCTCCCCTCTCCATCTCACAGAATCTACTTTTTGATTACCTGCCCGCCCGCCACCGGTTGTGTTTTCCATTTGTAGGCGGCGGGAGCGGCAAAACGAACGCCCCTCCTCTTTCGAGGAGGGGCGCATTTTGTGCAGCCGATAGGCGACTAGCGGCGGCGCAGGCGGCGTGCCAGCAGGCCGAGGGCGGAGACGCCCAGGCCCGCCAGCAAGGCCAGTGTTCCCGGCTCAGGAACGAGGGTCGGGAAGCCGCGAATCTCGCCCCCTCCAAACTGCACCGTATGGAAGTTGATGTACGAGTGGCCCGTCAGGATATTCTGCAACTGCGCATCGAGCGTCGTATTGTTGCCTTCGGGTAGATCCCACTTCCCGCTGATGGTTCCTCCCACGCCACTGGCAAAAGGAGTGACGACGACATCGTTGGGATTGTTGTCGTTGAAGGGAGCGCCGAAAAACCCCCAGACGACCGGCGCATTCGTGTTCGGCGCGGCGGTCGGCGAGGCGTGGATATGCGCCGCGCGCAGATTGTCGTTGGTATCCTCCGTCTGTGTGCCGGTGATGTCAATGTTGTAGATGGTGGCCGTAAACTTCATGGCCGTCTTCGCATCGTTCAGGTCGAAGAGGGCCGTGCCGAACGAGAGCGGCCTGGGGTCTCCTGTCGAGGTCGTGAGCGGGCCTGTGTTGGTCTCCTGGTCATGCGTGAGGTTGGCGAACAGGAAGATGTCGGCACGCGCGCTGACGCTAAGAACGAGCATTGCAGGTAGGATGAGAAGAGTTCTACAGGGTCGAAGCATGGTGGGGTCTCCTTCGATGCAGAATAGTGTGTTGTTGCGCTCTGCGCCCAGCCTCCAGACCAGGCGCGGCAGAAGGTCAGGTGTCGAGCCATCCATCCAAGCGAAAAAGCGCGTCTCCGGCGTGACAGATCGCGGCGAGCGCAGTATAACCTGTTGGCTCCTGGCGAAAAAGACGTCTTTCGCTTTGCACGGCACGCCTGACAAAACTGCCAGGCTGCAAGAAATATGCCAAAAGTAGCGATCCGGGACAAACTTTCGATAAAAAATGGCGCGATCTCCTGACAATCTTGCAGGCGGTCACGCCAGAAGCCTCCGTATCGTTCAGGCGCGTTTTCCGAACATCGAGAGCAGGTAGCGGCCAAAAGTCAGGGCGTGATAGGCTTCGAGTTCGCGGCGGACTTCCGTAAGCTGCCAGTGATGCGCGGGCAGCGCCTTGCGCGCTTCGGCTCCCTGCTCTTCTAACTTCCGGTACGCTTCGGCGGTCTCGTCCGCCAGCCGCGCGAGAGCCTGCGCGACGGCCTCGTACTCCCGGACGTAGCGCGCACTGACCGCCTTTGCTGCCTGCGCCGTTTTTGCCTGCGCCTCCGCCTGCTCTCTGTCCAACGCCTCCGCCTGCGTTTTGAAGCGCGCCCGGATCGTCTCCTCCGCGTCTGCAAGTTGCGACTCGTTCCGCTCCCGGCGCTGTTCCAGACCATCCCGCTTCGCGCCGTAACGCGCCTCGATCCAGTCGAGCGTGTCCGCGTCCAGCGCCGTCGGCATGGCCTGCCGCGCCTCCGTTTCCATCGCGCGCCGCCAGGCCAGCAGCGCCGCCGCTTTCCACGCGCCGAGGCGCGGGAAGGACTCTATTCTCTGCTCTACAATATCGGCGGCGGTGAGGATGCCTCCGGCCAGCAGACGCAGCTTGGACGCCTGCCCGATGCCCGGTATCGCCGCCGACCAGAGCTTCTGCCTGCGCAGAAAATCGGCGATAGAGGCGTTCTGGCGAGCTTCCAGCGTCCGGGCGATCTCCTCAAGCCGCGCCTGCTCCAGCGCGTCCAGCTTCCGGTTCAACGCTTCGATACCCGGCGCAAACCGCTGACGCGCCTGTTCCAGCGCGTCCAGTACCTCCCGCTCCTGCCACTTCCTGCGCGCCTGGATCGAGTCGCGTGTCCGCTTGAGCGTGGCGTGCAGGCGGCTCAGTTCCCCCCGCTCTCTGGCCTCCAGATCGCACTTCAATTGTGTCAGCGCGTCCCTGCGGCTTATCTCTTCGGCGCGCAGGCGCTCCTGCTCCCGTTCCCTCTGCCGCAGAGTCCGCTCGATGGCGGCGATGGCGCGGCGTATCTCGCGATAGCGCGCGTGCAGCGCGCGCCGCTCTGCCGAGACCGGCTCCCGCAGGTAGTAGCAGAGCAGGATCAGCCCGTTCAGGAAGAGCGCAAAGAGCAGGCTGCGCAGGAAGACGAGCCAGAACAGATGGTGCGCGGGCAGCGCGGCAAGCGCGGCGGCAGGAGTGGAGAGCGCGAGCAGCAGGCGCGGCACGAGCAGGGGCAGGCAGAACGCTTTCAGGCTGTCCTTGTGGGCGAGCAGATCGGTGACCCAGGCGGGATTGCCGGCAGGTGGGGCCGACGATGAGGCAGCGCC
The DNA here is from genome assembly GCA_035651115.1 of Chthonomonadaceae bacterium. Lineage (GTDB taxonomy): Bacteria > Armatimonadota > Chthonomonadetes > Chthonomonadales > Chthonomonadaceae > DASRGL01. The sequence goes on from DASRGL010000156.1 coordinate 7,329, forward strand.
AGTCGCGGGGCGGAGAAAACCTTTGATCCAGTCGGCGGCAGGCGCAGAACGGCGCGCAGAGGCGGCAGCCGCCGCCTGTTCCAGCGCGGGAATGTCCTGCACGCCCAGGCAGGCGAGCGAGGCGAAGAGCGTGGCGAGGGAGCGCAGGCGCGCGTCGCTGTGCTGTTTGAGCCGCGCCAGAGTCGCGGAGGCATCCGGCCGCTCGAAGTCCTCCTTGCGGAACAGCAGGTACTCGTCGCCCGCGCCGACCTGCTTCCAGAGTCCGGGTTCCACGCACAGCGCGACCAGGGAGACGTAGACGACCCAGGCGGAGAACCGGTCGAGATACGGCCCGAAGTCGGTCTCGCTGCGCTGTGGATGCTGGTAGTTGCGGTGGCCGACCTCATGGCTTGTCTGCCCCGCCAGCGCGGGAACGAACATGCCGTCATAATCAATCAGCTTGAGGCTGCCGTTCGTCACCAGCACGTTGCCGTGCTGCAAGTCGCCGTGCGCGATGCCCGCCTTCTGCAATGCCTGCGTCATCGCCAGCCACCGGTGCGCCAGCGCCTCCAGCGCCGCCGGATCGCCGAGTCTGCTCTCGATGTAGGCGTTGAGCGGGTCGCCCTGAACCCACTCCATCTTGAGGATCGGAACCCACTGCCCACGTACCCGAATGCCCTGCGGCAGAAACTCGAACCCGACGGTGTAGGGCAGGCGCGCGGCGGCAAGCTGCTGGCTGATGGCAGCGTAGCGTCTCTGCTGGTCGGCGTATTCGCGCAGAAAGCAGCGCACGGCCCAGTCCCGCTGCCCACAATGCAGCCGGTAGACGCTGGCAAAGCCGCCGGTGATGGGACGCGGCAGGCCGAGCGGCGTGAGTTCGGGAGTACCGGCCTGGAGTTCCGGGTCGGCGAAGTTCAGGCGCGGGTTCTGGATCGCCTCGTTATAGTCTTGCGG
>DASRGL010000157.1:0-28393 GCA_035651115.1 Chthonomonadaceae bacterium
CGTCCAGACAAAGAGCGCAACCCAAAGTGCGCAGAGCGAGTCGGTGCGCCCGCCGATCCAGGCGACCGTGCTGACCTGTGCTGGCTGCACCGCAAACATTAGCCCGCCGACTGGGGCAATCCACCAGTTCCTGAAAGCAGCCTGGAGCGCGCTGATCCATACCGCCGTCGTCAGCACATGCAGGAGAATGTTCGTCTGATGATACATAAACGGTTCGCCTGCCCAGAAATGGTGATCTACCAAGAACGACAGGGACACCAGCGGACGAAAATAGGCGTCCAGGAAGGGCCGTGTAAAACATTCGCGGAGACTGTCTGTCCCTGCGGCCCGTATTAGTTGATTATCTTCCCAGATAGGCAAACCGCGCAATGCCGGTCCATACAGCACTGATGCCAGTATCAGAATACCGAACATGATTAGCCGCCCATACGAACGGCTTGTCTGCACTTGGGGCTGGACCACTGGAGCCACACCTACCTGCGACGTCATCAAGATCTCCTGCAAACCCTTCTTGAAACGATCTGTCCGGGCAGTTAACCAACTAGGCTCCCTGGGCAAAAACCTGACCCAGCATGAAGATCGGATAGTAGAGCGCAACCAGAACGCACCCGACGATCCCGGCCACGATGATCACCATCGCCGGTTCGACCAGGGCCATGATACGCCGGATCGTATACTCTACCTCCTCGATGTAGGAGGCGGCAATGTCCCGCAGCACCTGGGGCAGCGTGCCGACATCCTCCGCGATGGCGATCATGCGGACGACCATCAGGGGAAACTGATCCGTTCGCTCCAGTTCGTCGGAGAGCCGCCGCCCCTCCGTGATGTTGCGGGCAGCGGTAATAACGGCTCGCGCCATCACCGCATTGCCGCAAACCCGCGCCGAGGTCTGCATCGCCTCGATCAGCGGCGTGCCGCTGTCCAGCAGCCCTGCCAGGCTGCCCGTCAGGTTCGCGGAGGCCGATTTGCGGAACAGCACGCCCAGCAGCGGGATCTTCAGTTTTAGAGCGTCTATGCGCAGCCGCCCGCCCTCCGTCAGATAGTAGCGCCGCAGCGCCACCAGCAGTGCGATGGCGGTCAGCGCGAACATCCAGCCGTTATGGATCAGGAACTCGCTGACGTTGACTAAGAGCAGCGTCGGCGCGGGCAAAGTCGCGTGCAGTTCCGTATAGATCTGCTTGAAGACTGGCACGATATAGAGCAGCATGGCGGCCAGCGTCCCGATGGTCGCGCATATAGTGAAGGCCGGGTACATCAGCGCGCTGATCACCTTCTGCCGTATCTCCATCAACAGCTCGAGCTGCCGGGAAGCCTCGATCAGCGCCTCCGGCAGCCGCCCCGCCGTCTCGCCGGAGCGGACGAGGCTGGTCAGCAGTTCGGGAAAGACCGTCGGATAGTCGGCCATCGCATTCCCCAGCGACCTGCCGCTGCCGACCGCGCGGGCGACTTGCGCCAGTATCTCCGCCAGGTACGTATTGGTAGCCTGTTCGGCCAGCGCCTCCAGCCCCGTCACCAGCGGCATCCCGGCCTGGATCATCGTGCGCAGTTGGCGCGTCATGATGATCAGGTCGCCCAGGCGCACCCGGCGCCGGAAGGCGATCCGCAGCCGCCTGCGCTCGGCGACTTGCAGGACGTACAGGTTGTTCTTGCGCAGATAGTGCCGCAGCCCGATCTCATCGCGGTAGGCGATGGTTTCCGTAATGAGCTGTCCCTCATCATCTCGCGCTGTGTACTGATAGATCGGCACGATCTAGACCTCCTTGGTCAGCACCACGCGGCCCATCTCTTCGGGCGTGGTGATTCCGGCGCGCACGGCCAGCAGCGCCGCGTCGCGCATGGTCTGCATCCCCTGGCGCACGGCGGCCTGCTCGATCTCCTCTTCCGGCGCGTTGCGCATGATCAGGCGCTTGATAGTCTCATCAACGGTCAGGACTTCAAACAGGCCCAGACGCCCGGAATAGCCGCGTCCGTGGCAGGCGCGGCAGCCGCGCCCCCGCTTGAAGCGGAAGCTGCGCGCCTCGTCCGGCCCGATCCGCACCGCATGAAGCACTTCCGGCTCCGGCAGGTAGTCTACCGCGCATTTCGTGCAGACTCGCGCCACCAGGCGCTGGGAGACCACGCCGGAAAGCGCCTGCGCGATCAGAAAGCTGTCCACGCCGAGATTCTTCAGGCGGGAGATGGTGCCGACGGCGCTGTTGGTATGCAGGGTCGAGAGCAGCAGGTGGCCGGTCAGCGAAGCCTGCACCGCCATCTCCGCCGTCTCATGGTCGCGGATCTCGCCGACCAGGATCACGTCCGGATCCTGGCGCACAAAGGCCCGCAGCCCACTGGCGAACGTCAGTCCGACGCGCGGATTGACCTGCACCTGGTTGATGCCGGTGACATTATACTCCACCGGGTCTTCCAGCGTCATGATGTTGCGCTTGGAGTCGTTGAGCAGGTTGAGCGACGAATAGAGCGTGGTACTCTTGCCGCTCCCCGTCGGCCCCACGACCAGCACCATGCCATACGGCTGCCGGATCAGGGCCTCGAACTGCTGCTGCGCGCCGCGCGCAAACCCCAGCTTCGCCAGCGGGACCAGCACCGTAGATTTGTCCAGGATGCGCAGGACCAGCTTCTCCCCGTAGACCGTCGGCACGGAAGAGACGCGAATATCGAAAATGCGCCCATGATTGTCATAGCGCATCCGGCCATCCTGGGGGCGGCGGCTCTCCGTGATGTCCATCACGCACAGGACTTTGATGCGGGCGATCATCGCCTGCATCTGCGTGCGGGGAATGTCCGTCTGGTCGAGCAGGATGCCGTCCACCCGATAGCGGACGCGCAGCCCGAACTCCTGCGGCTCGAAATGAATGTCGCTGGCGTGCAGGGCGACGGCGCTCTCGATGATCGAATCCACCAGCCGCACGATGGGCGCTTCGCTGGCGGAGGCCACCTCCGCGCGCGTCAGACGCGCCCGTTCCGCCTCCGAGGTCTCCGTCTCCAGCTCCTGCAGCACCTCGGACGTGCGGGTGTTGGCATCGAACAGGTCGTTGATAGTGCGCTGCAGCTCCCCCGACATGGTCAGCAGGGGAACCACGCGCCGCCCGGTCAGCAGATGAATCTTGTCAATAGCCGCCACATCGAGCGGGTCAACCATCGCGACATCAATGGTATTGCCAACGATGCGCAGCGGGACAGCCTGGGTCGCCCGGATCACCGGTTCCGGCACGAGCGCCACCGCATCCGTATGCGGCTGGACGGTCATCAGGTCTACATAGCGCATCCCCCACTGCGACGCCAGCAGCGTCCCGATGGCGGAGGCGCTGACAAAGCCCAGGTCCACCAGGATCTGACCCAGGAAGTTATTGCTGCGGCTCTGCACCTCCAGGGCCTGCTGTAGCTGCTGCTCGGTCAGCATCCCGCTCTCGATCAGCCGCTCGCCCAGGCGTTTGCCCGTCGTCGAGGAGAGCAGGGTACGGTGCGTTTTGGTGTCTATCACTGAATCGGCCATAAAAAGAACCGTGACTTTCTCTTAGGAACCCTTACCGCTTCTAGGAAGCCTTACTGCCTGCAGGAATGCAGACTTGCATAGATCATGCCAAAGGCCGACGGCGCGAACCAGGGAGGAATTCCCCAGGAATACTACAGAACTCTATTGTGACCGTCTTTCTGCTCAGGCAGAGAGAAGCACTGTTCTGCAGCGAGGATTCCTTATATACAGCGAAGGCTTCTTGGCCGCATCGCTAGACAATGTCTAGTATGGCATAATATTCGCCGGTTTCCCAGCGCCTTGCCACAAAAGCCACCTCACAGTGCAACGGAGATCGGACTGCGGAGGAATGGTAAGCTGGCAGTGGTTCCAGGCCGCTTGCCATGGGAGGGATTGCTTGTCTTGCGTTGGTCAGGACTCTGGCGGTCCCCTGTTCGCTCAAGGCACAAACCTCTGAGGGGTCGGCGCGACCTCGCGCAATTTCACCTGAAAGTCAGACTGTTTAGTGTACGAAATGCTCTGCGGTTTGTCAAGACCTACAAACAACCGGCCACTAAATCTTTAGTGAATCTTTAGAATCCAGCGCGACGGCCCGGCTCCGGCCCTCCCTGCCGCGCTCTCCTCCCGTGTCGGCTGGCGTCTCGACCGTGTCGAATCGAATCGGGTGTACGTTTCTCCATTTCTATGATAAAATAGACCTGGTTTGAGGAACAGAGACCCGGTGTGCGTTTGCGAAGGGAAACGCCGTGCTTCAGTTACCCTGTGTCATCGGTAATTATCGGCTCGTGGGAGAGATCGGACGAGGGGCTTCTTCCGTCATCTATAAGGCGGAAGACGTCCGTCTGGGCCGCCCGGTCGCCATCAAGATGCTGCGCATTGATCAGCATCTGTCCAAGCATGAGCAGAAGGAACAGATCGCGCGTTTTCGCCGGGAAGCCAGCGCCGTCGCCAGCCTCAACCATCCGAATGTCGTCACGATCTTCGATATTTCGGAATGGGAGGAGAACTACTTCATCGCCATGGAACTGCTCGAAGGCGAGACCCTGCGCGCCCGCCTGCTGCGGCAGGGGACGCTGACGGCTGCGGAAGCGTTCCCTATCCTGCAGCAGTTGTGCGCGGCCCTGGAACATGCCCACAAGCGCAATCTGATCCATCGCGATGTCAAGCCCGCGAACATCTTCCTTCTGCCGGATGGCCGGGTCAAGCTGGCCGATTTCGGCATCGCGCGGGACATAGACGATGTCGGGCTGACCCAGGAAGGATGGTTCCCCGGCTCGCCCGCCTATATGTCCCCGGAACAGATCACCGGCGAACCCCTGGATGCGCGCACGGACATCTTCTCGTTGGGCGTGACGTTCTATGAAGCGCTGGCGGGAGTCAAGCCTTTCAGAAGCGATACGGTCCCGATGGTCGTCCATAATATTTTGCACAGCACGCCGGCTCCCCTGCCCAATGTGTCCCCCCATATTCAGAATGTGCTGTTGCGCGCGCTGGAGAAGGAAGCGGGCAAACGGTTCGAATCGGCGCGGGCTTTTGCCAACGCCTACCAGCAAGCTCTGGGGCGGGAGGGCCGCGCGGCGGCAGTACGCAGAAACCCCGCCTCGCCCGCCACTGCGGAGGCGCTGGAAGACGGGGCGCTCGCTCTGGACGCGGCTGCGATGACAGAGCCGCCGCCCTCCCCGGCGTCGCAGCCTGCGGAGGCTGAGGCGGAGAGCGCCTCCTCGCTGGCCGCCACCCTGACGCAGCGGATTCGCCGCGCGACGAGTCGCTTCCGTTTCGGCGCGCTCCTCGAAGGCGTCTCTGCCGGGAACGCCGCAGAAGCCCCGCTCGCCTCGGAGCGGGAGGAGGCGGTCGCGCTCCCCTCGCGCGCAAAAGGGGTTCCGCTGACGGGCGAGCAGGCTCCGCAGCGCGTCCTGGTGGGCAGTTCGGCAGAGGCCGTTCCGTCGGCGCGCTCTGGAGTGTCCGGCAGCCCGCCTGTCGCGGGACGCGGAACCCCCGTTTCTGACCATGCCGAGACTCAGCGCCCGCGTCTTGCGGCCAAGAGACGGCTGCGACGGCAGGCGCGCTTCCGTGCGTTCGCCAGGACGATGGGGGAGGCAGTCCGTCTGCTCGGCCTGCTCTTCTGGGTCGCCATCATCGCCTTCAGCGTTGGCGTAGGAGGGGGAACGCTCGTGGAACACTACTCCTCATACCGCCTGCTGTCCACGCAGTCCGGAACGCTCGTCTATCCTGCCTTGCCCTCCGCCGTCACGGCCCTCTGGGACGGGCGCGGAGCAGCAGCCTCCTCTGCCGATACGCGGCAGCGCGCGGGGATGCGAGCGCGGCGCGGCGCGGCGCGTGCGGCGGAAGCGGCCGGGGCGGAGACCGGAGAGACTGCCGGAACCGCGCCGGACAGGACTTTCTGGACACGGATCGGGGCCGCATCGCTCCTCCTCTGCGCGGCGCTCCTGGCGGCCATCGGGTTCCGGCGCAGGCGTCATGCCCATCGGCGTCTCGCTCCGGCGCGAATCTCGTCGCTGCAGATGGGCCTGCTGATCCTCCTTGCCATGTTCGGCGGGGTGATTACGGGAATGTTTCTGATAGAAAAGAACAATCTTCGGGCCGAGTTGCAGGCCGGCATCCATGCCAAGACCTCAAGGAACCACACCGTAACGGATTGAACTTGACCTTCGCCTGAAAGGGAGCCTCCCATGCGCACATCCATCGTATGCTTTCTCCTGGCGGCGCTGCTGCCCGTCCTGTGCCTGTCCGCGCCCATCCCGGCCAGCGCGCAGCGACCGATCCGGGCGGTGGCGCGGCTGCGCCAGCCCGCGCCGCAGGAATCACAAGACACCGTCGCTATTCTGCCCTTCGTCTATGTTCACGGAACGCCCAGCGCCATTCGGACCGCCAACGCCCTGCTGCGCTCTCTGGTCACGCGCGGCCAGCTTGAGATCGTAACGGCGGCACGCATTGAGCCGCCCTGGTACAGTACCCTGGAGAGTGAAGACCTGGATGCGCAGAGCGGGCTGGCCGACGACCGGTATCTGACCGAACTGGGGACGGCCCTGGGAGTGGATTGGGTCGTCACCGGGCGCGCGGCATGGAGAGATGAACGGCAGTTCCTCGATCCGGAACCGATCAGCGGCTCGGTATGTACGGTGGAACTGCGCATTCTGGATGTCCGGCGGCATCGGTTTGCGCTCGCCCCCTCTGCGGTGCGGGTGGACAGCCGGGCCACCGAGCGCGAAGTGCGCGACCTGCGGGCCGTCCTCGACGGCGAACTGCCGCCCGTCGTCACCGAGGATACGCGCGCCCCCCACCAGGCGCGGGCGGTCACGCTCGCCCTCGCGCGCGCGATCCAGCCCTGGCTCGAGGCGCGGCTGAACATGAAACAGAGTTCGCGCAAAGGCTTGTCCGGCGTTACTCTGCGGCAGCGTCCCGGCACGACCCGATAATGATAGCGCGTTCTCCCGGCTTCCTAACGGCTTCGCTCTGAGAACGCAGGCCCGGTGAGGAGCGCGTGTTTGCCGCGCCTCCCGACAGCGGTGACGAACATGCCAGGTATCGAAACGACCTCCGGCTATACCCAGAAGATCGCGCGTTTCCGGTACGATCGCTGGATCATGCTCCTGCTCATGCTCTGCATCGTGAGCGGGTGCATCATCTATATGTACCTGGCGATGAATTCGGCCAACGAGATACGCACCCGCTATGCGCTGAACCGGAACAGGGCGCTCGCGTTGCTGGGCGCCCGCCTGCTCAATGAGCGATGGAACGATACCGTGGAGACGTTGACGGCTCTGACCGGCGACTCCACGCTCGAAAGCGCGCTGCGCCGCAGAAATCGCCCGATGCTCGACAGGCAGTTGCGCAAGGCCATGAATGCGCATAGCGGACTGGTATTTGCCGCCGCTTATGGGCCGGAGGGGAGGCTGATCGCCGACTGCCCCGTAAACTCGGCGCTGCCTCTGAATGCCAGCCGGACAGACTGGTTTCAGAAGGTGATCTCGAACCGTTCCGTCGAGAGCAGTGACCTGCTGCATCTGGGCGACCGGCAGGCGGAGGCGATGGTGATCGCCCGAGCCATCGGCAGTCGCCGCAGTCCGCTGGGATACCTGCTCATGGGCTATCGCATGGATGGAGTTGATGACTCCTTGCGCCAGATGAATATCAGCGACGGCGTGTTCTATATCGTCAATACGCAGGGAACCGTTCTCGACTCCAGCGCCGCCCCGCGCAGTCGGCAGCCTGGTTTTGCAGACCATCCGGCGCTGCGGCTGGCGCTCCAGCGGCATCACGGCTCGATGATGGTCGAGGACACGGAGGGGGCCGGCACGGAGATCATCGGCTATGCGCTGGCGGATCGGCCCCGGTGGATCGTCCTCGTCGTGCAGTCGCGGGGGCTGGCGCTGGCCGCGACCGACTATCTGGCCTGGAGGTTCTCCCTGCTGGCCCTCATTTTGCTGTTCCTGCTCTTCGGAACGCTCTGGGGGCTGGACAAGCTGAACCGCCGTCAGCATCGCCTGGCGCTGCTGCTGGTGGAGCAGAACCGCCACCTGCGCGCTGCCGACCGGGCCAAATCCGACTTTCTGGCGAACGTCTCCCACGACCTGCGCACGCCTATCGCCAATATGCAGATCGCCATCTCCGGCCTGCTGGAACCGAACGTCGCCTGGCAGCCGGAACAGGTGCAGCAGTGTCTGCGATTGGCGAGCGCGGAACTGGATCAACTCACGGCGCGCGTGCGCAACCTGCTGGAGATGACCCGCCTGGAAGCGAACGCCTGGCCCTTAAGCCAGGAGCTATGCGACCTGACGGACTGCGTCGGGGCGGCGCTGGAACGCACTGAGCGCCTGCGCAGCGACCGGCCCATCTATGCCGATTTTCCCGAAGAGCCGCTGCTGGTCGAGTGCGACCCCACGCAGATCGAGACCGTTCTCATCAACCTGCTGGAGAACGCCATCAAGTATTCTCCTCCGGGGACGCCGCTCCATCTGCGCGGGGAGGCGTGCGAGGGTTTCGCGGTCTGCCGGGTGCGGGATGAGGGGCCGGGCATTGATCCCGCCGAGACCGAGCGCATCTTCGCGAAGTTTTACCGCACGTCTACCGGCCAGACCCGTCAGGGAACCGGCCTCGGACTGGCGATCTGTAAGGCGATCATCGAGCAGCATGGAGGGACTATCGGCGTCCGCAACGTTCCGGGCAGCGGCGCGGAGTTCTGGTTCTCCCTGCCGCTTCAGATGCCCTCGCCCCAGGAAGCGTTCCGCGCCTGAAGGCCCGCGCCGGATACCCGGCTCTGTCTCGACGCTCTCTGTACCTTCGCAGGAGCAAAGCCATGCGCAGAAACCTATCGTTCCTCTCTCTTGCCTGTCTGTCCCTGTGCCTGAGCGTTCCGGTCGGCCTGGCCGGATGCGGCGCGCAGAACGCGGCGGAAAAACAGGTGCGCGCGGCCCGTGTCGCCGCCAGCCTCTCGGCGCAGGCGCTCTGGCAGGCTTACGCGGAGAACGGCAAGGCCGCCGACAGGAAGTTCAAAGGCCGCGTCCTGCGCGTGACGGGCCAGGTCGCGAACACGGGGCAGACGTTCGCGGGGAATCCTTTCATCATGCTGCGCGCCAACGATCTCGGCAGTGGCGTGCAGTGTTTCTTTACCCCCGAACATAAGACGCAGATAGACCGCCTCAAACAGGGCCAGGAGGTCACTATCCGGGGCCAGTGCGCCGGGATGCCGGTCGCGGTCGAACTGCATGGCTGCCTTTTGCAGTAGCCGGGCCGTCAACGCAGCCCGTTCTACAGCGCACGTTTCCCGACGGCGTCCGTTCCGATGGGCGCGGCAGCGCGCGCCGCCCCGAACGGAGTGGGCTTTGGCAGCGGAATTTTGCCGGAAGATTAAGGAGAAGGCAGGCAATCGCCCATAATCCCTGTGAAGACTGGTCGGCGGCTCACGAACTTATATGAGGAATCCGGCCCGATATGGAAGACTCTGATATGATTCCCGTCCCAATCAGGCATCGTACACTAACCGTTCTGGAGCTATCGGATGGCATCTGACGATTGTGTTTATGAAGACAAGATTTCTGAGGAGCAGAGCAGGGAGCGCTCGCTGCAGAAAAATCCATTCCGGATCAGTCCGCGCCGTCTGGCCGGAATCAAGGTGAGTTATGAAAGCTGGCTGCTGACGATCATCTGTATTTTCGATCTCTGGCTGACGGTGTTTCTTCTTCGCTCCGGGCTGGCAACGGAAGCGAATCCCGTGCTGCGCGTCTATCTGGAGGCCGGTCTCGCCTCGTTTATCGCCGGGAAGATGCTGCTCTCGGTAGCCCCTCTGGTTATCCTGGAGATACTGCGCCTGCATCGCCCCCGGTTCATTCAGGTGGTGGAGCGCACGGCCATCGTCCTCTACGTCCTCTGCTATGTCGGGGCCGGGTGGCAGATCAATTTCGTGCGATGAGCTAGGCAGCCTGACCCCCTGCGCAAAGTCGGCGGGAACGTGGGAACCTTTTCGTGCGAATCGGGTTTACAAGCGTCGGAAAACACTCTCCCGGCGGTAAACCCTGATCCGCTTACGAGACGAAAAGGAGACCTTAACCGATGCAACGACCACGTTCTTTCTTCCCTCCGGCCTTCCGGCTGTTCGGCCTGCTCGCCATCGGAATAATCACTGCCAGCGCGCCGAGCTTCGCCCAGCATACCAGCAAGCCGTTCATGGGCGTCAAAGCCAATACCGGAACCGTCACCCACTCCACCGAGGGTGACAAACAGATTTTGACCTTGAGCGACGACTTCAAGGTTCCCGATGCGCCCGCTCCCCACTGGCAGATCATCGACTCGCTCGGCAACACCTATCTGCTGGAAGCCCTCAAGATCAAGGGCGACAGGATCAACCGGCAGATCACCCTGCCCCCCTACATCCATGACATCGCGAAGGTGCAGATCTGGTGCGCCTGGGCGGAGACGCTTCTGGGTGAAGCGTCCTTCGACACGCCGGTGAAATAAAACCTAACCCCCCGTCCCCCTTCCCTAATCCGCTTTGCAGAGAAGGGAGAGAGTTCAGGAGACATAGCATGAAAGCGATCAGACGATTTTTGACGATTCTGGCGTAGGCGGCGCTGGCCGCTGGGGCGCAGGCGCAGGTCATGGAAAAGAAGGCGCTGAAGCTCGACGGGGCGAATCTGTACTCGGCAACAGAGGAGACCATAATGCGAGTCCGAAATACTCCCGTTTATATAGCGAATCTGGCCGCGTTGGCGCTGGGGCAGAGCGGCGGCTCCGTCATCAAGCCCGGCATTCGCTCGTAGTATGGGCAAATGTCAGGGCGCAACGCACTGGCTGCGCCCTGACATTTGCCGGGCTGTTTTTCCGCCGGGGGTCTGAAGCTCTCCGGTTGCTATCTGTCTCATGGTAAAATAGGGAGGGGCAGGGGGCTGAAGCTGTGCGTACCCGGGGCCGTAACATGTTCGATCCCACCGTCATGGAAGGCAAACCCTGCTGGCGAGGTCTGCGCGTCACGGTCGGCGCAATCGTGGGACTGGTGGCAGCAGGCCATAGCGCCGAGGCGATCCTTGCCGCCTACCCTCTCTCTGGAACCGGAGGACGTTCACACAGCCCCCGAATAGGATAGGATGCAGGCACAGGTCCCCCAGGCTTCAGAAGGAGGCCCGATGCACAACCGAACGATTCTGGTAGCCGCCGTGCTGTTCTGCCTTTTCTGGTTGCCGCCGACCTATGCGGAGAAACCGCTTATGCAGTGGCCCGAACCGCTTCAGACCGTGTTGGACAACACGCAGCCCCTCCGATTTCCGCGCGGCAAGCGTCTGCCGCTCTATCTCTGGCCCGCAATGACGCCCGGCAAGCTGGAACCGGAACAGGCGGAAACACTCGTGCGGGAACTCGATAAGCGCGGCGTGGGGTTGGTCAGCCGGTGGGACTGGAACCGGCGCGAGCAGAGCCTCGCCGAAGCCCTGATCGTCGCCCGCGCGCAGCAGAAGCTCGGGCTGCGCGTTAACATAGACGCGACCTCCTGCCTCTACTCCTTTTTCGATGGCGATCCCCGCACCGCCCATATCGGCGCGGACGGCCAGCCCTTCTGGGACGACTCGTTCGGCACAGAGAACATGGGCTGTCCCTTCACGCTCGACTTCCGCCGCCCCGCCATCCGGGAACGCGTCGGGTATTTTGCCGACGCCTACCGCAAAGAGGGAATCGCGCCGGGCTTTGTGTTCGCGGACTGGGAGATTGACGGCCCTCTTGAATGGAACGGAGCCTGGGAAGCCTCCCAACGCTGCGCGCGCTGTCGAGAACATATTCCGCATATCGAGAACTTCCTGGAGTTCCAAAAAGTCATCCGCGCCCTGCGCGCCGACCTCCAGCGCGATGTCTACGCCGAGCCGCTGCTGACCCGCTTCCCGAAGGCGCTGGTGGGCAACTACGCCGTCACTCCGCACGACGGTTTTCGCTACTGGTTTGACTACTACGAGAAGTTCGTGGACGGGCAGCCTGCGCTCACGGAGCAGAAGGCGCGCTATCGCCACTGGGCCAATGAGTTCGAGCCGACCGGCTACACCTTCGCCATGCCGGTCGTCTATCCCTGGGACAGTATCTACAACTGGTACGACTTCACGCCCGACGACTACCGCTGGTTCTACAACATGCTTCGCGAAGCCAGCAGCGCGGGGCAGTATACGCCGCGGGCCGTTCCCATCATCAGCTTCGTCCACTGGCACACGGTCGAAGTGTCGAACCCACGCGATCCCGCCGTCCAGCAGATGAGCGAGTGGGCCTATCAGGAACTCCTCTGGCACATGCTTCTGCGCCGCACGGACACCTTCTTTCTGTGGTGTATGCCCCAGGAGCAGGCCAAAGAGGTGGCGCTGGTGCATTCCGTCTGGGCCGCCGCGCAGGAGTACGGGACCTTTCTGGAGCGCGGCACATCGGTAAACTTTGAGGTTCCAAAACGGCCCGGCCCGGTCATCTCCGGCCTCCTGCTCGGCGACCGCGTGCTGGTGCGCCGCACCGACTTCACGGACTCGAAAGAGCCAGTGGAACTGAAAGTGCGCGGTCAGATCCTTCTCGTGCCGCCTGCCAAAGGCCGCTGCCAGGTTTTCACGCTGAAGCGTCTCTGAACGTCAGGATTTCCCGCTCATAGACCGGTGGGAAGCAGGGTATACTGAGAGACAGAGGAGAGAGCCCATCTCCAGCACAGCCATTGCAGTTCTCCCCCTTCGCCGTACTTTGCCCCGATGATCTCCGCGAGAGAGTAGCCGCGCGAGATGCCGCGCAGGAAGCGGAAAGCGTCACGAAGATTGCTCTTGCCGGAGGCGTTCGTGCCGACAAGCAGGGTCAGGGGGCCGAGCGTCAGTTCGGCCTTCTGGAAGTTCTTGAAATGGGTCAGACTCAACTTCTTGATTATGGCGCGCTCCTGGCGACCTCATAGCGATACCGATGGGCCTTGCTACCAGGATACCATCCCAAAGCCATACTGTGCCAGATTCCGATGAAGTCGAAACCTGGCACAGCGGGCTTGACGAGCAACTCCTTCTTGCCCGGCGAATGAATTCGCGTCTGGCCCTCACCCCCGTCCCCTCTCCCACGCTGCGGGAGAGGGGAGACGTAGGGACGCTGCTTGCTGCGCCCTCCGGGGAGTCGGCGGAGGCCGATTTGGTGCTTTTCCAGATGCGGTTTCAACCGCCGGGCCAACTTTGCGGACGGTCAGTAGGGCCATTTCCAGTCGCGGACTTCCGGCATGTCCTCGCCGCGCTGAACGATGTACGCCCTGTGTTCGATGCGCTTGTCGCGGGCGTACTGGCGCAGATAGGCCGCTCTGGGGCCGAGTCCGGGAACCCGGTCAATGACATCCATCACCAGGTGGTAGCGATCCAGATCGTTGCGGACGACCATATCGAACGGCGTGGTGGTCGTGCCTTCCTCCTTGTAGCCGCGCACGTGGATGTTGTCATGGTTCGTCCGGCGATAGGTCAGACGGTGGATGAGCAGCGGGTAGCCGTGAAAAGCGAAGACTACCGGCCTATCTTTCGTGAAAAGCGCGTCGAACTCTGCGTCGGTCAGGCCGTGCGGATGCTCGCTCTTAGGTTGTAGTACCATCAGGTCTACAACGTTGACGACGCGCACCTTCAGGTCGGGAAGGCGCTGGCGCAGCAGGTCTACCGCCGCCAGGGTCTCCAGAGTCGGCACGTCGCCCGCGCAGGCCATGACCACGTCCGGGTCGCCGCCTTTATCGTTGCTGGCCCACTCCCAGATGCCGGCGCCCGCCGTACAGTGCTTGATGGCCGCCTCGATGTCGAGATACTGCAACTCTGGCTGCTTGCCTGCGACGATGACGTTGACATAGTCGCGGCTGCGCAGGCAGTGGTCGGCAACAGAAAGCAGGGTATTGGCGTCGGGCGGCAGGTAGACGCGAACGACATCGGCCTTTTTGTTGACCACGACATCGAGAAAGCCGGGGTCCTGATGCGAAAAGCCGTTATGATCCTGCCGCCAGACGTGCGAACTCAGCAGATAGTTGAGGGAGGCGATGGAGCGGCGCCAGGGAATGCGGCAGGTCGCTTCCAGCCATTTGGCATGCTGATTGAACATCGAGTCGACGATGTGGATGAACGCCTCGTAGCAGGAGAAAAAGCCGTGCCGCCCGGTGAGCAGATACCCCTCCAGCCAGCCCTGGCAGGTCGTTTCGCTGAGGATCTCCATCACGCGACCATCCGGAGCGAGATGATCGTCTTCTGGCAGTATCTCGCCCATCCAGGCGCGGTCTGTGGCCTCTAAAACGGCGCCCAGGCGGTTGGAGTTGTTCTCATCCGGACTGAAGACCCGAAAATTCTTGCGCGCCAGATTGCGCTCCATCACGTCCTGTAGGAACTTGCCGAGAATGCGGGTGGACTCGGCGACAATGGTTCCAGGCCGGGAAACCTCGACGGCGTAGGCGCGGAAGTCGGGCATTTCGAGGTCATGGAGAAGCAGGCCGCCGTTCGCGTGCGGGTTCGCGCCCATGCGCCGCGCGCCCTGCGGAGCCAGTTCCTGCAACTCCGGGATCAGCCTGCCGTTCGCGTCGAACAGTTCCTCGGGCCTGTAGCTCTTCATCCAGGCTTCCAGCAGCGCGATATGCTCCGGCTGGCTCATGTCGCCCATCGGAACCTGATGGGAGCGCCAGTAGTCCTCCGTCTTCTTGCCATCTACCTCTTTCGGCCCGGTCCAGCCTTTCGGAGAGCGCAGCACGATCATCGGCCACTGCGGGCGCTGCGTGACGCCGTGCGCGCGGGCCTCCTGCTGAATGGCGCGTATCTCGGCGACGATGGCATCCAGCGTGGCAGCCATCAACTGGTGCATGGTTTCAGGGTCGTCGCCCTCGACGAAGTAGGGCTTGTAGCCGTAGCCGAGGAACAGGCTGTTCAGTTCTTCGTGGCTGATGCGGGCCAGCACGGTCGGATTGGCGATCTTGTAGCCGTTGAGGTGCAGGATGGGCAGCACCGCGCCATCCTGGGCAGGATTGAGGAACTTGTTGGAGTGCCAGCTTGTCGCCAGCGCGCCGGTCTCCGCCTCGCCATCCCCGACGACGCAGCAGACGAGCAGGTCGGGATTGTCGAAGGCGGCCCCATAAGCGTGAGCCAGCGAGTAGCCGAGTTCGCCGCCCTCGTGAATGGAGCCGGGGGTTTCGGGCGCGACGTGGCTGGGGATGCCGCCGGGGAAGGAGAACTGCTTGAACAGCCGCCGCATTCCCTCCGCATCCTGGGAGATGTCGGGATAGACCTCGCTGTAGGTTCCCTCAAGGTAGGTGTTGGCGACGAGGCCGGGGCCGCCATGACCGGGGCCGGTGATGTAGATGGCGTTCAGGTCGTACTTCTTGATGACCCGGTTCATGTGGACGTAGATAAAGTTGAGGCCGGGCGTGGTTCCCCAGTGCCCGAGCAGGCGGGGCTTGATGTGCTGCTTTTGCAGCGGCTCGCGGAGCAGCGGGTTGTCCAGCAGATAGATCTGCCCGACGGATAGATAGTTGGCTGCCGCCCAGTAGGCGTTCAGCCTGCGGAGTTCGTCCGGGCTGAGCGGCGTTTGCGGCATGGCGCGCGGGCCTCCATCGGGGGAGGCCGGGATTTGCGGTTGGGCGGGCGATAGGGCGGTCATTTCCTTACTCCTAATAGGGCCGGGTGCGTTCTCTGTTTCCATAATCATGATACCCGTTAGCCGGGCAGGAGTCAGAAACTAATACGGCCCCAGGAACCGCTCTCCGTTGAAATGGGCAGAGAACAACACCTCGCTCCTGCGGGAGAAGAGCGACCCGGATACGCTCCCAGGAACCGCTCTCCGTTGAAATGGGCAGAGAACAACGGCCTATAGCGCCTCGGATGGCACGCTGCGGTTCCTGGCGATGATCGCGGCGCTGCTGGGACCGGAAAGCGCGCGTTTCTATTTCTTCGAGGAACTGGATAACGGCATTCATCCGACGCGCCTGCATCTGCTGCTCCAACTGATCGAGCAGCAGGCCAACAAGGGCAAAGTCCAGGTCGTCGCAACAACGCACTCGCCCGCGCTGCTGCGCCTGCTCAGTCCGCAAAGCCTGGAGTACGTCTCGGTGATCTATCGCTCCCCGGAAAGCCCCGCCGCCCGCATCGTGCGCCTGCTCGATCTGCCGGATGCGCGCCGCCTGGCGCTAGAGCAAGATGTCGCGAATCTCTTTGAGGCCGGCTGGCTGGAAGACGCCGTCGCTTTCCAGGAGGCCGGGGAGGTCACGGTATGAGGGCGCTGGTCATTCCGGAAGACTTTACCAAAGATCAGTACATGCTCAAACCGATTATCGAGGCGATGTTCCGGGCCATCGGAAAGCTACAAGCTGTCGTTCGCGTCTGCCAGAAGCCGCGATTTCAGGGCGTATCCCAAGTGTTGGATTGGACAAGGCTGGGGCCGGTCATTGATCGCTCCAAAGGAACGACCGACCTCTTCCTGCTCTGCGTAGACCGCGATGGCGACGAGACACGCCGCGCCGACCCGGACTATATCGAGCGGGAGGCGGAATCGCTCGCGCCGGGAAGAGTGGGCCTGGAAAGCAGTCCGGCAGGAACTCCACCCGAAAGAGCGCTACTACCTTCCCTTCGCCGAGCAGCAGGGCGTTCTCAATATCAGCCCGCAGAAGGGCGCAAGACGCTGGCAGAGGCGGCGGCGCGGCAATACGCCCGTATCAGAAAGCTCTGCCCCGAAGACATTGCCGCCCTGGAAATCCGCCTCCAGCAGAGCATCCAGACTCCATGAGAGGCGCATCCTGGGAAGCAGAGGCTCTCTGGAGACGCGCGTCCTATTCCCGATACATGCCGAGCAGATGATCGTGGAATCGCTTGGGCTTGTCGTTGCGGCGTCCGCCCAGACGCACGTGGACGGCGCGCACGAGCGGGAAGTCGTTGCGCTCGATGAGATAGGTGACGCCGGGCCTGGTTTCAAAGCGGATCAGCGCCTCCTCGGTCTCCATCACGACCTCCCGCCCGTTGAGGATGCGTACCGGGAAACCTGCTCCCCAGGGACTGACCAGGCGGCAGACCTCGCCCAAGAGACTCTGCACCGCTATATAGATCACCTTGCCGCCGACCGCCTCCGCGCTGATGCGGAAGCCGCCGGGGGCCGCCAGCACGAAAGAAGCGTTCCAGGTGGAAGGCAGCGCGGGAAAGACCCGCAGAATGCCGCCCGGTACGCCCCCGAAGCTTGCATCGGAAGGGTTCTCCGGATCGAAGTCGGCCACCTCCTCGCGCAGCAGCAGGGAGTTCAGGCCCGCGCAGAGCTGCCCGGCCCGCTGCAAGTCCGGCGTGCGCCCGTCGGGCGCGACAAAGCCCTGCGGTCTCTGCGGCATCTCCATCAGCCAGGCGCTCAGGCAGGGAACGACCTCCTCGGCGGAGAGCGCGCCGAACGGCAGCAGGCACTCCGGGCGATAGGGAGCCGTCGTTCCCGCCAGCGCCTTCCAGCTTGCCCTCCACTCCGGGCGCATGTCCTCATCCAGATTCAGGCGCTCCCCGGCCCAGAGCAGCGCACCGAGGGCCGCCGCCAACTGCGCGCGCGCGTTCGGCGCTTCCAGGACTTCCGGGTGGGCGGCGGCGTACTCCAGGGCGAAAGTCGTGCAGGCGCGCAGCAGGGGGTAGGCGCGCAGGCGCGCGAAAATATCGTCCGGCGCATAGCGATACGCCTCCCACACGAAGAGGGCGGCGGCCAGCCCATCGCCCAGCGCGTCCTTTTCTGCCGGGGCGGGCGGAGGCGGTGGCGGCGCTGTGGGCGCTTCCTGAAGCAGGCGCAGCAGTTCGGCGTCCTCCTCCTCGGCAGCCTGGGCGGACTCTGTCAGCCCGGGCGTCTCCGACAGGGGCGTCGTCTCCGATTTTATCGCGTTCGGCGTATCGAAGGCGTCCCCGAACCGATTGAAGCGGTGTGGAAACCGCGCGCCGCCCACGCCGAACTCTCTCCCCGTCCGCGCCGCCAGGTCGGGCAGCATCCGGTGATACGTCTCGATGTAGGGCGCGGTCAGTTCCAGATGGTTCGCGGCGAGGAGCGGCGCGGTCATATCGCGCAGCGCGTCTCCCGCGTAGAGGGCCGGGCCGGAGCGAGCGTCGCCGTTGTGCAGCCAGAGCGCGCCGTTGGGCAGCGGCGCATCGTAGCCGCGCGAGCAGGCGGCCTGGTGATAGAGCGTCAGATACCAGAGGTTCTCCAGGTAGCCCGGCAGCGGATCGTGATCCTGCCCGACCAGGCGCAGAAACGACTTCTGCCAGAAGGTTCCCCAGTGCTGCTTGTGTTCGCGCAGCAGCGCCTCGTAGCCCTTGTTCATCGCATCCTGAATGCGCGTCTTCGCCATCGAGACCGGATCGCCCGTCTTATGGCTCGTCGCCACGGTCAGGTAGAGCGTGAAGCTGCCGGAGCGGAACGGCGGCATCTCCAGGCGCACCGTGCGCTTGTCCTTCTGGCGGGCCTGCGTCGGCTTGCCCGCGACGCGGGCCAGCAGCGTGTAGCGGCGATCCGGGAACGCCTGCAAAATGCCGATGTTCTCGCCGAGCGCGAACAGATGCCCGTCCCGCCAGAGCGAGATTTCAAGGTAGCGTTCGGTGTTGCGGAGCGCCTGATCCTGATAGTGCAGGACGATCACGCCCGCCGTCGCCGCCGCAAAGAGGGTCGCCTGGCAGGAGCCGTGCGCGGATTCCGCCTGAAGCGTCAGGACGCCGGAGTAGAGGCTGAGGCGCTGCTCGAAGCGCGCGGGCGCTTCCAGGTGCGAGGGCGCGGTATGCAGGGAGAGCGCGCCTGCCGAGGGCTGCCGCCAGTTGGAGGCGGGGCCGAGCGAGCCGGTAAGCTGCCGGGTGGGAGAGTCGGCCCAGAGATCGTTCTTCTGCACCTGCATCCGCAGGTGGCCCGGACACCAGACCATCGCGCCGAGGTCGCCATCGCCCAGCGCCATCGCCTCCGCGCCCTCGCGCGGCGGCCGCAGATAGATCAGGTCGTGCTGTGCCAGGTAGCCCGCATGGTCTATGTTGAGCGCCGTGCCGTTGAAGGCGATGCCGGTCGGCGGCTGGACGGCGAAGCGACTCAGGCGGGACGTAGTAGAGGCCGAGGACGCCACAGTTCCTTTCTCCTCCGAATTCAGATGATCCCGCTGCATCCGGCGAGACCTTATTGCAGGCACGCCCCCAATCGGCGTATCCGGGGCATGACCGCTTCATTATCGGAGAGTTTCGCGGCAAAATCCACCGTCCGTCACGTCTGCGATTCGGCTGCGCGGCGTGAGCCGTCGCGCCCGTCTTCCGGCAGAAGAGGAAGGGATCGGCAGGATCAGCGAGAGGCGTTCGGCGGGGGAAGAGGGCGTGGGGCCGCGCCGGGGGAGCGCATGATCGCGCGAATATCGAGGGAACGGCGCAGCGGCAGGGAGATTTTGCTGCCCTCCTGCGTGGAGAGATAGGCGGCATGAACGATCTCCAGCGCGGCGCGGGCGTCTGCCCCGCGCGCCTGCGGCGCGCAGGCCGTGCGAATGCAGTCGGCAAAGTGAGAGAGCATCCGCCGGGCGCGCAGCCTCAACGCCTCGGCCTCATCCTGAGCGGGCGGGGAAGCCACTTCCTCCGGTGCAGGCAGGTTCCCGGCGGGCAGGCTCGGACGGTGCAGCGTCATCGCGGCGGTCGGCCCGAAGATCAACTCGACGTACCCTAGCGCGCCGCTGAGCTTGTAGCGTTCTTCGGACTGGGTCGAGCGCACGCGAGCGAGATGATGCACGGACTGGCCGCGCTCATGGGTGAGAATGACATTGGCGAGCGCCGGCGTCGGCCCGCGAGAGCGTCCGGCGGCGTCCTGCCGATGCAGGTCTATGTCGGCGCTGACCATCAGCGCATCGCCGAGCCACCATCGGCACAGGTCTGCGGTCTGGAAGAGCGCGCGCTGCAGGAGGGCGTTCCAGCCGCTATCCGCCGCGCCGTTGCGAGATTCCGCCTCGCTTGCGCCCCACGCGGGCAGAATCCGGTCACACCGGGCCTGGCGCAGCGTCCCCAGCGCGCCCGCCTCCGCGTACCGGGCGATCTGCCGGAAGGCGGCGTCGAAGCGGCCGGAGAGCGCGGGCATCAGCAGCACGCCGTTTTCGGCGGCGGCGCGGAGCAGCGCATCCGTCTCGGCGAGGCTATCGGCAAAGGGAAGTTCTACCAGCAGGGACCTACGCGCCTGCGCTGCCGCCATGACCTGCGCGCTGCGTTCGTGCGGCGACGAGGCGATCAGCACGGCTTCCAGCGCGGGGACGGCCTGAAGCATCGGCTCCAGGCTCTCGAACACGGGGGGACTGCCGCCCAGTTGTCTGGCCCAGGCGCGGGCCAGGCGCTTATCCGGGTCGGCCAGGGCTGCGACCTGCAGAGAAGCGAGTTGGGACAGCGCCTCCCCATAGCGCGTGCGGGCGAGAGCGCACCCGACGACGCCGATCCGTACAGGAGGAATCGGGGCGCTGGAAAAAGGCGAGGAGGCGAGCGGTAAGCCGCTCGCCTCGAATGGTGCGGACTGCATCGGTTGTTCCCCACACGACTTCCAGGAGGCGTGTGGCAGGGCCGCAGACAGGCGGATCAGGCGCGGGCCGGGGCCGGGGGCAGCGCGCCCAGGACGCGCGGGAACGCCGGCACCAGCAGATTCGGCGGCGTGGTCAGCCCGTAGGCCGACAGGCCGTAGTAGTAGACGACCTTGCGGCAGCAGGGGCAGGTAGACACGACCGGACCGTGCGGGAACCGGGGTGGCGGCGCGTCATGGACGCCGACAGTACAAAGTAAGGGCTGGCTGAGCCGGTTCAATATATGCATTGAGTACAACCTTTCTGCGACGACTCCCAAACTCTCTTCAATGGGCGGCTGCGGTTCATTTTCCCCGAGGCCCCGTTACTCAGATGCAACCTCTCTATCAATTGCACACTGCGTGCCAATTTTCCTTGCTAAAACGATTCTTTTTCGCGGCGAGTTCCCGCAGGAGCGCGCTGCAGTTCGGAACGAAGGCCCAAAGTGGAACTTCGGGCAGATTCAAGGGCGCCGCCTGCGTCCGCGCAGGCCCATCCCCACCATCGCCAGGCCGACGACAAGAGAGAGCGGCCCCGGTTCCGGCACGGTGGTGGCGTAGGGAATATAGCTGAACGAGACATCGCTGCCGGGCGGGAAACGGCTTGACAGGAGGGTAAAGGCCGGATAGAGCGCGTTCGGGTCGTTGATGGAACCCCACGGGAAAGCCGGGTTTTCGGTAAAGTCCACGCTCCAGAGATTGCGGTCTGTGGGGACGCCCAGCGTCCCCGGCCCCTCCGTCGAACCGATGCCGACGCCTCCGACAAGAGTCGGCCCGCTGATATTCCAGGTCGGGGTGAACTCCGGGCCGAACCCTTGCAGATCGTTCGTGCGCAGGAACGTATCCACGTCGAAGGCGGTGAGGTCGGCGGGCGCGTCGAACAGCAGCGTCAGCTTGTTGATATGCTGGACCGCCGGCAGGTTATTGATAAACAGCGCGCCGAAATAGGAGAAGTCCGGCCCGGTCCCCGGAATCGGCGGGCCGCCGGTATCCACCGGCCCGACGACATCTTCATGGACGCCGTCGCGGTTCAGATTGATGATCTCGGTGGTCGAGAAGACATTTGAATGCAGCACGCCGAGGTCAGACGGGTTGATGAGGAAGCTGAGCGCGGTATCCGGGTCTTTCGGGCGCGGCAGAAACGACAGGCTGGGCTGTGTGCCGGAGGTCGGCGAGGTCGGATAGCTGACCGAGGTCTGCCCGAAGGCCAGGCTGTGCAGGCTCAGCAGCGTCACGCCGAGAAAAGCCAGCCTCTGCGCGCAACGAGCGCCGGAGCCAGAGAACGTCTTACTGCATTGCTTGTGAGACTTCACGGGTGTCCTCCAGAGCAAAATAGGCCGCTTGAGATGACGTAGCTGTGGCTCCGCGCGGATCGTGAAAGCGGGGAACGCATAGTCCTGATCTTGCAAGTTTCGTGCCAACAAGCGGCAATTTCAAGAAAAATTCACAGGATTTTTAGAGGCCGGGGCGCAGGCGTCCAGCAGAGCGGTTTTTCGGCGGCCCACGCCCCGGCCAGACCGTGAATGCGTTGCGCGGCTGCGGCCTCCGGTCCGGCAAAATCGCTCGGCCCGGTAAAATTAACTGCATTTCCGCGCGAAAATGTGGCATTTATAGGTTGTAAGGCTTGACATCAGACGGCCCGATATGCTACTCTGATACGAGTTGGCAGAGAGACGGACAGATCTGCGCGAACTCTATCCGCGAGAACTGCGTTTCTAAGGTCAGTTCGTCTGCTCCAGCTGACACACTCCGAAGTCCACGCAGAACAGCGCGAGGACAGGGTCTTGACGCTCTTGTTCCGCACGGAAGCGGGCAGAAGTGAGAAGCAGGACACAGGGATACTCTTCTTACCCAAGCGCGTTTCTGCAATCCGTGAACTAGAGGAAAAGGACTCTACGCCTCTCTGCTGTTGCCAGCGCGGACGTCGGGCCAATCGAAGGCCGCTCGACCGTCGCGCTCTTTTTGCGCCCCGGTCGAACACGCCTTCCTCATCAACCCACTCTACGTTCACGGAGGAGAGAAATGCGAAAGGTACTGCCCTATCTGGGCGCCGCCCTTTCAACCCTCGCGATGGCGTGGTCTCGCCCGGCGGTGGCCCAGGAGCCTTTCAAAGACCTGGACCCCAACCACTGGGCGTACCAGGCCGTCAAGGATCTCCAGGAGAAGGGTATCGTCATCGGCTATCCGAACGGATACTTTGCCGGGAAACGCACCCTGACCCGCTACGAGTTCGCCGTCGCGATCCAGCGCCTGCTCAACAAGATCGGCACCGGCACGCAAGGTCCGCAGGGCGAGAAGGGCGAACCCGGCCCGGCTGGCCCGCAAGGCCCTCCCGGTGAGATACCCGCGGAACAGCTCGCGGAGATCCGCCGCCTGCTCGACGAGTTCAAAAACGAACTCGCCGCCCTCGGCACCGATGTGCGCGCGGCTCGCAGCCGCATTGATGCGCTGGCCGCCGATGTCGCCGACATCAAGAACCGACTGGACAAGATGATCCAGTTCACCGGCGACGCCTTCTTCGGCTTCCGCTCCGACCGCTCCCGCTCCGATTTCTTCGACTACAGCGGCGCGGCGCGCAGGGCCAACAACAGCCATTTCGACAACGTCAGCAGCCCGCACGATTTCCACCTGGGCATCAACGGCAAGCTGGCGGGCGGCGTCACCTTCACCGGCGACCTCGTCACGTCGAACTATCTCGACTATCGCCGGCCCGGCGGTGGCGCCGGCGCGAACGCGCTGGCGGGCGGCCCCAATGCCAACCCCAACGGCGCGCTGGCAGAGCAGACCACGCTCTATCAGGCGGCGCTCAACATTCCCATCGCGGGAATCGGCAGCAACACCGTGCTGACCCTCGGTCGCTACAAGAACCAGGTCACGCCGCTGACCTTCTGGCGCCCGGACTACGATGCCTACTTCGACGTACCCTGGTACGACGACGGCAACTATGTCCAGGACGGCTTCAAGATCACCAGCAAGTTCGGCAGCGCGACCACGAGCCTCTGGGCAGCCAGCCACAACAGCCCGGTCGGCAGCAGTAAAGGCACGCTGGATCAGCCGCTCTTCGGCTCGACCGGCACGGTCTTCGCGGGCAAGCCCGTCGGTATCGCCAGCATCGTCGGGGCGCAGGCCGCGACGCAGAGCGCGGGCCTGCATATCGGCATCCCGCTGTTCAAGCTGGGCGAACTGGGCTTCACCCTGATTGACCTGTCCTCCGGCGCAGGCCCGGTCTTCAACAACGCCGTCATCTACGGCGCCAATCTGAAGCTGAAAGACATCGGACGCTTCCGCATCTCGGCGGAAGGCGCGAAGAGCGTCACGCAGAAGGGCATTGACACCGCCGACGGCCAGCGCAACAACGACAATAACGCCTACGTGCTGAATGTCGGCTGGGGCAGCGGCCCGGTGGACGTCTCAGCAGGCTACCAGTACATTGATCCGCGCTTCAACGCTCCAGGCTACTGGAACAAGCTCGGCAACTGGTACAACCCGACCAACATTCGCGGGCCGTTCGTCCGCCTGGGATACGCTTTCTCGCCGTCCCTGCATGTCCATCTCGGTGGAGACTTCCTGGAGGGCGCGCGGAATCGTAACGCTACCGGAGGGGGCGGCATCGGGGATAACCTGCAGCGTGTCAACGCGGGTGTCAACTGGCGCGTCAATAAGACGTTCACCCTCAGCGGCGACTATGAGGGCGTGTTCTGGGATCTGTCCCCGGCGACCTCGGCTCACTCCACGAACGCCAAGCCGGTCGAGCAGTACATCACGCTCGGCGCGGGCGTGAACCTGACCGGAAACACCATCCTGAAGCTGGCCTACCAGATTATCAACTTCCAGGATGTCGGCGGCGGCTTCGACTCCCGGCCCAGCACGTCGAACGCGACCGTGTTCACCACGCAGGTGGCCGTCCACTTCTAAACGGTGGAAGGGAAAGGCTCTCCCGCAAGCCGAGAGCCTGCCCGCTTGGATCTCCCCGGTTCCGAAGTCTTCGGAACCGGGGATTTTTATCGCCCTCCGCACGGTTTTTGCTCCGCAAAGCCGCCGAAACGCCTTGCTTTGCCCGCAACATCCAGGCCGCGCGCAGCCGGCCGCTGCCCGGACGTTCGGGAACATTTCTGCCTGCTTCTCCGTCCTTCTAACGATATGTGTAGGCCGCCTGCGTGGGCAGCGCCGTACACACCCTTTGCTGCAAGCGCGGCCAGGACTGTCGCGCTTGCAGGCAGGCCAGGAGTGTCTGGGTCATAGGGAGTCCCTTGCCCTATGACCCAGGCATTGCAGGACGCCCCTGCCTCCGTGCCTTGCGCCGCTTCTCTGCCGAATCAATAGAGGCCGAATCGCTGCTGGCTCTGTTTTCTTGTCCTACCCTGTGTCTTTCTGCCTGCCTTATGCGTATAAGAGGTAGCGCCAACGCGCCTTGCGCGCCGAATGCAGGCCGAACGCCGGTCTTTCCTGATGGAATGAGACGACGATCTCTCCCTGCCCTATCCATGACGCTCTTCGACGACGCAAGGCGTGCCTTCTGCCGACCGCCGAGCGTTTTTATCCGAAGCAAGCGCACAAGAAGCAGGGATATGGCCTGAGAACCGCGAAACAAGAGTCCGAAACGTCAGAGGATAGCGATCTCACCGGTCTCCTCTATACAAATCCGAAACCGCGCAGACGATGGGACTTCGTGAGTTTGCAGTGGGATCAGGCAGCGCCTATTAGTCCATCCAGGTAGAAACTTTGCCTAGACGATGAGATTGAGAACGCTATTCGCCTCTCTCAAGCAGCATCCCAAACTTCTACCTTGAAAGACTACTATTCGACTGGGGCTATTAGTGAACTCTAGGAGAGGAAGAGGACTATGACATCCGGTACCACACCTTTGCGCGCGCTCATCTGCGAGGACGCTGGCGTGACCGTTATGCAGCTTCGCAAGGCTCTGGAACGGGCTGGCTATCAGGTGGTGGGGGAGGCTGTGGAGGGCCAGAAGGCCATCGAGATGGCCCAGCAGCTTAAGCCCGACCTGGTGCTGATGGACATCAATATGCCCGGGCCGATAGATGGGATCACGGCGACGCGGGAGATACTTCAGGATCAGGCGGTGCCGATCGTCATGCTGACGGCCTATAGCGACGATACCTATGTGGACGCCGCGCTGGACGCGGGCGCGTGCGGTTACCTGGTGAAGCCGATCACGAGCGAGCAACTGCTGCCGGCCCTGCGCCTGGCCTATACGCGCTTTCACACGCTGCAAACGGCCATCCAGGAGGCGACCGACCTGAAGGAAGCGCTGGAGGTCCGCAAACTGGTGGAGCGGGCGAAAGGCATCCTGATGGAGCGACGGCAACTGTCCGAGAGCGAGGCGTTCCACGCGATCCAGAAGATGAGCCGGGACAAGTGCCAGCCGATGAAGCAGACTGCGCTCGACATCATCAAGGCCAGCGAGATTCTGTAGACGGCGCGCTATCGAGGGGAAAGGGACGGGGCGACTCAAGAGGGTCGCCCCGTTCTATTGCGGCGGCTCTTCCGGGGAGCGGCTGTAGTCGCCGCTTTTGCCGCCGGACTTCTGTTCCAGGCGAATATCGGTGATGACCGCGCCCTTATCCACCGCCTTGACCATATCGTAGAGCGTGAGGGCGGCGATGGAGACGGCAGTCAGCGCCTCCATCTCCACGCCGGTCTTGCCCGTGACGGCGACTTCCGCCTCGATCTCGACGCCCGCCTCGGTCACGGTCAGATCGAGGGCGACGCGGGTGATGGGCAGCGGATGACAGAGGGGAATCAGGTCGCTCGTGCGCTTGGCGGCCAGGATGCCCGCCACCCGCGCCACGCCGAGCGCATCGCCCTTCGGCACGGCGTTATCGCGCAGCAGGCGCACCGTCTCCGCTGACAGGTTGATCTTCCCTCGCGCCACCGCGCGCCGTGCCGTCTCCGGCTTCTCGGAGACATCTACCATGTGCGCATGGCCCTGCGCATCCAGATGCGTCAATCGCCCCATGAACGTTCCTCTCTTCCCGTCCCTTTCCCCACAACCATCAGAACTCAGCACCGGGGCCGACGCAACACTGTTGACGCCACCACGCTGCCAGCACTGTCCAACTCGCAGACTGGCGCAGGTTCCTGCAACGGCAAAGCGCCCTGCTGATACCCTCAGCAGGGCCAAAAGGCGGCCCGGTTGCCAGGTAAGAAAACCTACTATACAGACTCAGACGATCTTTGGAGTGGTAGTGTACACTTCTTTCTGTAAGATTGGGCAGACCTGCTGAGAGCGCAAACGGCAGGTCATGGTGTATCCTTTCGGTTACCACACCAGAGAGGAAAACGCATCATGACCTACCCACTCGATTCTACACGACCCCAAGACCTTTTGGAAACCATCGCCGACAACGGCCTGGAATGCCTGCCCGACCTGTTCCGTGTGCGGGTCAATGCGGTCCTGCTCCTGGAGCGGCAGAAGCATCTGAACGCCGCGCCGCGTTATAGAAAAGGCTTGACACAACCCTCGCCTGTCAAGGCCGATTTACCGAGGACAAATGTGCGCCAGTCCTGTTTTGTTGAACTGCTATTCATTGCCGAAGGCGAGGGTCGAGAGCATCGCGGAGGGCGTCGCCGAGGAAGTTGAAGGCCATGACCGTCAGCGCCAACGCCAGGCTCGGAGCCAGCAGCAGCAGCGGATGCACGCGCATATAGGGCAGGGCGTCGTTGATCATGCGGCCCCAACTCGGAAACGGCGGCGGCACGCCGATGCCGAGGAACGAGAGCGTCGCCTCCGCCAGAATGACCCCGGCGACATCCTGGGTCACCTGCACGATGATGGGGCCGAGCAGGTTGGGCAGCAGGTGGCGGGTGAGGATGTGGCGGTCGCGCACGCCGATGGCCCGCGCCGCCTCGATGAACTCCTTGTCGCGCAGCGCCAACGCCTGCCCGCGCACCAGCCGCGCGATCCCCGGCCAGCCCACGATGCCGAGCGCGAAAAAGAGGGTCAGCAGATTCGTCGAGAGGGCCGTCGCCTGGTTGCCGGAGAGCAGGATAGCGCGCAACAGAATCGCCAGCAACAGATCGGGAAAGGCGAACATCACGTCCGTCACCCGCATCAACGCCAGGTCAATCTTGCCACCGTAGTAGCCCGCGACCAGCCCTAGCGTCACGCCGATGACCGCCTCGATGACCACCACGACGACTGCCACCGCCAGCGAGATACGCGCGCCGTAGAGCAGGCGGCTGAACACGTCCTGTCCCAGATTGTCCCTGCCGAGCAGATGGCGCGCGTCGGGCGGAGAGGGGAGGGAGCCGGTGCGCGTATCCATCGCGTCATAGGCATAAGGCGCGAGATAGGAAGCGAAGAGCGCGGCGAACAGCGCCAGCAGGATATAGACCCCGCAGGCGACCGCGACCGGGTTGCGACGCAGGCGCCGCCACGCCTCCCTGCCGGGACTGGCCGAGATCGTCGGGCGAGCGGAGACATCCTGGTTCTCTGCAAGGGCGGGCCGGCTCATGCACGCTCCTCCTGGGAACGCACGCGCGGGTCTATGACGCCGTAGAGAATATCCACGCCGAGGTTGACCAGGATGAAGATGATAGCGACGAGCAGCGTCATGCCCTGAATCACGGGATAGTCCCGCTTGGTGATGGAGTTGATGGATTCGTAGCCGATGCCGGGAACCTGAAAGATGGTCTCCACGACGAACGAGCCGGTCAGCAGCGCGCCGAAGTTGGTTCCCAGCACGGTCAGGACGGGCAGGAAGGCGTTTTTGAGCGCGTGCCGCCAGACGGCCCGTCCGCGCGAGAGTCCTTTGGCGATGGCCGTGCGCAGATAGTCCTGCCGCAGCACATCGAGCAGGGAGGAGCGCATGAACCGGGCCAGCAGCGCGGCGGAGCGCGCGCCGAGCGTGACGGTCGGGAGGAGGGTATGAACCGGCGTGT
>DASRGL010000158.1:0-13888 GCA_035651115.1 Chthonomonadaceae bacterium
GTCCACTGGCGTTTCACCACCCAGGACGCCCGGATCAAACTCAAGAAACTCTATCCCGTCGTTCTACCGTGAAGGACTACTAGCAGACATTTGCGCGGACTTTTCCCTTCTCCCAAACCTGGCAGCAGGAGGACAAACCGGGTATACTGCATTCGCGAATGCAGGAAGAGAGGGAGAACGATGCAGCCGCTTGTCGGAGTAATCATGGGATCGAAATCGGACTGGGAGACGATGGCGCACGCCGCGCAGACGCTCGAGGCGCTGGAAGTGCCGTTCGAGGTGCGCGTGGTCTCGGCGCATCGCACGCCCGACCTGCTGTTCGAGTACGCAGCGTCCGCCGAGGCGCGGGGACTGGAGGCGATCATCGCCGGGGCGGGCGGCGCGGCGCATCTGCCGGGCATGGCGGCGGCGAAGACGGCCCTGCCGGTTCTCGGCGTGCCAGTCGAGTCGAAGGCGCTGAAGGGGCTGGACTCGCTGCTCTCCATCGTGCAGATGCCCGCCGGGATCCCGGTCGCGACGCTCGCCATCGGGCGGGCCGGGGCCGTCAATGCTGCGCTGCTGGCGACGGCGATTCTGGCGAACAAGTACCCGCAGTTCCGCGACAACCTCAAACGCTATCGCGCCGCGCAGACGCAGGCCGTTCTCGATCATCCCGATCCGAGGGAAGGCGCATGAGAGTCGGCGTGCTGGGCGGCGGGCAACTGGGACGGATGCTGGCGTTGGCAGGCTATCCGCTCGGCCTGCATTTCCGTTTCCTTGATCCGGCCCCGGCCTCCCCTGCCGGGCAGATGGCCGAGTGCCTGCCCGCCGCCTTCGATGACGCGGAGGCGCTGGCGCGCTTCGCGGACGGGCTGGAAGTCGTCACCTACGAGTTCGAGAACGTTCCCGCTCCCTCCGTGCGCGACCTGGCGCGGCGCGTGCCGGTCTCTCCGCCCCCGGAGGCGCTGGAGACGGCGCAGGATCGCCTGAGCGAGAAGACCCTGTTTCAGCGCCTCGGCATTCCCGTTCCGCCGTTCGCCCCGGTGGAGACGCAGGCGGATTTGGAGCAGGCGTTAGCGCGCATCGGCCTGCCCGCCGTCCTCAAGACCCGCCGATTCGGCTACGATGGCAAGGGGCAGCGGGCGCTGCGCGCGGCGGAAGAGGCATCGGCGGCGTGGGAGGCGCTGGGCGGCAAGGGGCTGATTGTCGAGGGCTTCGTGGATTTCGAGCGGGAGGTCTCGATCCTGGCCGTGCGCGGGCGGGACGGCGCGACCGCCTTCTACCCGCTCGTCGAGAACCACCATGCAGGCGGGATTCTGCGCCTCTCGCTGGCCCCGGCTCCCGCGCTCACGCCCGAACTGCAAGCGCGGGCGCAGGACTACGCCGCGCGCGTGCTGGATGCCCTGAACTACGTCGGCGTTCTCGCCATCGAGTTTTTTCAGCAGGGCGGCCAACTCTACGCCAACGAGATGGCTCCCCGCGTCCACAACTCCGGCCACTGGACGATAGAGGGAGCCGAAACCAGTCAGTTCGAGAACCACCTGCGGGCCGTTCTCGGCCTGCCGCTCGGATCAACGCAGGCTATCGGCTATTCCGCCATGATCAACCTGATCGGCACGACGCCGGAACCCGCCGCCATCCTCGCCCTGCCGCAGGCCCATCTCCACCTCTACGGCAAAAGCCCGCGCCCCGGTCGCAAACTCGGTCACATCACGCTTCGCGCAGACGACCGCGCCACGGTGGAAACTCAGCTCGCGAGGCTGCGGGCGCTGGCCTGAGCGACGGCCAGATCGCCTGGCCGCGCGGCGTGGACTTTGCTGAACTGCTGGCGGTAGAGCGTCGCATACAGCCTGCCCAGGGCCAGCAGTTCCTCGTGTCGGCCCGCCTCGACCAGCCTGCCCCGCTCCAGCACCAGTATCTTGTCCGCGTTCAGAATCGTCGAGAGGCGATGGGCGATGATCAGCGACGTGCGCCCGCGCAGCAGGACTTCCAACGCCTGCTGAATCAGGTACTCCGAGGTGGCGTCCAGGTTGCTCGTGGCCTCGTCCAGAACCAGGAGGCGCGGGTCTTTGAGCAGCGCCCGCGCGATGGAGAGGCGCTGCCGCTCGCCGCCGGAGAGCCGGAAGGCCCGCTCCCCGACGACCGTATCGTAGCCCTCCGGCAGGCTCTCGATGAAGGCGTGGATGTTGGCGGCTTCGGCGGCAGCCCGTATCTCCGCCTCGGTAGCGTCCGGGCGGGCGTAGAGCAGGTTGTCGCGCACGGTCGCGTGAAATAGGAACGTCTCCTGCGTGACCATGCCGATATGCGCCCGCAGGCTCTCCTGCTTCAGATCGCGCAGGTCATAGCCGTCGAGCGTGATGCGCCCCTCCGTCGGGTCGAAGAAGCGGGGCAGCAGATAGGTCACGGTCGTCTTGCCCGCGCCGCTCGGCCCCACCAGCGCCACGCGCTCGCCCGGCAGGATCTCGAACGTCAGGTCGCGGAGAGCGAACGGCCCCAGGCCGCTGGCGGTGGGATAGGCGAACCCGACGGCCTCGAACTGTATATGCCCCTGCGTCACGGGCAGCGCCCGCGCGTCCGGCCTGTCCTGCACCTCCGGCTGGATGTCGAGAAACTGAAAGATGCGCTCGAAGACCCCCAGCGCGCCCTGCACGTCCACGTAGACGTTCGCCAGGTTCGCCAGGGGGCGATAGAGATTGGTGAGATAGGCGACGAAGGCGATGATCGTGCCGACCGTCAACTGCCGCTGGATCGCCTGATAACCGCCGAAGGCGTAGATCAGCGCGGGGCCGGTCACGCTGAAGACGCTCAGGCACAGGAACAGCCAGCGCCCAGCGAGCGCCTGCCGGATGTTGAGTTCCATCACCCGGCGGTTGTGCTGCGTGAAGGTCGCGGCGTCGGCTTCCGCCTGTCCGAACATCTTGGTCAGCAGCATCCCGCCGATGTTCAGCCGCTCCTGAAGGAACGCCAGCATGTCCGCCTGGGTCTCCTGCGTCTGCTGCGACAGCCGACGGCGGAACCTGCCGACGAGGCGCGTGGGCAGATAGAGGCCGGGAACGATGATGATCGCCAGCAGCGCCAGCCGCCAGTTCATCGCAAAGATGACGGAGGCGGTCGCGATCACCGTCAGCACATTGCTGAGGATGGCGATGAGCGTCGCGGTCGCCACGCCCTGCACCGCCGCCACGTCGTTATTGATGCGGGAGACGATCTCCCCGGCGCGCGTCCTCGTGTAGAAGGGGAGCGACATCTTTTGCAGATGCCGGAACAGAGAGTTGCGCAGGTCGAACACGATGCCTTCGCCGACGCGCGCGTTCAGATAGTTTTGCAGCACCCCGATCAGGCCGGAGAGAACATTCAGCCCGATGATGGCTCCCACGAGCAGGTAAAGCAGATGCAGGTCGCGGTCGGGAATGGCATGGTCGAGGAGGCCGCGCACGGCCAGGGGCGGCAGCGCGCCCAGCACGGAGGTCACGGCGATGCAGGCGAAGATCACGAGCCACTGCCGCCAGTAGGGGGCGAAGTAGCGCGCCACGCGGCGCAGTTGCGCTTTCTCGATCCGCACCGGCGGCTCTTTGTCGCCGCGCACGTTCTGGTTTTTCAGGCCGAACGTCCGGGACAGCCCGCCCAGGCTGCGTTCCGGTCCCATCCAGCCGCCGACGCCCGCCATCAGGAGGTTCCCTCCGTTCGCTGTTCGCGCAGCCCGCGCCGCAGCCTGGTCAGCAGCCCGATCAACTGCGCCTTCTCTTCGCCGGTCATGCCGCCGAGCAGCGTCTCTAGAAGCTGTTGATGGCGCGGCAGGGCCGCTTCCAGCAGGGCCGCGCCTTTCGGGGTCAGCCGGGCCAGGGTCACGCGGCGGTCGCTGGCGCTGCTGCGCGCCACCAGGCCGTCGCGTTCCAGGCGGTCTATCAGCCCCGTGACGTTCGACTTGGTCACGACCAGATGCCGCCCGATCTCGCTCAGAGGGACTCCCTGCTCGCCTGCGTCGCGCAGGGCCAGCAGCGCGTTGAACTGCGCGCCCGTGAGATTGAGATCGCGCAGGCCGCGATCAATAAAGGGAGCGAGCGCGCCATGCGTCCGCAGCACATTATAGACGAGCAGGGCGTTCGTATCCGCCATGCGCTCCTTCATCGGCTTGTTTTCCTCCCGTAACGCCTATCGCGTCGGCCTCTCGCCTATAATGTTAACATATCAACGGTTCATAAGTCAACTATATCTCTGGGCGGCCTGGAACTCCGCATAGCTACTCAGTATCCGGGCCGACCGGGCATGTTCCGGCCCGAAGTGTTTCGTGTAGATCGCTATTGCGCGCTGGAAGAGTGCTTCGGCCTCTACGTTGCGCTGTTGTTTCCAGAGAACGCGCGCCAGTCCCCACGCTACTGTTCCGGTTTCGGGATGCTCCTTGCCGCGCCCCTGCTCGTTGATTCGCAACGCCCGCCGATAGAGCGGCTCGGCCTCCTCCGTGCGGCCCATCGTCAGGTAGAGCAGCCCTAGATTGTTTACGGCGGTCGCGATATCAATATGATCCGGCCCCAGCAGGCTTTCGTAGATCATCAGCGCGCGGCGGCAGCACTGCTCGGCCTTGTCGAAACACGCCTGGCTGCGGTAGGCTCCCGCCATCTGTGTCAGCGCCGCCGCGATGAGCAGATACTCCGGGTCGGGCTGTTGCTCGTAGATCGCCAGCGCCCGCACGAAGAGCGGTTCGGCGCGGGCGTACTCCTCGTACTGCACATAGAGCAGGGCCATATTGTGCAGCTTGGCGGCGACGGAGATGTGTTCCGGCCCTTCCACCTGCTCCAGGATGGCGACTGCCCGCGCATGAAGCGCCTCGGCCTCCGCGCGACGGTCGAGGACGCGGTACAGGCACGCCAGTTCGTCCACATAATCCGCCGTCGTCGCATGGAGCGCGCCATGGACGTTCTCGGCGATCTCGGTGGCCCGCTGAAGCAGGGCTTCTGCCTCTGCGTAGAGGGCGCGCGCCCGCAGATAGCGCCCGGCCTGATAGAGCAGATAGGCCGCCTGCGCCGTCTCGATCTGGCCGTCGCGAATGTGGCCCGCGCAGACGCGCCACTGGGGCAGCAGCAGATCGCACAGCGGCCAGTCGTCGAACTCGAAGTCCGGCGTGGCCCCGGCGACCGCGACGACGGCGCGCTCCCTCCATGCGCGTAGCTCCTCGGCGCTCATACTGTCCCGCGTCACCCTCTGCACCAGGCGGTGAATGGTGAGCGTTCGGTTCTCCGGGTTCCGCGTCAGGAGCGAATAGCCGCAGACCGCCGCGCAGATCGCATCGTACCGTTCCGCCGCCTCCGAAGCCGGGTCGGTATCGTTCATGTCGGAGCGAGAGGAGATGAAGATCGCTTCCGGGATGGCGTCCGGCGCGAGGAACGCGCACAGCCGCACCATGTCTGCCGCCTCTCTACCGAACCGGCTGCGCTTCGCCATCTGCTCCAGTGCCAGCGTGTAGGTGATGGTGACCGAGGCGTGTTCCGCATCGGTCACGCTGTCGAGCAGGCGCAGGCCCGCCTTCCGATACAGCGCGTGGTAGTCCCGAAGGCCGCTCGTGGTCTGCGCGAGATAGGCCCCGGCCTGATCGAGCGCGAGGGGCAGCCCGTCCAGTTCATCGCAGAGTTCCCGCGCCGCTTGCTCTACTTCGCCAGGAGCATTGTCGAGTGTCTGGTGAACGCCGAGGATACCGGCGCGGCGCAGCAGGAGCAGCGCGCCCTCCTGCTGCGGGAGCGTTTCCAGCACGATGGGAGCCGCCCATTTGACGGTATTGCTGGCGCGCGTGGTCAGAATCAGATGCCCGGCATGATGACGCGGGAAGTGGGGCGCGAGCGTCTCCAGGTCGTCGGCGTTGTCGAGGACGAGGAGCCAGTGGGATTCGGTGCGGAACCAGTCGTGCATTTTCTGGAGCGCCTGGTTCTTGCGGGCCGGAGCCGCCGCCAGCAGTTCCAGCTCTTCCGCTAGACTGACCAGACCATCGTTGAGCATCTCGATGGTCTCCGCGCCGACCCAGAACACGCGGTCATACTCGCGCCAGCGTTCATAGACGTAGGCGAGGGCGGTCTGCGTTTTGCCGATGCCTCCCAGCCCGGTCAGCGCCTGCGGATCGGCGGTCAATGCAGCAGGCCCGGCCTGGAGTGTGGCATGGAGGCGGTCTAAAATCTCGCGGCGGCCCGTAAACAGCCGATTGGGGCGCGGCACGCTGCGAGAGATCCATCCCCGCCTGTTGGCCCCATTGGAAGACCGGCCCTCCTGCCGACTGCCGTTGCCGTCCGCCGTCGGCTTCCCTTCCACAAAGAGGTAGTCCGTGCCTTCGGCCAGAAAAGCCAATCTCTCGCCGCTCGCGGCAGCGCACCTCTGAAAGTAGTCCCAGACCCGTTCCAGCGTACTCACAAAGACCGGCTGCTGCCGGAGAACGCGCTTGACGGTATTGACCGAGGGCGTATTCATATCGCCCACAATATCGTCCACGGTGGCCTTGTATCTGCGCCGGGCCGCATGAAAACGCTTCAGGCCGGTCTCGGTCAGCTGCACGTAGCGATTCGCATCTGCACTCTTCCGCATTGCAAATTCCTGACGAACGAGGACGAAATCGAATCAGTTTGAGTCAATCTGACTTCCGCACGATTCCGAAAGCCCGGATAATAGGGCATGACGGCGACGTTCCGCAGGGTAAGCGCGGAGAGCCGACGCAAACGAGCGTGCTATGGCCCGCATTCCAACCAGGCCACAGGCGTCGCTCAGAGTACCGGATGCGGCTGGCGAGGTCGCTGAGGCCGGACCAGCCGCAATACTATGTTTCGCAGGCAGGCAGTAGAGTCCTGCTTTGTGTCCGGGCCTTGCAGGGACCGGTCGAGAAGAACCTGGCCGCCCGGACGCGCACAGCAGCTATGTTCTCACAACACGAAGGAGACAAGAGATGAACACCGTAAGCAGCTTACATGGCAGCCAGGGCGATCTTCAGAAGAAGATTCCCATCGCGGCAGCCGCTATCATCGTGCTGATGCTCCTGTTCCCGCCCAAAGTCGTCTTCAACACGAACCCGATCATGAATGTTACGCAGACTCAATCGGCGGGGTATCAGTTTCTTTTCAGCGATCCGTCTGCCGAACAGAAGCAGGCCGCGCGCCTCCTGCTCGGCGACGAGGTGGATAAGTACGTGGGTTCGCACATCGAATGGGGCAAGTTGTTCCTACAACTGCTCGTCGTAGGCGGAGTGGCTTTCGCGGCCTCGCGTTTCCTGGCAAATCCCAATTCCCGCAGGATGGAAGGGAGCGCCTCCTGAATTCACGTTCGGTATGACGCGGTCGAGCGGCCTTACCGGAGGCGAGCGGCGGTCATGCGCAACCATAAGGTCGGCTACGTGGACACGACCGGCAGGCTCGTCATTCCTCTCAAGTACCAATACGGCATGGAGTTTTCCTGGGACTGGCGACGGTTCAGTGGAACGGTAAGTACGGCTTCATCGGGCGTGATGGAACCGAGTATTTCGCGCCTTGAGCGGTTTCCCAACAAAGCAAAGGAGCAGAGTCGCACGTGAAGGCAACGCAAGTTGTGAAAATCATCCCGGCCCTTTGGATACTGGCGGCGATACAGACGCCGGGACGCGCGCAGACATGGAGCGTGCTGTACAATTTCGGGACGAACGCGAGCGACCCGCTCTGGTCTCGCGAGATCGGCGCTATCGTGGAGGGACGCGACGGCAGTCTCTACAGCACGTCCAACCAGGGAGGCACGCAGGGCCGAGGAACCGTCTACAAGATCGCGCCCGATGGCAAGCTGACCGTCCTCTACAACTTCGATACGGTTCACGGCGCGGGGCCGCAGAGCGGCCTGACGTTGGGCAGCGACGGGAACTTCTATGGGACGACCTATGGCGGCGGCGCGAAAGGCGGCGGGACGATCTTCAAGGTCACGCCGGAGGGCGCGCTGACCGTCCTCTACAGCTTTCAGAACGGCAACGACGGGTCGTATCCCATCTCCCCGCCCGTGCAGGGCCGGGATGGGAACTTCTACGGCGTCACGACCTACGCCAACAATCAGCAGTATGGAGCGGTCTATAAGGTAACGCCTGCGGGCGCGTTCACGCTGCTCTACACCTTCAAATACGGCGACATTGCCAATGTCGGAACCTTCGGCAGCAGCCTGATCGCGGCCTCGGACGGCAACTTCTATGGCACGACCTTCAAGGGCGGAACAGGGTACGGCACCGTCTTCAAGATCACGCCGAACGGGAGCATCTCCGCCCTGCATAAGTTCGACGGGGCGCACGGCGCACAGGCGTACAACCTGATGCAGGCCAGCGATGGGAACCTCTATGGAACGTGCTATTCCGGCGGCTCGGCGAACTTCGGCCTGGTCTACAAGCTGACCCTGGCGGGTGAGTTCACCGTTCTCCACAACTTTGCGGGAACGGACGGCGCGAGTCCTGCCGCCGGTCTGGTCGAGGGAACGGACGGCAATCTCTACGGCGCGACGAAATACGGCGGCACGGGCAGCCGGGGCGTCCTCTACCGGATCGGCAAGTCCGGCGCGGATTTCAAAGTCCTCTACAACCGCAATATCAATATGACCGAGGGAATGTACTGCGTCCAGACTCCCGTCCAGCACACCAACGGCAAGCTGTACGGATGTACTTATCAGGGCGGCAGCAAAGGCGGCGGCGTGTTCTACAGCCTGGATGCAGGGCTGAAACCCTCCTGCGTCCTGACCCCCACATCCGGCAAGGTCGGCGCGTCCGTCGGTCTCATCGGCCAAGGATTGGCCGGAACGACCGGGGTGACGTTCAACGGGACGGCGGCGAAGTTCACGGTCGTTTCCGATACCTATCTCACCGTGACGGTTCCGGCTGGGGCCATGTCGGGCAGCATCCAGGTGACCACGCCGAAAGGCACGCTCAACAGCGTCGGCGCTTTCCAGGTGTTGCCCTGACACGCCTGCGGACGCACCCCCGCGCTCTTTCCGCTCAAGATGTTGTCATAGAACAGGGAGGATCACTCGATGTCGAAACGAATGAGCCTGACCGTCCTGCTGCTGCTGGCCTTCGCGCTGTCCTGGAGCGGCATCCAGAGGGCCGTCTCGCAGCAGGACAACGAGCGTAAACAGACGCTCGTTATCGGTTATCCGACGCAGGGAATCGTGATTGAAGGCAGCCCCAGGAGGTACACCGGCGTCATCTATGTCAAGATATATCCGGTCGGCCCCGATCTCGTCAAGAAATATGGGGCCGGCCCTATCGCCTCCGCCGAGTTGGCTGCCAGCCAGCGCGATGTGCGCCTGCTGCCTCTGGGCGAGTATGAGGTTCATTTCTCGATGCGAACGGGCAGTGAGTTGAAGACCTTTATCCTGCGGGACGTGATTCTGCGCGCCGATAGAGCCAACGGAATCGTGGTGGAGATGAATAGCGATGCCAAGACGACGATCATCGGCGGCGCCATGACCGCGCAGCAGATGGCGGACGGCATCCGGCAGCTACAGCAAGAGGTCGGCGCCCTGAAACAGGAGGTCGCCGCTCTCAAACGGAAGTAGACCGGACGCCTGCGTTTAGAAGCCCCGGATCTATCCGAGGGGAACCGTCATAAAGCGGAAAGCCTGTCAGAAACCTTCCTCTGACAGGCTTTGTGTCGAAATCAGCGCACGAATCCGGCCACATGATAGGGCCGGGGCAACTCCAGCGCCTCGACGAGTGTCACCTAGTCGCGGGCAGACGCTTTCATGTCGGCCTCCTCTGCTGTTCCTGGCTCTCCTGGCGGTCGCGCACCGGTGAGACTTCCGCGCTGCCGGAGACCGGACGATGCCGCTTGACGCCGCTTAACAGCGGCGTGTCGC
This sequence comes from Chthonomonadaceae bacterium, assembly GCA_035651115.1. GTDB lineage: Bacteria > Armatimonadota > Chthonomonadetes > Chthonomonadales > Chthonomonadaceae > DASRGL01. Next base: position 9,808 of record DASRGL010000158.1, read on the forward strand.
TTTTCATCTGCCTGGACTTGCGGATCGCCTCCTTGATCCGGTAGCGGCTCATCATGTGCCGATTCATGTGCAGGTGGACGGCCAGCGGCGCTCTCCACATCGCGCCGGTCATCTTCATTCCGAAGCGTTCCATCAGGTGAATCACCTCCGGGCTGCGGCTCAGGGTGAAGATGTGCCGGCCTCTCTGCACGGCACGCTCCCAGGCGGCGGTGTAGAGTTCCGTGCCGAGTCCCCGCCCGCGATAGGCGGGAAGGACGTAGAGGACGGCGATGTCGGTCCAGCCGAAAAGGAGGTCTTTGCTCACACACGTTCCGGCGAACGCGCCCTCGATCTCTGCCACGAAGACATCGCGGAAGCGCAGGAGTTCTTCGACCGTATAGCCGAAGATGTTCGGAGTGGTCTTGAGTTCCTCATGCAGCCGGAGGGCTTCATCGGGAGTGAATGGACGATGGGTCAGCATCTCTGATACCGCCTTTCTACCTGGTCTGGCGGGCCGGAACCTGCCGTATCGGACGGGCGGCGACAGGGAAGAAGCGCCCGCCTTCCCTATTTTAACGCATCAGGCCGCGCGTCGGCTCGCACACTCTCGTCAGAGCGGGAGCCTGAGAAAGGCTGGATAGCGCCCCTGACGAAAGTCAGAAAGCCGTCGCACGCCGACAAAAAAGGCGGAGCCGCCTGGCAAAAGGCGGCTCCGTTTCTATCCTCTTGCTGAGGGAGCGGTTTAATGCCGGACGAGTTCGTTCGGCCCCAGATGGCGCAGCTTCTTGAGGGCGCGCAGCTCGATCTGGCGGACACGCTCGCGGGTGACGCGCAGGCGGCAGCCCACCTCTTCGAGCGTGCGCGCATAGCCATCGTCCAGGCCGAAGCGCATCCGCAGGACCTCCTTCTCGCGGCTGGTCAGCTTGTTCAGCACCTCATCTATCTGTTCGCGGCGGATCAGGTTCAAAGTCGCCTCGGAGGGCGAAACGGCGGATTGCGACTGAATGAAGTCGGACAACTGACTGTTGTCTTTCTCGCCGACCGGGGTCTCCAGGGAGAGCGGCTCCAGCGCGATCCGCATGATCTCGTTCACGCGGTCTACCGGGACTTCCAGTTCGCGGGCGATCTCCTCGACGGTCGGCTCGCGATGCAACTGCTGGCGCAGGCGACCGGAGGCTTTGACTAGCTTATGGATGATCTCGGCGACATAGACGGGGATGCGGATGGTGCGGCCCTGATTGATGATGGCGCGGGCGATGGCGCGGCGTATCCACCAGGTCGCGTAGGTGCTGAAGCGGTAGCCTTTGTCCGGGTCGAATTTCTCGACGGCGCGGATCAGGCCGATGTTGCCTTCCTGGATGAGGTCGGGGAGCGGGATGCCGCGCACGCTGTACTTCTTGGCGATGGAGACGACGAGGCGGAGGTTCGCCTCGGTCAGTTTGTCTTTGGCCTGCTTGTCGCCGCGCTGAACGGCGCGGGCCAGACGGATCTCTTCGTCGGCGGTGAGCAGTTGCGCGCCCCGCGCGCGGCTCATCCAGATCTGCAAACTCTCATCCTGGCGCGGCGATTCTTCCTCCACCAGCATGTTTACCGCTGCGACCGGCTCCAGTTCCTCCTCGACGCCGGAGAGCGCCGGTTCGGCGGCTCCTTCGGTAAAAGCGACGCTGGCAACGGCCAGTTCCGCATCGTAAAGATGGAGCAGGTCTTCGCTCGGCTCTCGGTCGAAGGCGTCGTCACTCTCTTCTTCGGGAAGTTCGGAGTGCAGCGCAGTGGAATCGTAGCGAATGTTGCGCCCACTCTCGCGGCTCTGCTGTCGGTCAAGAATAGCGGTCTTGCTACTCATGGGTACCCCTCCTCTATCCAGGCAATTCAGGGCAATTATCTCAATCGCTATTCACCTTCGCTCCGACTGCGTTCCTTTTTTCACAGTTCAAGCGCCGCCTGGCTACAGAGTTTGCCGCATTTTGGAAGAGTGTGCGCGTCTTGCCTCTTCCTCGTCGGCCCGGGGAGGCTTGTTTCTTACAGGACAGCCAGCGCGGCAGTCTCGCTCTGCTCCTGTTCGCCTGCTCTCTGCGCGCTTGCGGCGCGATTTGATACATTCTGCGCCTGAGTGCGGCCCGATTCAGGGAGTAGAGCGGCCGCAGACACCGGGAGATGAGGCGAACTCAGTCGGGACTGATTGTTCTTTTGTTCACAAAGTCGAATGCGAAAGCATGATAAAATTGCTGTACTACCCGTATTATAAGGCACTTGAGCCTGTTTGTCAAGCCATTTTCGCGCCGAATCCCGATAAAAAATCTGCCGGGATGCTCTGTTTTTCATTACGTAGCAAATTCGCTACTAGTTGCACATTTACCGATTTTGTTCGGCGGCTGCCAGGATAGGCGCTCTTTCCACTCCGGCCAGCCTGCGCAGGTCGGCCACGATACGGCCCAGCGTCTCCAGCGTATAGTCCAGCGATTCGGCGGTGGTGGACGCTCCCAGCGTCAGCCGCAGCGCGCCGCGCGCCCGCTCCGTTGGCACGCCGAGCGCCAGCAGCACATGCGAGGGGGCCGTCGAACCGGTCGTGCAGGCCGACCCCGCCGAGGCGCAGATGCCCGCCGCGTCCAGCGCCAGCAGCATCGGCTCGCCCTCCACACCTTCTACGCAGAGATGGATGTTGTTGGGCAATCGCTCCGTGCGGCTGCCGGTGATCGTCGCTTCCGGCAAGGCGTCCGGCAGTTGCGCGAAGAAGCGATCCCGCAGGGTAGAGAGCCGTTCTGCTTCTTCAGCCTGCGTTTCGCGCGCCAACTCCGTGGCCTTTCCCAAACCTACGATTCCGGGTACGTTCAGAGTTCCCCCGCGACGGCCCTTTTCCTGCTCGCCGCCAGCATGGAATCGCGCCAGTCGCGTCCCTCTTCGGATATAGAGCGCGCCGATCCCTTTCGGCCCGTAGAGCTTGTGCGCGGAGAGGCTGAGCAGGTCCACCCGCATGGCCCGGACATCGAGAGGCAGCTTGCCGAAGGTCTGCACGGCGTCGGTATGGAATAGGACGCGCCGCTCCCGGCAAAGTTCCCCGATCTCCACAACTGGCTGCACGGTTCCTATCTCATTGTTGGCGTGCATGACGGAAACCAGCAGGGTCTCCGGGCGGATGCGCCGCGCGACCTCGTCCGGGTCTACGCGCCCGTCCGCATCTACGGGCAGATACTCGACCTCGAAACCCTGCCGCGCCAGCGTCTCGAACGGCTCCAGCACGGCGTGATGCTCGATGGGCGTGGTGAGGAAATGCCCGCCGCTCTCCCGATGCAGTTCCGCCACGCCCCGAATCGCCGCGTTGTCCGACTCCGTGCCGCCCGACGTGAAAACGATCTCTTCCGGGGCCGCGTTGAGGGTCTCCGCGACGATCTCCCGCGCCTGCTCCACCGCCTCCCGCGCCTCCATGCCGAGGCTGTAGAGCGTGGCCGGATTGCCGTAGTGTGCGGTGAAGTAGGGCAGCATGGCCTCCAGCACCGCCGGAGCGACCGGTGTGGTCGCCGCATGATCCAGATATATAGGAAACTCTATCGCCATCGTGCGCCTTCGTTCCGAATACTTCCTTCCTTGTATATTGATACGAAACTGCGCCGCCCGAAGTCTTCACCCATTCTCCTTCCAGGCGTAATACTGTCCCTGCGCCACCAGCATGGCATGGTTTTCGGCATTGATCCAGGGGTGGGCGGCGGCAATGCGCTGTTGGGCCTCGGCCATCGTGATCTGTTTCAGATAGGCGCGCTCGATCTCGCGCCAGGCCAGCGATTCGACTTCTCCACACCGGCGTTCGAGATCGCGCGCTTCCTCTTCGGTGAGGGCCGGATGCTTCTCGCGCAGCCGTTCCGTATAAGGCCGCATCCGCTCCGGCCCCCACTGCAAGGAGAGAGCCAGCGCGTCGTTCAGAAGTTCGGGGTTCATAGGCGTTGCCCTCTGCCAGCTTAGCCCGGTGAAAGAATTCGCGGCTGGAAAAGCTGGCCCCCCTCCCCGGCCACTGCACAGGCTGTCTGATTCCGAAACGATTCGGGACAGCCTGCGCGACCCCCAAGAACAGAGGGGAGGGAACGGTCAATGCGTCGGCTTCGCCGTTCCT
>DASRGL010000159.1:0-13393 GCA_035651115.1 Chthonomonadaceae bacterium
CCGACGGCGCAGAAGATCGCCACGACGCCATCGAGGACGCGCATGGAACGCTCGACCTCCACGGTAAAGTCCACGTGGCCGGGCGTGTCAATGATATTGATGCGGTGATTGTTCCAGAAACAGGTGGTCGCGGCGGAGGTGATGGTGATGCCGCGCTCCTGTTCCTGCACCATCCAGTCCATCGTGGCGGCCCCTTCATGCACTTCGCCGAGCTTATGGGTGCGGCCCGTGTAGAAGAGGATGCGTTCGGTACAGGTGGTCTTGCCCGCGTCAATGTGGGCGGCAATGCCGATATTTCTGGTTTTGTCTAAAGCGTATTCTCGTGCCATAATCTTTCTTGATTGCCTCCGGGGGAGTGAGGCCCACAGAGTGACATCGGCCCAAAGGTCAGCCTGCTGCCTCTGTGGGCGCGTGAAAAATGCCGGGCGGTCGCCGCGATGGCGACGCACCCCTTAGTGCGCGCTCACCCTCCGGCTACTGCCCTACCACCGGTAGTGGGCGAATGCCTTGTTGGCATCGGCCATGCGGTGGACTTCCTCGCGTCTTCTCACGGATGCGCCTGCATTGTTCGAGGCGTCCAATAGTTCACCGGCCAGCTTGTCGGCCATCGAGCGTCCCGAACGCTTGCGCGCGTTGGTGACCATCCAGCGCAGGGCCAGCGAGATCTTGCGATCCTGGCGCACCTCGACGGGAACCTGATAGGTCGAGCCTCCCACGCGGCGCGGGCGCACTTCGATGACCGGCATCACGTTGCGCACGGCCTGCTCGAAGACTTCGAGGGCGGGGCGCTTGGCGCGGTTCTCGACCTGCTCCATCGCGCCGTAGAAGATGCGTTCGGCGACGCCCTTCTTTCCATCCAACATCAAGCGATTGATGAACCGCTGCGCCAGAATGCTGTTGTAGATCGGGTCTGGCATGATCGGTCTTGGGCGAACGGGGCCTTTTCTCGGCATAGTCCGACAATCTCCAGAGCAGGGATCAGGGATTAGAGCGTTAGGGATCAGGAACAGCCTGTTCTTGCCTGATCCCTAGCCCCTAATCCTTAATCCCTGCCTTACTTGGGCTTCTTCGTGCCGTATTTGGAACGGCTGGATTTACGGTCGCGGGTTCCGGCGGTGTCCAGGGTTCCGCGCACGACGTGGTAGCGCACGCCGGGCAGGTCTTTGACGCGCCCGCCGCGGATCATCACGACAGAGTGTTCCTGTAAGTTGTGACCGATGCCTGGAATATACGCGGTCACTTCCATCTTGTTGGTCAGGCGCACACGCGCGATCTTGCGCAGGGCCGAGTTCGGCTTCTTGGGCGTGACCGTTTTCACGACCAGGCAGACGCCGCGCAGTTGCGGGTTGCCCCGGAGGGCAGGGGCCTTCGTCTTCTTCAGCAGACGTTTGCGGCCCTTGCGAACCAACTGGTTGATGGTGGGCATACGTTCCCGATCCTCCTGATTTCGATGCGCGCCTGCCGTTTGCGGCAGACACGCCCAAGCCTCTGCAAAAGCTTCGCCCGGCGCAGCGATACCGGGCCAGATGCAAAATATGGTCAAGGAACCTGATAATGGTTGAGAACCCAGGCTGGAGCGAACAACATCGGAGCTACGACGCAGACGCTCGAAAGGCGCTAGAGGGGTGGGACGCCGAACACGGAGGCATCAAAAAACCCCTCGACACGGCGGAGGGGCGGGCAGGGAAGAGCCTAAGAATAGAAAGGTTCCCAGAGCATCACCAGGTGAAAGGTCACTGCCTTTCGTGGCCGCCTCCTTGTACGTGTCAGCAGTGGCCGTTGCGTCCGGTTGTCCGACACAACCTGGCCTTAGCGCAAACCTTGATAGTGTACTGCATCCACGCGCAAAAGTCAACCTTTGCTCCGTATTTTTTTGTGGGGCCGCACGCTCTGGCAAAGGCAGGGGCCATCAAGGTGTTGAGCGCACAAGAAACGTGTGATTTCGGCTAAAACAGTTTGCGGAACATGGCGACCGGTGTTACCCGCAGAGCCTCCGGCGGAAATAGCATATTGCTCAGCAGTTGGGCCGCTTGCTGCCCGGCCCCCATAAATTGAGAGTCGGGGAGCTGGAATGCCTCCGAGGGCAACTCTTTGATGCCGATGAGATATACATCTGCAAGTCCTGCCGTACCGTGCTTGAAATAGTAGCCAGCTATAGGTTCTTGCATTCCATCTTCTTTAATGGTTCCTGCGACCTGTGTCCCATCTTTCATCTGAAGCAGAAATGCGGAAGGGATTGACAGCTTTTGCAGAAAATTGATTACAGGTCTTAAGCTTTGTATCTGAAGAAGATTTCTCTGGCCTTTAGGCTTGCTCTCTTCTTCTTTAAGCATCACCTCAAAGGCGAAGACCGCTAATTCGACTATGGAGCGATCAACGAAAACCAGAGTGCCTTGCGCCACTATCAGCGCGCCGTGCGGCGCATCGGTTACATTGTCCTGAATCTGTTCTCTCTCGGTCAGGAAGGATAAAACATCTGTTGTAATAACGTCATGAGGATCAATGACCCGTTTCGTGCCTGTCTGGGTTTCGCTGGTATGTTTGAGGTCGCCAGACGCTACAGCCGCGCTGATCTTCGCGCCTTTGTCCTCGCTCATACGTTCAGAGGCAGTTTCCTCAATGGCGGAGAGACGACCACTGAAAATCTGCGCATAATAGGAGGCAATACGATTCGAATCCCTATAGAGGAAATCATACAATGCGACCGGTTGTACGTCTGGCTCCACGTTGAATCCTTTCTCGCACTTCCTGGCGTTTGCGATTGAATTCAGCAAGGTCAGCGGCCATATTTTTCATCTGGTTATCAAAAAGCTGGAAAGCCTCTTTTATTAGCGACTTGGCTTCCTCTTGAACTTCCTCTGAAATTTGAATATCTTCCGGTATTATCGCCTGCTCAGTAGTTGCGTCCACGTCCCGCGCTCCTATCTCCCCAACTGGCTATGTAAGCCTCACCCAACGACCTTTCAGGCTGCTTACTCGCCTTCGCTATATCATCAACGTCCTAATGGAAGTATACCGCGACTTGAGAAAAAAGTGTATGAAGAAATTCGCGGCTTCTTTACGTCAAGATAATCGGATGCGAAACCCCTGGGAACCGGCGAGCGATTGCGGGAGTCCTGTGTACGATGCGCAAGCAGGAAACAGGCCGGGTGTAGGGAATAATGTAGGGGAAGCGTGCGGGCGGATACCGCCTCTGTCGGGTCGGTATTCGGCGTGGCGGCTTCCCGGCGGTAAGGAGACGCGAGCATGGCAAAACTAGGCGGAGCCAAAGGCTTCTGGGATATTATCAAGAGCGTATCGGTGGCGGAGATCGCCCGCGAGGCGAACCGGCCTCTCAGCGTGGCGGTCGTCGGGACGCCGGAGCGGCGAGCCGAGGCGATGCAGCGGCTGTTTGCCGCCGAAGAGCAGGCGCGGAACGCCGAGGTCGTCAAGGCGCGCGCGCTGCCGGAGCCGCCGTTCGTGCAGGGTTTTGACGCGATGAGCGAGGAGGCGCAGTTTCCGCGCCAGGCAGGCGTGTTCGATCTGGTCATTGACGTGGGCGGCGGGCGGGAAGGCGCTCCTGAAGGCACGCTGATCTATTCGGTGGTGGAACTGGGCGGCTGGGAACAGACGCTCGACCGCATTCTGGAAGACCGCCCGGAACTGGCGCTGCCCCTGGCGCGCAACTTCCCGGTGTTTCGGAAGCGGGTGGCGCAGCGTCTCATCACGCAGACGGCGACGGCCAACGCGCAGTTCGCCCTCGTCACCGGCGTGGCGGAGGCGCTGCCCATCACGGCGATCCTGCTGCCGGTCAACAGCCTCAGCGACATCGTCATCCTGACAAAGAATCAGGTCATGCTGACGCTGCGTCTGGCGGCGGCGTATGGCCTCTCGGTGGACTACAAGAGCCGGATGAAGGAGCTGGCTCCTATCCTGGCGAACGCTTTCGGGTGGCGAGCCATCGCGCGGGAACTGGTGGGCGCGGTGCCGTTCATCGGCTTTCTGCCGCGCGCCATGATCGCTTATGCGGGAACGGTCACGGTCGGCAAGGCGGCGCAGTTCTACTACGAGACGGGCGAAACGGTCACGACCTCGCAGGTGAAGCGGCTCTATCAGGAAGCTTACGAAGCCTCGCGCGAGAAGGTGCGCGCCCTGGCCGAGACGCTGCGCGGCGGCAGAGGCGGCGGGGGAGGAGGCGGCCGCAAGCGCCTGCCCGCCAAATCCGGCAACGGCGCGACGCCGCCCGAAGAAGCGCCGCCCGCGCTGGAAGCTGAAGAATTGGCCGCAAATGAGCGGGAATAAGAATCCACAGATGACACAGATTTGCACAGATTATTGTCTGAACTAGGATTGGTCGGATTAGAGGATGGACTGTGATAAAGCCAGGCCCAATCATAGCCCATCCGTTAATCCCATAAATCACAGTTCAGACGGTCTTAATCTGTGTTAATCTGTATGAGAACGGGCGGATGCGCAACGGCCTGACGGTGGTGGCCTACAATCTGAAGGACGTGAACCCCGGCGACGGGGGATTCGGCTGCGTGCCGGGCAGCCACAAGTCGAACCTGCCGTTTCCGAGCGAATGGCGCGAACTGGAGCCGCCGAACGCCCGCTATGGAGGCCGGGAGAAGCATCGCAATGTCGGCTGAATCTTCTCTTGTCGTCTAGGCAGTTGGGGAGAAGAGGGAGAGGTAACGTGATGCCTGGGGGAGAGCGAGAACGCGCCGTCGGCGCAATCGGCCCCGATTCGTCTGCGCCGCTGCCGCGCTTCGCTCTGCCGGAAGTCGTGGGGGTCGCGCTGAGCGCGCAGGATGTCGCCGACATCGTGCAGCGTTCCGTCGTCGAGATGGCGGAGGGACTGAACTGCACGCGCCTGGTGGCTCTGTCCCATGCGCCGCAGGAGGGGCTGCTGCGCGGCGTCACGACCGTCGGCTATCGTGACGAGGCGATCCGGGAACTGCGGATGCCCATTGCGCAGTTCCCGGCGGTGGAGCGCGCCATCCGCACGCGGCAGATCCTCGTCGTGCCGGACGCTGCCACGCTCCCGGAGCGGTTTGCCTCCGTCTTCTCCGGGGAGATCGTCGTCGTGCCGCTTGCTCTGGGGGAGCGCGTGCTGGCGGCGCTGGTCGGCCAGGTCGAACCGGGGGTCGTGCCGCGTTCGGCCTCCTGGCAGGCGCGGGCGCTGGAGGTCGCGGCGCGAGCGGCGCTGGTCGTTGAACTGGAGCGCGTCGCTTCCGCCTATCAGGACGAACTCCGCCTTCGCCACTCCACCCGCGAGATCGCCAACGCCATTCTGACCGGCGCGCCGCTGGAACAGATCGCCGCCATGATCACGGAGACGGTGGCGCTGCGCCTGCGGGAAGAGCGCGTCGCCCTCTATATTCGCGACGAGGCGGGGAACAATCTGCCTATCGCGCTGCGCAACGTCTCGGCGGAGTACGGGCAGATCGCGGCGCGTTTCGGGCAGCGCAGTCCCTTTGTCAGCCGTGCGCAGTCCAGCAGCCTGCCCTACCATGCCCGCAATGTGCAGGCCGACCCGCAGATCGGTGAAGAGATGCGCGCGGTGTTCCGGCGGGAGGGCATCACCTCGCTCCTCATGGCGTTGTTGCAGCATGGCGACAGTCTGCGCGGCGCGCTGGTCGTCTATCCCCAGGGCGAACGTCAGTTCACGCCCGCCGAACTCTCCGTCTTCAAGAGCTTTGCCGACCAGGCTACGCTTGCCATCTCCATCACGCAACTGCTGGAACAGCAGCGCGAGGTCGCTATGATGGAGGAGCGCACGCGCCTGGCGCGCGAGATACACGACACGGTCGCGCAGTCGTTGGCCGGGCTGGTGCTTCAGTTGCAGACGGCGCAGGAGCGGCTGAGCGCCGGGGAGAGCGCGACGGTCGCCGAGATGCTGGCTGCCGGGAGCGCGCAGGCGAAAAAGGCGCTGGAAGACACGCGCCGCGCCGTGCAGGGGCTTTCTCCGGCCTCGCTGGATCGGCTCACGCTGGCGCAGGCGATTGCGGAGGAGGTCTCCCGATTCGAGGCGCAGGAGGGTGTCGCGACGCAGTTCCTGCTGACGGGCGAGGAGCAGGAGATGAACCCGGAGCAGCGCACGGCCCTGCTGCGCATCGCGCAGGAGGCGCTGACGAACGCGCGCAAGCACGCCCAGGCGCATCGCGTGCGGGTGGGATTGCAGTACGGCGCGGAGGACGTGACGCTGCTGGTCGAGGACGATGGGGTGGGGTTCGACATGGAGGAGCGGGCCGCGCCGGGGCCACAGGGGGGGTACGGGCTGTTCGGGATGAGCGAGCGCGCCCGGCTGCTCGGCGGCGAGGTGCAGGTGGACAGCCGCCCGCAGTGGGGAACGCGCGTGCAGGCGCGTCTGCCCTATCGCCCGGCTTCTCTTCTGCCGCCGCGTCTCGGCGCGCGTCCGGCGGAAAGCGTGCGCGGCGGGGAGCCTGTGCCGCCGAGCCGAACGACGTCTGCTGGAGAAGAGAGCGCGAAGCCGCTGCGGGTGCTGGTCGTGGATGACCATGTCGTGATCCGGCAGGGAATCCGGGCCATGCTGGAGGAGGCGGGGGATATAGCGGTCGTCGGGGAGGCAGGGGATGGCGCGGAGGCGGTCGCGCAGGCGAACGCGCTGCGCCCGGATGTGGCGCTGATGGACTTACAGATGCCGGGCGTGGATGGGCTGGAAGGGCTGCGCCGCCTGCGCCTCGAGCAGCCGGAACTGCCGGTGGTCATCCTGACGACGTTCCAGACGGATACGGCGGTGCGGGAGGCGCTGGGCGCGGGGGCGCGCGGCTACCTGCTGAAGGATACGGAACCGGCCAATCTGATCGCGGCGGTGCGGGCGGCGTCGCGCGGCGAGTCGCTGCTGGCCCCGGCGGTGACGGAGCGTCTTTCGGCGCTGGCGGCGGGGACGGCGGGCGCGGGCGAGGCCGCTCTCAACGAGCGCGAGAAAGAGGTTCTGGAACTGCTGGCGCAGGGCGCGCGCAACAAGGAGATCGCGGCGCGGCTGTTCATCACGCCGAAGACAGTGGAGTACCACCTGGCCCACATTTTCAACAAACTTGGCGTCTCCAATCGCACAGAGGCCGTGCGGGTGGCCCTGGCGCGCGGCCTGGTCTCCTCCGACGGGCGATCTGTGAAGTGATGGCCCTCACCCCCCGGCCCCCTCTCCCACGCTGCGGGAGAGGGGGAGAAGCCCTCACCCCCCGGCCCCCTCTCCCACGCTGCGGGAGAGGGGGAGATGTAGGGGCGCAACATGTTGCGCCCTGTTTTGGGGCGGCGTCCTCCGCTCATCGGACGGCGCGGCGCTGGTTGAACAGTTCGTAGAGCATGACGCTTGTGGCGACGCCCAGGTTGCGCGAGTCGCTGCGGCCCACCATCGGGATTTTGACCACGATATCGCAGAGCGTCTGTATCTCCTCGGATGGCCCCTTGCGTTCGCTTCCCATCAGCAGAATGACCGGTTTCGGATAGGATATGGCGTGATAATCGGTCTCGGCGGTGGGCGACGTGCCGACGAGCGTGCAGGTATTGCGCCGTTTCCAGGCCGCGAACGCCTCCGGGGGCGTCCGCACGAATCGCTGCGCGAAGAGGGCTCTCATGCTCCGGGGCGTTCTCCTCCGACTTACTGCCCGGTTCTATCTTCATCCTCACCTCCGAAAAACATGGAATCCACAGATTAGACAGATTGTCTGAACTGTGATTAGAATGATTAACGGATAGACTAGGATTAAGCCAAGCCCCATCATAGTCCATCCTCTAATCCCATAAATCACGGTTCAAACAATAATCTGTGAAAATCTGTCTAATCTGTGGATTCGCATCAGAGAAGCTGCTGCAAGCGCCCGGTGCTGTCGCCGATAGTCTCGGCGTGGACACCCATCCGGTCGAGCATCGAGAGGAACAGGTTGGTCATCGGCGTGTTGTCCGGGAAGCGATAGTGGCGGCCTGCCTGAATGGTTCCCGCGCCCTTGCCCGCCAGCAGGATCGGCAGATCGTCGTGATTGTGCGCGTTGCCGTCGCTGATGCCCGCGCCGTAGACGATCATGGAGTTGTCGAGCATGGTTCCTTCCGGCTCCTGGATGGCCTGCATCTTCTCCAGAATGTAGGCGAACTGCGTGATGTGGAAGCGGTTGATCAGGCGGATCTTCTCCTGTTTCTGCGCGTCCCCGCCGTGATGGGACATATCGTGGTGGCCCTCCGGCACGCCGATGGAGGCGTAGCTGCGGTTGCTGCCGTCGTTGGCGATCATGAAAGTCGCGATGCGCGTCAGGTCGGCCTGGAACGCCAGCACCATCATGTCGCCCAGCAGCCGGATATGCTCCCCGAAATCGCTCGGAATGCCGCTCGGCTTATCCGCCTCGGACAGCCGGGCCTCGCGGCGCAGCTTCTCCACGTTGGCAAGCCGCTCCTCGATCTCGCGAATACCGGTGAAATACTCGTCCAGTTTGGCGCGATCCCGCGCGCCCAGGCGGGATTGCAGGCGGCTGGCGTCCTCCTGCACGACATCGAGGATGCTCTGCTTGTAGCGCAGGCGGCGCTGACGACTCTCCGCCGTCTCGTTCGGGTCGCTGTTGCCGAACAGCCGCTCGAAGACCGCGCGCGGGTCTACCTCATGGGCCATCGGCATCGTCTCCGAGCGCCAGGAGATATTGGAGGAGTAGGCGCAGCTATAGCCGCTGTCACAGTTGCCCGCCTGCGCGCCGCGTTCGCAGCCGAGTTCCAGCGAGGGGAAGAGCGTCTTATGGCCCACGCGCTGCGCCGCCAACTGGTCAACGGAGATGCCGTTCTTGATGTCCGCGCCGTCCGTTTTACGCGGGTGGCAGCCGGTCAGGAAGGCGGCGGCGGAGCGGGCATGGTCGCCGGCGCCATCGCCCAGATCGAAGGCGTTGTGCTGCGCCAGGCCGGTCAGCACGGTCAGGGAACCGCGCACATTCTTGAGCGGCTCCAGGATGGAGGGCAGCGCAAACCCGGTTCCTACGGTCGCGGGCCGCCAGGCGGGCATGTGAATCCCGTTCGGCACGAAGAAGAACGCCATCCGGTTGATGCGATGCTTCGTGGCCGATTGGGCCAGCGCGTTGAGCGGCAGCATGGCTTCCAGCATCGGCAGCGCGATGGCGGTTCCGAGGCCGCGCAGAAACGTGCGGCGCGAGAGTTGTGGGTGGCTCATTCTTTCAGACCTCCATCCTCATTTGTGCAGTCGGAAAGGGTCGCTCTGCACGATGGCCGTAATCAGGGCCGAAAAGCGGTAGTCCTGCCGGGCGACACGGTTCACGATATTCTCGACCGTGCGTTTGTCGCTGAAATCCAGGCCGCGCCCCAGCGCATAGGTCAGCATCTTTTCCGACAGGCAGCGCACGAACTGCGTCTTCTGCGCCTTCAAGATCGCCTTCAACTGCGCCGGGCCGTGGAACGACTGGCCCCCCGGAAGCGTTCCCGACGCATCCACCGGCAGATTGCCATCCGTCGTCCGCCACGCTCCGATGGCGTTGTAGTTCTCCAGGCCGAAGCCGATGGGGTCCATGCGTGCATGGCACGAGGCGCACATCGGGTCTTTGCGATGCTGCTCCATGCGCTGGCGCAGCGTCCCCGTCAGGGGTTCCTTCTTGTCGTTCTTGTCGTCCGCCAGCTTCGGCACGTTCGGCGGAGGCGGCGGGGGCGGCGTGCCGAACAACTGTTCCAGCACCCACTTGCCGCGCTTGACCGGCGAGGTGCGCGTCGGGTTCGAGGTGACCGTCAGGATGCTGGCCTGCGTGAGCAGACCGCCGCGCGCGTCTCCGGTGAGAGCGACGCGCCGGAACTCATTTCCTGTTATACCCGGAATCCCGTAGAGCCGGGCAAGCGGTTCGTTCAAAAAAGTGAATCTGCCGTCAATGAAGTCGAGCAGGCTGCGGTCTTCCTGCACGATAGCCTGGAAAAACCGTTCGGTCTCCTCGCGCATGGCCGCGCGCAGATTTGCATTGAACTCCGGGAACTGCTTCGGGTCGGGGGCCACATTGCTCAGGTTCCGCAGTTGCAGCCACTGGCCCGCGAAGTTTTCTGTCAGCGCGTGGGCCTTCGGGTCTTTGAGCATCCGCCGCGCCTGCGCCGCGAGAACTTCTGGCCTGGACAGGACGCCTTTCTGCGCCAGGGCGAACAGTTCCTCGTCCGGCATACTGCTCCACAGAAAGTAGGAGAGGCGGGAGGCGAGGGCGTAGTTATCGAGCGGGCGGCTCTTACCCGGCTTACCGTTCGCATCCAGTTCGCTGCGGAACAGGAAGTTCGGGGAGACCAGCGCCGCCTCGATGCCCAACTGGATGCCGCGCTCGAAGCTCTCGCCCTCGCGCTTCGCCACCTGCGCGCAGCGTACCAGGCGCTCGACTTCGGCCTGCGTCACCGGGCGGCGATAGGCTTTGCGGGCGAACGCGGCCAGGATTTTGCGCGTGCAGGCATCGCGTTCCGCCGCGTTCTTCGGCTGGCAGAAAACGATGCGGCGGTGGGACGCGGGGAACGACTCCGGCTTGCGCGGCGCGCGGGCCAGCGCCTCCGGCGTCACAATGGCGGCCTCGGCGACCTTCTCGGCGGCGGTCAGATACTTCTCCATCAGGAGGGGCGAGAGGGAAAGCACGTCGCCGATGTTGTCGAAGCCGTTGCCGACATCGTCCGAGGGGAAATCGTCGGCGGGTCGGATCTCCACGCCGAGCAGGTCACGGATCGTGTTATTGTACTCCGCGCGATTGAGCCGCCGCAGGGTCACGTGCCGCATGGCGGGCGCGTTTGCGGCCAGCGTGGACTCGATCCAGGCGACCAGGCGTTCGCGCTGCGCCTGGGTCGGCTGCGGCGCGCTGGAGGGCGGCATGTGCGCGCTCTGCACGTTGCTGGCAACCTTCTCCCAGACCGCGCGCGCTTTCCGTATGGAGGCCGTATCGCGAAACGCTGTCAGCGCGATCCCGCCTGCCGGGCTGGAGCCGGAGTGACAGCCGCCGCAGAACTGCCGGATCAGCGGCGCGATCTCGTGTGCGTAAGCGTCCTGGCCCGGTTTGGCAGGTTTGCGCGCTACGCCCTGCGGCAGGGCGGCGCTATAGAGCAGCAGTCCGGGCAGAACCAGGAAGCCGAACGTTCGGAGGGACGAGTTGCGCATCGGACGTTTCCACATGTTTGTGTCAGACAACCGCAGCGGCGGTGAGTTGCATGGATTTCCGGGCCGGGTACTGAAAGTACCCATCTGTGGGGCGGCTGCGCCGCCAAGCGTCCTCGCGGACGCAAAAAGCAGTTCCGTCCGAAGGACGGTGGGCCGTCAGGCCCACCAGCCGGGTACTTTCAGTACCCGGCGACGCTGTACTTTTCGCTAGACACAAGCGCAGATCGAACGCTACCAGAGCAATATCGAGAACTTCATCGGCACGGTCAAAGTGCCGGTCGGGCTGGCCGGGCCGCTGCGCGTCAACGGCCTCGTCGCGCAGGGCGACTACTATGTGCCGCTTGCCACGACGGAAGCGGCGCTGGTCGCCTCCTACAGCCGGGGCGCGCAGGTTCTCAGCGAGGTGGGCGGCTGCACGGCGGCGCTGCTCAACGAGGGCGTGCAGCGCGCCCCCGGTGTTGCCTTCCGCGATCTCCAGGAAGCCGGGCAGTTCGTCGTCTGGGCCGTCTCCCAACTCGACGCCTTCCGCGAACGGGCCGAATCCACCACGCGCTACGGCAAGCTGCACGACATGCGGCTGACCGTCGAGGGCAACCACGTCTATCTCGTCTTCGAGTTCACGACGGGCGATGCCGCCGGGCAGAACATGGTGACGCTGGCGACGGAGGCCATCTGTGACTATATTACCGCAAACGCGCCGATTACGCCGCAATACTTTTTCCAGGAGGCCAATCTTTCCGGCGACAAGAAGGCCAGCGCGCAGTCCTTTCTCTCCGTGCGCGGCAAGAAGGTGACCGCCGAGGCGACCCTGCCTGCAAAACTCGTCTCCCGCAGGCTGCATACGACGCCGGAGCAGATGGTCAACTACTGGCGGATGTCGGCTATCGGCGGCGTGCTGAGCGGCACCATCGGCGTGCAGGGCCACTACGCCAACGGACTCGCCGCGCTCTGTATCGCCTGCGGGCAGGACGCCGCCTGCGTCGCCGAGTCCGCCGTCGGCGTGACGCGCCTGGAAGTCATGGAGGAGGGCGCGCTGTATGCCTCCGTCACGCTGCCCAATCTCATTGTCGGGACGGTCGGCGGTGGCACGGGCCTGCCGAGTCAGCAGGCGTGCCTGGATATTCTCGGACTGGCGGGGCCGGGCAAGGCGCAGGCGTTGGCCGAGGTCTGCGCTGCGCTGGCGCTGGCCGGAGAGCTTTCTATCATCGGCGCGCTGGCGGCAGGCGACTTTGCGAAGGCGCATCAACGCCTGGCGCACGGCAGAAAAGAGTAGGAGACCACGCCTTTGGACAACCCGCGCATCGTGCGTATCGAAGGGGGCAGGCTGGAAGGTAAGCGTCCCCGCAACGCAGGCAGCAACGCACGCCTGGGAGAGCATGGCATCAAGATCGGTCTCCCTATCGCTCGCATCACGATGGAAGACGGCTCGACCGGCTTCGGAGCCTGCCACTGTCAGCCCGAACAGGCATCTGCGCTGCTCGGCGTCCGATTCGAGGAGGCTTTCACGGCGGATACAGGAGTCGCGGAGGCGTGGCGCGCGTTCGAGTACCCACTCTGGGATTTAGCGGGGAAGCGCGCGGGCCTGCCGGTCTATGCGCTGGCGGCGCAGATGGCGGGCGTGACGGCTCCGGCTCCTTTTCGCGCGCCTTGTTACGACACGTCGCTCTACTTCGATGACCTGCACCTGACTTCCGAGGCGGATGCGGCGAACCTGATGGCGGCGGAGGCGCGGGAAGGCTATGAGCGCGGGCATCGAGCGTTCAAGATCAAGGTGGGGCGCGGCGCGCGGCATCTGCCTCTGGAAGAGGGGACGCGGCGGGACATCGCCATCATCCGGGCGGTGCGCGCGGCGGTCGGGCCGCAGCCGCCGCTCCTGCTGGATGCGAACAATGGCTACAATCTGAACCTGACCAAGCGCGTGCTGGCGGAGACGGCGGACTGCGGCGTGTTCTGGATGGAGGAGGCGTTCCACGAAGACCCGGTACTCTATCGCGATCTCAAGGAGTGGCTGGAGAAAGAGAAGCTGCCGGTTCTTATCGCCGATGGGGAGGGGGCGGCTCATCCGCGTCTGCTCGACTGGGCGCGGGATGGCCTGGTGGACGTGATTCAGTTCGACATCTTCTCGCACGGCTTTACGCGCTGGCTGAGAACTGGATGGCAGTTGGATGATTGGGGCGCGCGCTCCGCCCCGCATCATTACGGCGGACACTACGGCAACTACGCAGCCTGCCATCTGGCGAGCGCGATCCGCCACTTCACTTTTGTCGAATGGGACGAGGCGACTACGCCGGGCCT
>DASRGL010000160.1:0-2452 GCA_035651115.1 Chthonomonadaceae bacterium
TATCAACCCGGACGAGTGCATTGACTGCGGCCTGTGCGAGCCGGAATGCCCGGTCACCGCCATCTTCGCCGATAGCGATGTGCCGAAGCAGTGGGAACACTACATCTCTATCAACGCCGATTTCTTCCAAGATAAGTGATCGGGCTATGTCTCTTCGCATCTATACGCGCACCGGCGACACCGGCGAGACCGGGCTGTTCGGCGGGCAGCGCGTTCGCAAGGACGATCTGCGCGTCGAGGCGTATGGTTCCGTAGACGAACTGAACGCCTTCCTCGGCATGGCCCGCGCGCAGGGGCCGGACGCGGAGATCGAGTCGCTGTTGTCCGTCTTGCAGAGCGATCTGCTGTCTGTCGGGGCCGATCTCGCCACTCCCGAAGAGGGAGACACCCATAAGGGGCGGATTGTCGTCACGCGCCTCGGCTCCGAACGGACGGCGCAGTTGGAAGCCTGGATTGACCGCTTTGAGACGGAACTGCCTCCCCTGCGGCAGTTCCTTCTGCCGGGTGGTCATCCTCTGGCGGCGGCGCTGCATGTCGCGCGCGTGGTCTGTCGGCGGGCGGAGCGGCGCTGCGTCGCTCTGAACCGGACGCTGGAAGAGGCCGAGGCCACGCCGCTGAACCCGGAGACGCTGCGCTATCTCAACCGCCTCTCCGACCTGCTGTTCGTGCTGGCGCGGGTCGCCAATCAGCGCAACGGTGTGTCCGATGTCCTCTGGAACCCTTAGAGCGCCGGATATGACCTCCCCTAACCCCTCCTTCGTAAGGAGGGGAATTCAGTTATTGGCTTCCTCCTTCGTAAGGAGGGGAATTCAGTTGTTGGCTTCCTCCTTCGTAAAGAGGAGGACTGCTCCCTCCCCTTACGAAGGGGAGGGCCGGGGTGGGGTTCGGTCAGGCACTCTGAATCGCGTTTCTGCCCTCCTCGGCCCGTCTTACAGGTATAGAATCTCTCTCGCGATGGCGGCTGTCCTCTGCCTGCTGGCGGCTTCGCCGATGCGCGGCCAGAGCGTGCCGAACACACCGGAGACGCCTGCGCTCCTGGCGCAGGACCCGGCGGCGACGACCCTGCGCGAGCGAATGGTTCGGGCCTATCGCGGCCTGCGCTCCTATCGGGCCAGAGTGACGCAGCGCCAGTGGAAAAGCACGCCGACCAACGCGCCGGTCATCGAGATTACGATGCGGTTTCGCCGCCCGAATCGCCTCTATCTCGATATCGAGTATCCGAACCTCGCGCAGCCGGGCCGCTGGCATCTGATCTGGGCCTGCGACGGCAGGACGCTCACCTTCTACAACAGCGCCCGCAACGAGTTCCAGCGTGTCAAAGCGCCCGCGCGCCTGGACAAGCTGGTACTGGCGAACTCTCTGCGCGGCCCGGAGTTCGACCTGCTGCTGCGGGATTCCGACCCTTTCGCCGCGCTGGAGAAGCAGGGAGTCGTCCATACGGTCGCCGGTTTCGAGCAGCGCGGCGCGGAACGGCTGGACACGCTGCGACTGGACATCCAGCAGGAGGGCGTCAAGCGGGTCCTGCGCTACCGCCTCGATCCGAAGGAGGGCTTGCTGCGCGGTTTCACGCTGCGCATCACGCCCGAACCCGGCCACAGCAGCCCGTTTCTGGAGGAGGAGGTCGCCGCGACAGTCGAGGCCGAATACACGCAGGTGGAGGCCAATCCGCGCCTGGCCGACGCCGATTTCACCTTCACGCCGCCCGCCGGTGCGAAAGAGAAGGCGCAGCCGCAAACCGCACCCACCGGGCAGTGGCATCAGGGAGAGAGACAGGGATGCGGAGACACAGTCTGGGAGGAGCGATGCTGGCCGGGGCGCTGGCGTGCCTGTTAATGTCCCCGGTGCAAGCGCAGCAGCCTATCGAAGCGCCGCGCCCCGAATTCGAGCCGCGCGCCCTCCAACTGCTTCAACAGATGGCGGAGACTTACGCGCAACTGCCTGCCCTTAGCCAGGAGACCATCTTCTACTCGGCGATGACGCCGCTGCCCCCGCCCAATGCGCCGCCCGGCAGCACGCCTCCGCCGACCGAAGAGAAAGAAGACCGGCGGCGACTGCGGCTGCTGATGGAGCGGCCCAACCATCTGCTGATGGAGTTGCGTCAGTTCCATCCGGCGACCAATCGGATGATGATTTCCCAGTGGGTCAGCGATGGCAAGACGTTCTGGACGTATACGCAGGAGCGCAACGGCTATACGCAGGAAAAGGCCCCGGCCCGCCTGCGGGATTTCGCGCGGATGCCCAGCCTCAACAGCGGCAGCCTGGAACTGCTGATGCTGCTGGGGGTGAATCCCTTCGCCGACCTGAAAGACCGCGTGGACAGCGCGCGCTACGAGGGAACGGCCAGCGTGCGCGGCGTGCCGACGGAGGTGGTGGCGCTGCGCGTCGCGTCCCAGCTAGAAACGACCGAGTCGCGCCTCTATATCGGCAAGAGCGATCTGCTGCTGCGGCGGGT
>DASRGL010000161.1:0-17740 GCA_035651115.1 Chthonomonadaceae bacterium
GACGCTTGCGGACTTGGAAGCGGTTCAGGTGGCTCGGTGCGAAACGCTTTCAACGATGACGGAAGAAGTGCGCGGACGCACGCTCTTCCACTGGTGGCCCAGGATTTCTAAATAATGACGCTTCCACCGGAGTTGATATTAGATCCGGCTTCATCCTAGTCCATCCTTTAATCCGATAAATCCCAGTTCAGACGTATTGCCCGCGTGACAAACCCCGGCCTATATAGTATATTCTCGTGAAAGCCGACCGTAGAGAAACGCCATGACATTCCAGCCCGATCCCCATCTACTGCCGCACGAAAATCTGCTGCGCGCATGTGCCGTCTCTCAGCACGACGAGGCGGCGCGCCGCGCCGTAGACCTCGCCCTCTCCGCGCCGGATCTCGACTGGAAAGCCCTGGCCCTGGCAAGCGTGCGGCATGGGGTGATGCCGCACGTCGCGCGGCATCTGAACGCTTTCACGAACGATCCACGTATTCCCGCTGAGTTCGCCGCCTGCTTTGCGCGAATGGGCCGGGGCATCGCGTTGCGCAACCGGGTTCTATTTCGCGAGACGGCCCGCCTGCTGCGCGCTCTGGAAGCGGCCTCTATTGGCTGCCTCGTCCTTAAGGGCGTCGGCCTGGCGCTGACGGTCTATCCCGACCCCGCGCTGCGCAACTTCGCGGACATAGATATTCTGGTGGAGGAGGCGGACTATGAGGCGGCAGGAGAGATCGCGGCGCAGTGCGGCTTTGTCCGGGACGCCATCGCCGCGCACCCCTGGCAGCACCATGAGGCGTTTATCGCCACCTGCCCGGAGGACATCCTGACCGACACGGTTCCCCACGAGTACGATCCGATGCTCACCCCGGAACTGCTGATCCGCCACCGGCATGAGGTCTCGCTGGAACTCCACCGGGGACTGTTCCTGCGGGCGAACGGCTTCATGCGCGACGTAGACCTGGCTCCTTTCTGGGAGGGTTCACAGGCCGCCGCGCTGCCCGACGGCACGCCGATGCGCGTTCCGTCGCCGGAGGCGCAGATCGTCCACCTGGCCGCGCACGCCGCCACGCATATCTTCCGCAAACTGCTCTTCGGACTGGATATGGCGCGGGTCATTGCGACCTATCGGGAACAGATAGACTGGGAGCGGGTCATCGCGCTCGCCGACCGCTATGAAGCGGGGAACGATACCTATCTCCTGCTGGATCTCGCGCAGAGCGAGTTCGGCGCAGAAGCGCCTGCCGCGACGCTGCATCGTCTGCGCCGTGAGACGGACGCGGGGCGTTCCGGCCCACGCCTGACGCCGGCGCACATCTTCCAGGCCGCGCAGAAAGATCAGAGCGCGGAGAACCTGGAACGGCTGCGCCGCGCGTCGAATGGTTGGGAACGCCTTGCGACCGCCTGGCACATTCTCTTTCCGCCCGTGCCTGCCATGCAGCGTATCTACGGCGCGCAGCCGCCGTCACGGATCGCCCTGTACTATCTCCTTCGCCCGTTCCATCTGCTGCTGCGCCAGGGACGCGCGCTGCTGCGCCGGATAAGGCCGCAGTCGCGCACCGCGCTGCCCGAAGGAGAGTACGAACGCTCGGTTCGGCTGCCGGTTGAAAGGAGTCACTGACCCGATGCGACGTTCCGGCCTTCCGGCCTGTCTCGTCCTGCTGCTCACGCTGGCCCTCCGCGCCGAGGCCACGCCCTTCTTCGCCCGCACTTACAATCTCTCATGCCAGACCTGCCACAGTGGGTTTCCCCGCCTGAACAGCTTCGGGCTGGCGTTCAAGGCGAACAACTTTCGCATTCCCGGCGCGGAGAAGTCGGCCCCGCTCGCCTGGCAGAAGACGATCCCGCTGGCGGCGCAGATCGTGCCGACCTATCAGCGTTTCAGCCCGCGCCCCAATGTGTCACAATATACCGACACGCAGCTTCTGGCAGGGGGACTGCTGACGCGCTCGACCGCGTTCTATATTCATCATTCGCTCTGGATAGACGACAATCCCCTCGAATTTCCCTCGTATGAGGTCTGGGTGCAGCAGGTCTTGGACGAGCGCAACAAAGTCCTGTTCAAGATCGGGCAGTTCGAGCTGCCGTACAGCTACAGCCCGGTGACGCATCTCTCGACCGTGTTCGGCCCGCTGCTCTTCGGGGCGGCATTGCAGGGCAACGATGTGCGGATCGGCTCTGCGATGCGCGGCGTGCAGTTCAGCGGCCTGCTCTACGATAAGGCGCGCTGGTATGTCGCCTACGGAGCGCCCGCGCTGCTGGCCTCCGGCAACCTGGTCGGCCACCGCCAGTTCTTCGGCGAGTTCCGCGATCTGTTCGTCCGGCTCTCGAATAGAGACCTGGCGCGCAATGTCGGCCTCTTCTTCTATCTGACCGAGCCGCCGCGCAACCCGAACGACCCTAAGACGATGGATCGCGGGCAGCGTTACGGCCTGGACGCCACGCTGCACTGGCGAGGGTTTCAGTTCTACCTGATGGCGCTCTACGGCGAGAATCGCGATCCGCGCGGCAACGGGCGGCGAGGCTTCCTGCGAAGCGGCTTTTTCGAGGTGGATAAGATGCTGCTGCCCTGGCTGGGGCTGGCCGCGCGCTGGGACGTGCAGACGACCGAGATCAATGGGAACCGCGCCTACGCAGACGCCAAAACGATCAGCCTGCGCTTCTATCCCGTCCAGAACCTGAAGCTGGTCGCGGAGTATCAACAGAGGGATCACGGCGTGAGCGGCACGGCGCTGCTGGCCGCGCTGAGTTTCTGAAAGCCCTCACCCCCGGCCCCTCGCCCACAGCGTGGGTTTAGGGACGGACAGGGCTATTATCGAGGGAATGAATTCCTTCGCTGGGTAGCCTGCGGCTCAGTGTCCTGCGGACACGGTGCAGACCTAGAGTGGGTGCGTGTCCGCAGGACACTGGGCGGAACGCCACAGAGCGAAGGAATTCATTCCATTGCGACCGAGCAGATTGTCCACCTGTCCGCCCCTGAAACAGCGTGGGAGAGGGGCCGGGGGTGAGGGTGGAAGCAGAGAAGCAGATGCCTTCCGAATGGAGCGAAATCAACGGATTCGCCTATCAGCCTGCGCCGGACGCGCTCTGGCGGCACGCGCCGACGCCGCTGGCCGCCTGTTACAACGTGCTGGGCGTCCCGCTGGAGGTGCAGACCAACGCGCCGCGCATCGCGGAACTGGCCGAGGCGTTTTATGGGGACTGGCGCGCGGTGGAGGCGGAGTCCACGCAGCGCAAACGGCTGTGCCTCTACCTGCACGACGCGCCGGAGGAAACGCCTGACGCTGCCTCCGTTCCTCTCGTGCGGATGCAGGGCGCAATCCTGATGGTCTCCCTCGGTGGCAGCCTGGGTTTTGCCGATGCCACCGCAGGCTTCGGGGCCGCCTTCCTCACGCCGGGCCTGCTGGCGAATCCGGCGCTGGCAACGATGCTGACCCTGGAGTGTCTCGGCCTCTATCTGGTCTGCTGCGAGCGCCCGGCCCCGCTTCATGCCGCCGGGCTGGTGCATCAGGGACGCTGCGTGCTGCTGACAGGCGGCAGCGGCGCGGGAAAATCCACGCTGGCCTATGCCTGCCTGCGCGCGGGCTTCGGCCTGCTGGCGGAGGACATCGTCTATGCGGAGCCGGGAGGCGAGACGGTCACGGTCTGGGGCTGGCCCTGGTCGCTGCATCTGCTGCCGGACGCCGTTCGCTTCTTCCCGGAGCTGGAGAACGCAGAGCGGATTCAGAAGATCAACGGGGAGACGAAGCTGCGCGTCGCGGTCAATCGCGTCCGGCCCGGCGCAGCGGTCCCCAAAATGCCGGTCTGGGGCGTCTGTTCGCTCGGACGCGCCGAAGACGCGGCCTCGCGCCTTCGGCCTGCCGACCCGAACGTCCTCTGCAGAACGCTCACCCACTTCGCGGGCGATCCGCCGCTCGACCGGCAGGCGATGGAGGCCGCGACGGAACGGCTGCTGGCCGGACGCCTGGCGCATCTCGCAATGGGAACCGACCTGGACGCGGCGGTGGGCGCGCTCCGCCGCTGGATAGAGACGGGATGAACCGCGTCTACCTGCAGACCCGCGCGAAGCCCTGGGAGCTACGCGAGCCGCCGCAGCGCCTCCTCGCCATCCGCCTGCAAGCCATCGGCGATGTCGTCATCACGCTGCCCTACCTTCAGGCACTCCGAGACTCGCTGCCCGGCGTGGAGATAGACCTGCTCACACGCGAGGAGGCCGCCGGCGTTCCCGATGGCGTCGCGCTGTTCCGTCAGGTCTACCGCCTCGGCGGAGGCCGCAGCACAAAGCGGCAACTGCTGCACGCCCTGCGCTGGCTCCCGGCGCTGCGCGGACGGCGCTACGACGCCGTTCTCGACCTTCAGAACAATCGGGTCAGCCGGTTGGTACGCCAGGGCCTGCGCCCTGCGGCCTGGAGCGAGTTCGACCGGTACGCGCCGGTCAGCGCGGGCGAGCGCACACGCCGCACCATAGACGCAGCCGGTTTCCCGCTGGCGCGCGTGGAGGCCCGCCTGACGCTCAAGGAGCCGGAGGCAGGAACTCCCCTTCTGCGGCAAGCGGGCTGGGATGCGGACCGCGATCTGATTATCCTGAGTCCGGCAGCCTTCTGCCCGTCGCGGAACTGGCCGTTGGAGAACTACGCCGCCTTCGCCCGGCTCTGGCAGCAGCGGCACGACGCGCAGTTCGCGATTCTGGGCCTGCCGGCGATGCAGCCGCAAGCGGAGGCGCTGGCGGAGAGTCTCGGCGGCTGCCTGCTCGATCTCGTGGGGAAGACGACGGCGGCGCAGGCGCTCGCCATCGTGCAGCGCGCGCGGCTCGTCCTCACCGAAGACTGCGGACTGATGCATTTTGCCTGGGTCTCCGGTATCCCGACGCTGGCGCTCTTTGGTTCCAGCCCGCACGTCTGGTCGGCGCCGCAGGGCAGCCACTCCCGCTGCCTGCACTCCGGCGATCTGCCCTGCGGAGCCTGTATGCAGCTAGAGTGCCGGTTCGGCGATACGCGCTGCCTGACACGGTACACGCCGGAGTTCGTCGTGGCGCAGGCCGAGGAACTGCTGCGGCAGACCGAAGGAACGGAACGCCTGATCTATGCTGAGGAAAGGCGCGGCTCATTATGAAGATCGGTCTGGTGACGCCGGGCGGATTCGATAGAAGCGGGCAGGAGCGCGTCATCCCTGCGTTCCTCTGGCTGGTCGAGCGCCTGGCCCGCCGCCACGAAGTCCACGTCTACACGCTACATCAGTATCCGCAGCCGCAGGACTACCCCCTGCTCGGCGCGACGATCCACAATATCGGCTATCGCCCGGACTCATGGCGCACGCCCCGGCAGATCGCCTGCGCCCTGCGCGCCCTGCAGCAGGAACACCGTCGCGGTCGTTTCGACGTGCTGCACGGCCTCTGGCTCGGCGAGAGCGGCCTGGTCGCGGCGCTGGCCGGGCGGATGGGACGCATTCCCAACGTGGTGACGGCGGCGGGCGGGGAACTGGTCGCTCTGCCGGAAGTCGGCTATGGCGGGCAGCTGAGCCGCAACAGCCGCCTGGTCATCGGAACGACGCTGCGCCTGGCGCAGACCATCACGGTCGCCAGCCGCTATATGCGCCGCCTGCTGGAACCGCGCCGCGCCGTCCACCGCGTGATCCCGCTCGGCGTGGATACAGGCTGCTTCAAGCCGCCGATGGTGCCGCCGCCCGGCCCGCCCTGGCGGCTGCTGCACGTCGCCAGTCTCAACCGGGTCAAGGATCAGCCCACCCTCCTTCGCGCCTTCCAGCGTATCCGCGCCGCCGAACCCGCCGTGCATCTGGACATCATCGGCACGGATACGCTGGAAGGCGAGACGCAGCGCCTCGCGCATACTCTGGGCCTGGCGGAAGCGGCCACGTTTCATGGATTTCAGCCCAGCGCTGTGGTGGCCCGCTTTTTGCAGCGTTCTCATCTGTTGCTGCATAGCTCCCGGCATGAGGCCGGCCCCCTCGTCTTTCTGGAGGCGGCAGCGTGCGGCGTGGCGACAGTGGGAACGGCGGTCGGCCACATAGACGACCTCGCGCCGGAGGCCGCTGCCGCCGTGCCGGTGGGCGATGACGCAACGCTGGCGCAGGTCACGCTGGCCCTGCTCCATGACAATGCCTGCCGTATCGCGCTGGGAGAACGCGCCCTCGATTTCGCCCGCGCGCACGACGCCGAATGGACAGCCAGACAGTACGAGTCGCTTTACGCGGAGATAGGCGCGAGATCGCGCGCGCGGGCGAAAAAATCGCCCGCCCCCGCGTGACAAATCGCCGGAATCGGAGTAGATTAGAGTCGGGAGCAGGCGGGCTGAGACTCCATACGACGCGAGACACCGAAAGCGGCTCCGCGCTTTTTCTTCCCCCTGGCCGAGCAGCCGACCTCTCCCGCCGCAATCCCGCCGTATTCAGCAGTATGCGCGAGCAGAGGCGCAGTTCCTTGCCTGGCGAATGAGTTCGTGGAAAGTTCTGAACTATGATTTATGGGATTATGGGATAGACTAAGATTGGATCAGAACGTAATCATAGTCTATCCGTTAATCATTCTAATCATAGTTCAGACAATCACAGTTCAGAACTTTCCCGGCGCAGTTTCAACTGCCACTGTTGGGTTTTACAGAGGAGAAGGTGTTCCGAATTATGGTGGATATTCTGCTGGCGCATTCGTACTTTTTGAAATACGACTCCAAACAGAGCGCAAAGCGCAAGCCCTATCCGCCTCTGGCGACGCTCTACGCCGCCGCCTATCTGCGGAGCGCGGGCTATTCGGTGGCGCTGTTCGATGCCATGCTCTCCGAGGGGGAGCATGAGTTCGAAGAGGCGCTGGAGACCTATCGCCCCCGTTTTGTCGCGCTCTACGAAGACAGTTTCAACTTTCTCATCAAGATGTGCCTCAGCCGGATGCGCCAGGCCGCGCAGTGCATGAGCAAGATGGCCCGTTCCCACGGCGCGACCGTCCTCGCCGCCAGCCCGGATGTGACCGACCACCCGGAACTCTACTTCCCGCACGGCGTCCAGTACGCGCTCCTCGGCGAGGCCGACCATACCCTGCGCGAACTGCTGGACACGCTCACGGGCCGGTCGGCCCGACCCGTGACGGAGATCGCGGGACTGGCCCTGCCGGACTGCACCGCCCTCGATGGCATCCGCCACACGGCCAAACGGGAGCCGGAACGCCGCCTCGACACGCTGCCGTTCCCCGCCTGGGACCTGCTCGACGCCGAACGCTATCGCGCTGTCTGGAACGAGGCGCACGGCCATTTCAGCCTGAACATGGTCACGACGCGCGGCTGCCCCTTCCACTGCAACTGGTGCGCCAAGCCGATCTGGGGGCAGCGTTACGCCATGCGCTCCCCTGCCAATGTCGCGGAAGAGATGGCGCTTGTCAAGCGGACGCTGCGGCCCGATCATCTCTGGTTCGCCGACGACATCTTCGGCCTGCGCCCCAAGTGGGTGGCGGAGTTCGCGCAGGAAGTGACCGCGCGCGACGCCGTGATCCCTTTCACCATCCAGTCGCGCGTGGACCTGATGACCGAGAAGGCCGTCGCGGGGCTGGCGGAGGCGGGCTGCGTCGAGGTCTGGATGGGCGCGGAGAGCGGCAGCCAGAAGATTCTCGATGCCATGGACAAGGGAACGGAGGTCGCCGAGATCGCTACCGCGCGGGCGCGGCTGAAAGCGGCGGGCATCAAGGCCAGCTTCTTCATTCAGTTCGGCTATCCCGGCGAGACGTTCGACGACATCATGGCGACCGTGCAGATGGTGCGCGACACCCTGCCGGACAACATCGGCGTCAGCGTCAGCTATCCCCTGCCCGGCACGAAGTTCTATGAGATGGTGCAGGGACAGCTTGGCCTGAAAACGAACTGGGTGGACAGCAACGACCTGGCGATGATGTTCCAGGGAACCTATCAGTCCTCGTTCTACCGGCATCTGCACGACCTGCTGCATCGCGATCTGGAACTGCGGCAGCGGCTTGTCGCCGGGCCGCCGGACGCGGAGACGCTGGCTCTGCTCGACCAACTCGATACGGACTGGATGGAACTGGGCCGCCTGGAAGCCGAGCAGCGCAGCGCCAGGCCGACGGTGGCCGTCAAGCGCAACGGCCATCTGGCCCGGCCCGACCTGAGCAAGGAATGGAACTGAGCGATGGAAGCCGTCACTCTGTCGCAGCCGCAGAACGCTCCGAACGGCTCGCCCGGTCTCGAATGGATCAACGCGAGCGGCTACTGCCCCGTGCCGCCGAAATGGGTCATTCTCGGCATCAACAATGTCTGCAATCTGAAGTGCAAGATGTGCGATGTCGGGCTGGGCGCGCGGGATACGGTCTTCTGGGCCAATCTCATCGGCGAGCATCCGCAGAACATGCCGATGGAACTGCTGCAGGAGATCGTGCGGCAGGCGGGCGACTTCCATCCGCGCCCGCGCTTCGGGCTGGCCTTCACGGAGCCGCTGATCCATCCGCGCCTGCTCGACTTCGTGCGTACCATCGTCACGGCAGGCTTCTACTGCACCGTGACGAGCAACGGCACGACGCTTGCGCGGGTGGCCGAATCGCTGGTCGAGATCGGACTGGACGACCTGTGTATCTCCATTGACGGGCCGGAGGCCGTGCATAACCGGATACGCGGCGGGCGCGAAACGTTCCAGAAGTTGTATCAGGGCATCGAGATGCTGAACGCCGCCAAGCGGCGGCGCAACACGCTCTATCCGACCCTGAACCTCTCGTTCACCATCACGGACGAAAACTACGGCCACATCCTGGAGTTCCTCCGGCAGGTCGAGCCGCTGCGCCCGGATCATATCAATATCTCGCAGATGAACTTCATCACGGAGGCGATGGCGGCGGCGCACAACGCGCGGTACGGCGGGGAGTTGGCGGTCGTGCGCTCGAACCTGGGCGCGATGGAACCGGCGGATTTCGATACGGCGGCGATTGCCGCAGAGTTGGCGCGCGTGCGCGCCTACGCCGCCGCGCGCGGCCCCGATTTTCCGGCGCTCTCTATCGTCCCGGACAGCGCCGACCCCATTCGGCTGGAGACCTACTATCGGGAGCCGAACGTCTTTGTCGGCGGGCGGCAGTGTACCGACCCTTGGAAGATGCTGATGGTCAAGACGGACGGCACGGTGATCCCTTCGCACGGGCGCTGCTACAACGTGCCGGTCGGCAATGTGCGGGAGACGCCGCTCGTCGAACTCTGGAACAGCCCGCGCTTCGTGGCGTTTCGCAAGACCTTACAGGCTGCCGGAGGCACGCTGCCCGCCTGCGCCCGCTGCTGCGGCATCATCGGGAAGAAGGCGCCCCCTCCCCCGGCCCCTCCCCCACAGGGAGAGGGGAGCGAAACATCCACATTCACCCTCATCCCCAACCCTTCTCCCTCGAAGGGAGAAGGGAGCCAAACGGACACGCTTGCGCCGTTGCTCCCCCTCCCCAGCGAGGAACGAGCGACCGGGGTCGCAAGGGCCGTCCCGAATCGTTTCGGAATCAGACGACCCTTGCAGTGGGGACGGGGGGTGGGTCAAGGAATCGCGCCATGCCTGACATACTGCTGACACACGGCTACTATCTCTACGAGGACGAGAAAGAGCGGCAGATCATGAAGCCCTATCCGCCGCTCGGCCTGCTCTACCTGTCCGCCTATCTCAAGCGGGCCGGGTTCTCGGTCGGCCTCTACGACAGCACGCTCGGCTGTCGGCCCGAACTGCTGGCGCGGCTGGCGACGGAACCGGGCGGCGTTCTCGGCATCTATACCAACCTGATGACCCGCGCGAACGTCCTCGACATCGTCCGGCACGCGAAACGCTACGGCTGGACGGTCGTTCTCGGCGGGCCGGAGTCGGCCAACTATCCCGCCGAATACCTGGCGCGCGGCGCGGATGTCGTCGTCATCGGGGAGGGCGAGGAGGCGCTGGCCGAACTGCTGCCCGCACTAAGAGACCGAGGGCCGCACCGCCTGCGCGACGTGGCTGGAATCTGGTTTCGCGATGAAGCAGGACAGCTTATCGAGACGCCCGCCCGCCCGCAGATCGCCGACCTGGATAGCCTGCCCTGGCCGGATCGCGCGCAGGTGGACATCCCGGAGTACGTGCGTATCTGGCGCGAGCATCACGGCATGGGCAGCGTCAACCTGATCACGGCGCGCGGCTGCCCCTACAAATGCCGATGGTGTTCGCACGCCGTCTTCGGCTTCAGCCATCGCCGCCGCAGCTATCTCGACTGCGCGGACGAGGTGCAGCATATCGCGGAGACCTATCGCCCCGATCAGGTCTGGTACGCCGACGACGTGTTCACCATCCATCACGGCTGGCTCCACAACTACGCCGCCGAACTGAAGCGCCGCAGCCTGAAACTGCCGTTCGAGACCATCTCCCGCGCCGACCGGATGATGAAGGAGGAGGTTCTGGAAACGCTGGCGGAGATGGGCTGCTACCGTATCTGGATCGGCTCCGAGAGCGGCAGCCAGCGCATCCTCGACGCGATGCAGCGCGGCGTGACCGCCGAGCAGGTGCAGTGGGCGACACGCGCGGCGCAGCGGCACGGCATTCAGGTCGGCATGTTCCTGATGTGGGGCTATGAGGGCGAGACGGTAGAGGACATCGAAGCGACCATCGAACACGTCAAAGAGGCGAACCCCGACATCTTCTTTACGACGGTCTCCTATCCCATCAAGAACACGCCCTACTACCATCAGGTCGCAGACCGGCTGGAACTGACGAAGGACTGGGAGGCGGCGACCGACCGGGATTTCGCCATCCGGGGCCGCCACTCCCGCGCCTACTACAAGCACGCGGACCGGTGGCTGCGCAGCGAGGTGGCCGCCTTCCGCCTGGAAGCCGCCGACCCCGCCGAGGCCGCGCGCAAGCGGGCTGAAGCGGAAGCCGCCCGCGCCGCGCTCCTGGCGGCCTCTGCGGAGGTCGAGGCATGAGCCTCCCCGCTGCCAGCCTCTCGCCGCCCGCTTCGCCGTTCGACGCGATGGCCGCCGGGTACGACGACAGCTTTACGCACAGCCGCATCGGCACGCTGATGCGGCAGGCCGTCTGGCGGCGGCTGGAGGCGCGTTTCCAGCCCGGCGACCGCCTTCTCGAACTCAACTGCGGCACGGGCGAAGACGCTGTTCATCTGGCGCGGCGCGGTATCTATGTCCTCGCCACCGATATTTCTCCCGCGATGGTGCAGATCACGCGGGAGAAAGCCGAACGCGCAGGACTTTCCGACCGGATCGAGGCGCGGGTCATGAGGATCGAGGAGGTTGGCCCCCCACCCCTGTGGAGAGCCTTCGACGGCGTCCTCTCCAATTTCGGCGGGCTGAACTGCGTGGAAGACATGGGGCAGGTCGCGGAGGGACTGGCAGCCTGCCTGCAACCCGGCGGCATCGCGATGCTCTGCATCATGGGGCCGCTCTGTCCGTGGGAGTGGGGCTGGTATCTGGCGAAGCGGCAGCCGGGTAAGGCGTTGCGGCGTCTGAAGCCCGGCGGCGCGGCGTGGCGCGGCCTGACCATCCGCTATCCTTCCATCCGCGCGATGCGCCGCGCCTTTGCGCCCTCTTTCCGGCTGCTGCGGGCGAACGCAGTCGGTGCGTTTGTACCGCCTTCTTATGCGGAAACGTGGGCGGCGCGGCACGAACGGCTGCTGGCGCGTCTGAACGCCTGGGAGCGCCGCATGGAGACGCTGCCGCCGCTGCCCTGGCTGGCGGATCACTGCCTGCTGGAGTTCGCGCGGCGATGAAGGTCTGGCGGCCATGAGCCTGGAATTTCTTTCTCATCTGGCGGAGATGGGGGCGACGAACATCCATCCGGCGGGGCGGCAGGCGACCGAGCGGCTGATCGCCGCGCTGGACTTGCAGGCCGGAAACCGCGTGCTGGAGATCGGCTGCGGCACGGCGGAGACGATGGTGCGAATCCTGCATCAGCACGCGGTTTCCGTAGAGGGACTGGATATTCTCCCGGAGATGCTGCGTGCGGCGCGTCTGCGCCTGAGTCTGACAGGATGCGCGGGCCGGTCGAAACTCTATCAGGCGCAGATAGGCGCTCCCCTGCCGGTTGCCGCAGCCGCGTATGACCGGGTCTATACGGAATCGGCGCTGGGCTTTCAGGACGCCTCCGTTGCCTGCGCTCTGCTGGCGGAGATCTATCGGGTATTGAAGCCCGGCGGCCTCTACGTCGCCAACGAAGCCGTCTGGAAGCGCGGAACGCCGGAAGAGACGGTACAGGCGGTCAATGCGGCGTGCCTGCGCGACTTCGGCCTGCGGGCCGCTGCGGAGTGCGCCTGGTCGGTAGATGACTGGCTTCGGCTCATGCGCGAGGCCGGTTTCCGTGTCCTCTCCGCCGACACGCTGGAAACACAGGCGCAGAACCCGGCCCTTCCAAACGGCGCGGCAGGGAGCCTGGGCCTATGGCTCTCCAACGCCCTGACCCTCGGCTACAAAGTCCGGGCGCGGTTCGTTCCCCGGCTGATGCGCCAGCGCGCCCGGTATCGCCGCCTGGTCGCGCAGCCGCGAGCGGAGGGACGCTTTATGGAGGCCCGGCTGTTCGTGGTGCAGAAGGAGTAGCGTCCGCCTTATGAACGCGCTGCAGCGAGTTTTCATGCGGTGCGCCTACCTGCCGGCGCTGCGCGCGGTCGGGCGGCGCAGGCTACGGCGGCTCGTCCTGGAACGCCTGGACGGCGTGCCGCTGCTCGTCCTGCCCGATGTCTTCCACCCGACCGTGTTTCTGAGCAGCGCGCTGCTCGTGCGGACGCTGGCAAAGCGCGTCCCGGCGGGCGGAGATACGGGCCGCGCGCTCGACATGGGAACGGGTTCGGGCGTCGGGGCGGTCTTCGCGGCGCGGCACGGCTACCGGGTCACGGCGGTGGACATCAACCCGGAGGCGGTGCGCTGCGCCCGCATCAACGCCCTGCTGAACCATCTAGACGACCGCATCGAGGCGCGGGAAGGCGACCTGTTCGCGCCGGTGGAAGGCGAGACGTTCGATCTCGTGCTGTTCAACCCGCCCTTTTTCCGGGGAACGCCGAAGGATGCGCTCGATCAAGCCTGGCGCGCGACCGATGTGCTGGAACGGTTCGCCGCCGGGCTGCCCGCCGCGCTGACCCCGGAGGGCCGCGCGCTGATCGTCCTCTCTTCCGATGGCGACGAGGCGGGCCTTCTCACGGCGCTTCAGGCCGTCAACATGGTGACCACGCCGGTCGCGCAGCGCGATTTCGGCAACGGCATCCTGACCGTCTACGCGGCGCATCTGCCCAAATAAGCCATGAACACGCCACTCGTCCTGCTCATCAATCCGCGCATCTGTTCGCAGCGCAGTATGCGGCTGCCGCTCTCGCTGCTGGCGCTGGGAGCCGTGCTGGAAGGGAAAACCCCCTACCGGATCATAGACGGCAATGTAGACCCCGACCCGGCGCAGACCGCGCTGGACGCGCTCGCCACCGCCGAGAACGCGGTCGTCGGGATAACAGTCATGCCCGGCCCGCAGGTCGCGCCCGCCATTCAGATCGCCTCCGCCATCCGCGCCGCCTATCCGCACGTGCCGATTGTCTGGGGCGGCTACTTCCCCACGCTGTATACCGAGGCGGCGATCAACGCGCCTTATGTGGACTATGTGGTGCGCGGGCAGGGCGAGGAGACGCTTTTAGAACTGCTGGAACGCCTGCCCGATGCCGGGCCGCCGACGCTCTTCGCCTCCGCCTGCGACCCGACCGCGCTCATCGGCATTCGCGGCCTGACCTGGAAAGACGCATACGGCATCCATCATAACCCCGAACGGCATTTCCACTCCCCGGACGACTTTCCGCCGTTCCCCTACGAACGCGCAGGCGATGTCCGGCGCTATCTGCGGCCCAGTTTTATGGGGACGCGCACGGGCGTGCATCAGGCGGCCATCGGCTGCCGCTACCACTGCACGTTCTGCGGCGTCGTCTCCATGTTCAACGGCAAGACGATCCTGCCCAAACCTAATCGGCTGTATGAAGCCCTGAAAACACTCCGCGACGACTATGGCGCGAACGCCATGCAGTTCTACGACAACAACTTTTTCGACCGGGAAGAGACGAGCGTACCGATGCTGGAAGTCCTGGCGGAGATGGGGATGCCCTGGTGGTGCTACGCGCGGGCGGATACGCTGGCGAAATTCTCGGCGCAGACGTGGGAGTTGATCCGCCGGAGCCGGCTGCGCATGGCCTATATCGGGGCGGAGGCGGCCAGCGATTCGGTGCTTGCGGGCATGAAGAAGGGAACGCGCGTCGAGCATACGTTCGCGGTGGCGCGGCGCTGTCGCGAGTACGGCGTCATTCCGGAGTTCTCCTTCGTCCTCGGCGGGCCGGACGACCCGGAAGGCGAGATCGAGAAGACGTTCGGGTTCATCAAGCAGATCAAGCGGGTTCACCCGGAGTGCGAAGTCATCCTCTACTTCTACAGCCCGACGCCGCAGCGCGACCCCGCCGCCGTCCGCGCCGACACGACCGGCGCGCGGCTGCCGGTACTCAAGACCTATGGCGCGGACGGCCCCCCCCTGCCCACGACGCCGGAGGAGTGGACACAGCCGCAGTGGGTCACCTACGTCTGCCATCAGGACGCGCCCTGGCTCTCGCCCCGGATGCGGCAGCGCGTGCAGGATTTCGCCCGCGTGCTGGCCTGCCGCTTCCCGACAGCGCAGGACTATCATACGCCCGCCTGGGGCAAAGCCATGCTGCGCGCGCTTTCGCGCTGGCGCTACGCCACCGGGCGCTACGACCATCCTCGCGAACTCGACTTCGCCCGCCGCCTCATCCCCCTGCGCGAGCCGCAAAAGGAGAGTCTGTGACCTGTTGCGCCGGGTATGGCAGCCTTCCGGCGGGAGCCTCGCCTGAACTCTGCCGGTCTCCTACGGCCATAGGACGCAGGCGCAAAAACAAAGGTTCCTGCCTGTGCGCGCCCGGATGGTTCCTGTAGCGCCTGCGCCGACGGGAAGGAACCTTACTGCCTGCTCCGGCGTCCTTGCAGCGAGTTTGCGTTTGCGCGGCGCAACAGGCGCGTCTATTCTCGGTTGCAACTCTTCTTTTGCCGGGTTGCAACCGATTTTTATGGGGGAGGGAACCCTTTCCCCACGCGAATACGCTGGTTGACGCTGCAAAGAGCG
The DNA here is from genome assembly GCA_035651115.1 of Chthonomonadaceae bacterium. Classification (GTDB taxonomy): domain Bacteria; phylum Armatimonadota; class Chthonomonadetes; order Chthonomonadales; family Chthonomonadaceae; genus DASRGL01. The sequence goes on from DASRGL010000161.1 coordinate 15,082, forward strand.
GTATGATATAATGAAGCGTTTTGAGGCGACCGGGGAAGCGCTGCGCCCGGCGCACGCTCTCTGCCGTGCCGGAGAGAAACAAGGGCTACCACGCGGCAGCATATCCCCCGGCGATAGTATCAGGGCCAGAGATCGAAGGAACCCCCGACTTCAGTCAAAGGGAGTTCCCGCCTCGGAAGATCAGGGAGAACACGGCAAGTGACAATGGATGACAAGGCTTGTCTGCAACAACAGATAGAGCAGCTTCAAAAAGAGTTGTCCGAGGCGCGTAAGGAGCTTCTGGCAGCCCGGCAGAAGATTGATGAGATGGAGCGCGACAAGGCGGGCGCCGTGCCGGAGGTGGTCGGCGATCCGGCGATTCCCATCACCGAATTCGAGGAGACCCTCAAACGCCTCGTCCAGCGTATCGCCATGATCCTTCAGGCCGAGAAGTGCGTCATCATGATCCGCGACCGGGATTCCGAAGACCTCATCGCACGCTCGCCTGCTTTTGGCATCAGCGAAGACGAGGTGAAGCAGTTCCGGGTAGACATGGACTCCAGCCTCTCCGGTTCCGTGTTCCGCGCCGGAGAACCGATCATCTTTCACAACACCGACGAGATTCTCCCTCAGGAAAAAGACCTCTTCCGCCAGCTTCGCGTCCGCAACGGCGTCACCGTTCCCCTCTTCATCGAGAAGCGCGACGACCAGAACCGCATCGTAGACCGCATCATGATCGGCGTCCTCCACTGCTTCAACAAACGCTATAGCGGCGAGTTCATCGAGGAAGACGTGCGGCTGCTCGAACGCCTCTCCCGCAACGCGGCGGCGGTCATCGCCAACGCGCAGGCGTTCCAGGAGGTCTATGAGGAGCGGCAGAAACTCGTCCATACCCTCGAAAGCCTGACGGCGGGCCTGATCCTGGTCAACCAGCACGAGCGCATCGGGCAGATGAACGCGCAGGCCCGCGCGATGTTCGGCGTGGAGAAGGGCGTAGACCCCATCGGGAAGCCGCTCGAGGAGATCGTCCAGCACGAGCAGTGCCTGCAGATCATCCGCCGCAAGCTGGCCGAAGCGCAGAACCCGGAGCCGCTCAAGTCCGAAGAGGAAGAAGAGGAGCGCCGGTCGCCGGACGAGATCTCTATTCAGGACCAGTATGGCGAAGAGTATATCTATCAGGTTCACGCCGCCGGGGTGCATGATGATACGAATCAGCTGATAGGAACCGTCATTATCTTCAACGACATCACCGACATTCGCAACCTGGAGCGCATGAAGACGGAGTTCGTCTCCATCGTCTCGCACGAACTGCGCACGCCGCTCACGCCGATGAAGGGCTTCGTCCGCACGCTGCTGGACGACGAAAACGAGGAGTGGTACACGCGCGAAGACCGGCGCGAGTTCTACGGCATCATCGAGACCAACGTTGACCGCCTCAGCCGCCTCATCAACGACCTGCTCAATGTCTCCCGCATCGAGAAGAAGGGCGTGGAAGGCATCGAGATGAACTTCGAGGAGGTGGACGTGCGCGAGGCGGCGGAAGAGGTCGTGCATACGCAGCGCGGCATGACCGATAAGCATACCCTGGTCATTGACTTCGAGCCGGAGCATATCGTCGCCGAGTCGGACGTGGACAAAATTCAGAACATCCTGCAAAACCTGGTCTCGAACGCCATCAAATATTCGCCCGAAGGGGGCGAAGTCCGTATCATCGGACGGCTGGAAGCCGATCAGGGGACGGTACTGCTGGGCGTGAAAGATCAGGGTCTGGGCATTCCAGAGGCCGCGCAGAAGAAGCTGTTCGGCAAGTTCGAGCGGGTCGAGCGCAAGGGGACGGGCAGCAATATCAAGGGAACCGGCATCGGGCTGTTCCTGGTAAAGAATCTGGTGCTGGCGCACAAGGGCCATATCTGGGTCGAGAGCGAGGTGGGCAAAGGCTCGACCTTCTGGTTCCGCATTCCCCTGAAGCAGCCGAAGCCGGAGGCAGGCGAGGCGGACGCCGAGAGCAAGTAACCGACCTGCCCTCCGGCCCCTGGAACATTGAGTTCGACGCATGAGTCAAACCAAGAGCGAACCGGTCCGCGTGGCTGTTCGGCGTGAGCCGGAGGCGGCGGACTTACCCTTGCCGATCTATGCCACGCCGGACGCCGCCGGAATGGACCTGTTCGCGGCGGTTCCCGCCGACCAGCCGTTGACCCTGTCGCCGGGCGCGCGCGCCCTGGTCTCGACCGGCCTGCGAATCGCGCTGCCCTCCGGCTATGAGGCGCAGGTGCGCGCCCGCAGCGGGCTGGCGGCGCGGCATGGCATCGGCATCGTCAACGCGCCGGGAACGATTGATGCGGACTATCGCGGCGTCATCCAGGTGATTCTCATCAACTGGGGCGAAGCGCCCTTTACCCTCCGTCGCGGCGACCGCATCGCCCAACTGGTCATTGCGCCGGTGACGCGCGCTTTGCTGGTGGAGACCGAGGTGTTGGAGACCACGGCGCGCGGCGAAGGGGGCTTCGGCAGTACCGGCATCACGCACGACCGCTAACATCGCTAAGTAGGGTGTCAAAAGTTCTTGCAGCCTGAAGTCAGTTCGCTTGCTTGTTCGTATTCCATCGCGGAGGTACGTCCGCCGTGGAACCCATCGAACTGAGCGAAACCGACTACAAGCAACTCCGGCTCCAGGCCCGCC
>DASRGL010000162.1:0-3118 GCA_035651115.1 Chthonomonadaceae bacterium
CCTGCCGATGATGACGAAAGCGGGCTGCAACTCCGGCGCGTGTCACGGCGCGGCGGCGGGCAAAGGCGGACTGAAGCTGACCCTGCGCGGCTTCGACCCGAACGCCGACTACGCCGTGCTGACCCATCAGGCGATGGGACGGCGCGTGGTGAGTGGCGATCCGGCGCACAGCCTGATGCTACTCAAGCCGACCATGACGATCCCGCATGGCGGCGGCGTGCGCATCCAGCCGAAATCGCCGGACTACGCGATCCTGGCCGGATGGATCAAGGCGGGAACGCCGCGACCGCAGCCCGACGACGCGCGCCTGCTGACGCTGGAAGTCTTTCCCGCGCTAGCCTCGCTCCGGCCCGGCGACGCGCAGCAGATCCTCGTGCGCGCCCACTATTCGGACGGGCATACGGAGGACGTGACACGCTGGGTCAAGTTCGGCACGAGCGATGGCACGGTCGCGACGGTAGATGACGAGGGCCGCGTGAAGGTCATGGGGAGCGGCGAGGCGGCCATCACCGTCTGGTTCTCCAGCAAGGTCACGTTCGCCCGTATCGTCTCGCCCTTCCCGAACGCGCCTGCGCCGGAGACTTTCGCGCAGGCTCCGCGCGCCAACTTCATTGACGATCTGACCCTCCAAAAACTGGAGACGCTCGGCCTGCCGCCCTCGCCGCGCTGCACGGACAGTGCCTTTATCCGCCGCGCATTTCTGGATACCGCCGGTATCCTGCCCACAGCAAAAGAGGTCGAGGCGTTCACAGCGGACAGGTCGCCGGACAAGCGCGCGAAGCTGGTGGAGGCGCTGCTGTCTCGCCCGGAGTTCACCGACTACTGGACGTACAAGTGGTGCGATCTGCTGCTGGTGAGCAGCCGCAAGCTGTCCGGCAACGCCATGACCGCCTTCTACCAGTGGATACGCCAGAGCGTTGCGGAGAACAAGCCCTGGGATCGCTTCGCCCGCGAGATTCTGACGGCGCAGGGCAGCAACCTGGAGAACGGCGCGGTCAGCTACTACGTGCTGCATAAAGACCCGATTGACCTGACGGAGACGACGACGCAGGCGTTCCTGGGGATGTCGGTACAGTGCGCCCGGTGTCACAATCATCCGCTGGAGAAGTGGACGCAGCGCGACTACTATCAGATGGCGAACCTGCTTGCGCGCGTGCGCCTGAAGAACGGCGACCGGAGTGGGGAGGTGTTGGCGCTGTCGGCGACGGACGGCAATATCGCCCATCCGCGTCTCGGCGTGCCGCTGCCGCCGCGCCCGCTCGATGGCCCGGAGATGGCGCTGGATGATCCGCGCGACCGGCGGCAGGTTCTCGCCGACTGGCTGACCGCGCCGGAGAACCCCTACTTCGCGAAGGCGCTGGTCAACCGCGTCTGGCGCAACTTCCTGGGGCGCGGTCTCGTGGAGGCGGAGGACGATCTGCGCCTGACCAATCCGCCCTCCAATCAGGAACTCCTCGATGCGCTGGCGGCGGATTTCGTCCGGCACGGCTACGACGTGAAGCGGCTCATCCGCACGATCCTGCTCTCCGAGACCTATCAGCGCTCCTCCGATCCGGTTCCCGGCAACGAGAAGGACGACCGCTACTACGCGCGCTATCTCATCCGTCGCCTGCCCGCCGAGGTCATTCTGGACGCCGTCTCCCAGGTGACGGGCGTGCCGACGGAGTTCACGGGCTATCCGAAGGGCTATCGCGCGCTGCAACTGCCCGATTCGCAGATCGCCTCCTACTTCCTGACCGCTTTCGGTCGCCCGGAGCGCGTGCAGACCTGCTCCTGCGAGCGCCATCAGGAGCCGACCATCGCGCAGGCGCTTCATCTGGCGAACGGCGATACGGTGAACCTGAAACTGAAAGCCTCCGGCGGTGTGATAGATGGGCTGCTGGACAGGCAGGCGAGCGACGAAGAGGCATTACGCACGCTTATGCTCTCCGCGCTCTCCCGCCTCCCGACCGAGGCTGAACAGACGAAGGCGCTGGCTCTGCTCCGCGACAGCGCGCCCGCCACAAACGGCCCGCCTGCCGCGCAGCGCGAAGCCCGCCGCGCCATCCTGGAAGACCTGTTCTGGGCCGTCCTGACCGACAAGGAGTTCCTCTTCAACCACTGAGGCGTTCCGCAATGGTTAGGTATGTCGTAGTGTAGCCGTGTCGAGGAAAGTCGGCGCAGATGCTGGAAGAGGAGAAAGAGACAGTGGTCGCCTATGCAAAGACAGAGACGGAAAAGCCGCCACGCCTGACACCGCAGGAGTATCTGGAGCGCGAACAGAAGGCCGAGACGAAAAGTGAGTATCACGGCGGGATCGTCGTCGCGATGGCGGGGGCCAGTCCGGAACATAATACCATCACCAGTAACGTACACGGAGAACTCTACGGCCAGTTGCGAGGTAAGGACTGCCGTCCGTTCGTCAGCGACCTGCGCGTGCGCGTGCCGGAGTGCGACAAGTATTATTATCCTGATGTCGTCGTCACTTGCAGCGAACCGAATTACGAGGAAATGGCAGGGATACGGTCTCTGCTCAACCCGACGCTCATTATCGAGGTACTTTCGGACTCGACGGAAAGAACGGATCGCGGTGAGAAATGGATGTGCTACCAGACGCTGGAGTCCCTACAGTCTTACGTGCTTATCTCACAAGACAAGCCGCTGATCGAAGTCTACCGTCGCCAGGAGAACGGATGGTTCTATACGGCGGTCACAGGACTGGAGAGCCGCGTTGCCCTGGACGCCATCGGCTGCGAACTGAAATTAGCGGACATCTACGCGCGTGTCCCGTTTCGAGTGACCCCGCCTCCGCAAGATACCGACCACAGAACAGCACAGGATTGACCTACCACGCGGAAACGCCATGCCTCTCTGCATAGTAGAAGAGAATGTCGAAGTCGTCGGGAGTGTGGCCGAGCCACCGCAACAGCAGCGCGACCTGCCCGCGATGATGCACCGCATGATTGGCCGCGTGCTGCATCAACTCGCCAAGCAGCATAGAGCGTTTTTCGCCTTGAGGGTTCGCGAACTCGACAGGACGCGCCAGATCGTCGACCTGCAATTTTGACAGGAATGCGCGCGCATAGCCCTCGACCTGGCTATAGGCTTCTCGGAGGGACTCGACGGTCGGATAGTCGGC
>DASRGL010000163.1:0-18897 GCA_035651115.1 Chthonomonadaceae bacterium
GTTCACCGGCCCGGCCACTCCCTACGGTGTGGAGGGCTACAAGACTCTCGCGTTCGAGATGACCGCGCAGTTAGGGCGCGTTCCCGACCGGGTCTGCGCCCCGACTTCGGGCGGCGATGTCCTCTACGGCCCCACCAAAGGCTTTCGCGAGATGCAGGCGCTCGGTGTCGTTGAACGCCTGCCCCGCATGACCGCGTGCCAGTCCACCGGCGCGAACTTCATCGCGGAGTCGGTGCGGCGCGGGATGGATCACCTGCTGACGATTCCGCCGACCACCTTCGCTCTCAGCATCGGCGATCCGACCGGCGGCCAGTGCGCCCTGGAAGCCATCCGGCAGACGGGCGGCGACGCCTGGGACGCGCCCGACGAGGAACTGCTTGCCGCCGTGAAGCTGCTCGGCAGGCACGGCGTCTGCGTCGAAGGGGCGAGCGCCGCGCCCATCGCCGCGCTGCGCCGCCAGGTGGCCGCCGGAACCCTCGACCGGGATGAACTGATCGTCGCCATCCTCACCGGGACGGGCATGAAGTGGCTGGCGCAGCTCGATGCCGCCATCGGCCCGCAGCCGCCTCTCCTCCCCGACGACGTGGAGGCGATTTTGAGGGAGATGAGCCAGGCCGGGTACTGAAAGTACCCGTCTGGAGGGCCTGCGGCCAACCGTCCTTCGGACGGAAAACCAATCGCGTCCGGCAGTCGCGCGAAGCGGCTGTCTCGCTCGTGCGAGACGTGTCTAGCCGCATTCCGCAGTGCGCCACCCAGACGGGTACGTTCTGGACCCGGCAAACCGGGGCGGCTACTTCAAAATCCGCACCTGTCCGTCCTCGGTCTCGACGATGATCTCGGCGAGGCCGTCGCCGTCTAGGTCGGCCAGGATCGCCTCCTTCACGCCCGACGCAAACCTGACTTTCCAGAGTACGACCGGCTGACCGTTCTGCTCGTCCAGGGCCAGCAGTTCGCCGTTCGGCAGCCCGACCAGGAAGTTATCGCGCCCGTCGCCGTCTATGTCCCCGCTGACGACGTTGATGGGGAAGGCGGCTTTCGCGCCGAGATCGAGCGTCCAGCGCGACTGGCCGGTGGTCAGGTCGGCGCAGTGGAAGACGCCCAGCCCGTTCACCATACCGAGGTCCCAGGCCCCCTTGCCGCGAATCTGCGCCACCGCCGCGCCACACCACTCGAACTCGTAGTGTTCGGCATAGTCCCGCTTGGCGACCCGCGCGCCCGAAGCGTCCAGAATCTCCAGCGCGTCCAGTCCCGGAGCCATCACGATCCGCAGGCTGCCGTCTGGTCCGAACGGGCCGACGATGGGAACCGCGTACTTCGCGCCGTCGCCGCGCCCCGGAACCACGTTCGTCCAGCCCTCGGCGAGCAGGCGGCTCTTGCCGCTCATATCGTAGAAAATCTGCTTGCCGTGATCGTCCGTCAGGATGGTCGGCTGGCCTTTGCCCTCCAGGTCGGCGACGGCGGCGGTGCGGGGATACGGCCCATCGAGTTCGTCGCGCCAGAGTTCCTTGCCGGTCGCATCGTAGAGCAGGCCCGCCAGCGCGTGTCTGCCGCGCTGCACGCTGACGAACAGCTTGAGGGTGTCCTGCCCGAACGGCAGCAGGGTGCGGGCGCTGCGCGTCCAGCCGTAGTTGTAGACCGGCCAGGGCGGGGTGATGGTGACCATCGGCGCGGCGGTCGGGCTGTCGGTGGAGGGCTGGCTGAGATAGATATGGTCGCCCTTGAGCGAGAGGGTGCAGACGATACGCTCTCCCTTTGGGCCAAGCCAGACAGCGGGCGCGGTTCCCGGCGCTTTCCACGAACGCTTGAAATGGCCCGGCCGGGAGAGATCGGGGACGCCGCCGAGAACCGTGCCGTCGGAGAGCGCCACGATCAGCTCGCGCTGCCCGTTCGCATAGGCGACCAGCGGGCCGGAAGCGGAGGGCGTGGCCGCTTCCTGCGCGCCTTTGATGGCGAGGTCGAGCCGCCCGATCTTGCCGGAGCCGTCCGAGAAGAGCGCCACGCGGGAGAGCGGGGTCATCGGGAGCGGCGAGAAGGTGGATCTGCCCCCAACGATCCGCCAGACCTCCTCCTGTCCTGCCGGATCGCGCCGCAGCAGGAGGCCGCGTTCGCCATTCGGCTGCGTCAGATAGAGCGGCGTGAACCGGGAGGAGTAGAAGGTCGTGTCGTTCGGCGTCGGCAGCGTCGCGCAGGTCAGCGAGACGTTTTCGAGGGTCGCGATGTCCTGGAACGTCCGGCTGTCCACTGCCTGCACGGTCGTCTTTTCGGCGAACTTGCGCGCTTTTTCGGTAGAGGTGATGATCTCCGGGCGTCCGTCGCCATCCAGGTCGTAGCAGCCCCAGAAGTAGCGGTCGGGCAGGTCGGCCAGGCGATGCTGAAAGCCCTTCATCCCATCGAAGACAAGCGTATGCCAGCGGTTGTCGCCGTCCATATTGTAGAGGCCCAGGACGAGCGACCTCCTGCCGTCGCCGTGCAGATCGGCCAGCGAGGTCACGTTGGGCCGGAGTTCCCGGAAATCCTGCGGAAAGTCCTGCTCGACGAACTGCGACCAGGCCAGCTTCAGCCCCTTTCCCCGCTCATTGTGGACGACCGCAATATACTCCTCGACCTCGCAGGAGGCCATGACGACATCCTTGTAGCCGTCGCCGTCCATATCCGCGATCTGAAGCAGCCCGTAGGGACGACCGATATGCTCCTTGCCCGGAATGGGGTAGTGCAGGTCGAACTTCAGTTTGCCGGTGTCGGCATCAATGACGCCCATATAGCCGGGTTTGCCCGCCACGACGATGTCCGGCCTGCCGTCGTTGTCCATGTCCGCCATCGCGAACGAAGGGCCGAAGTTCTGCCAGTAGGTGTTGGGATACTCGTTCTGCCAGAGCAGTTTCGGAGCTACGCCGCGCGCCGGGAACGCGAAGCAGACGGCGGAGAGCGCGTCTTTCACGAAGACGTAGAGGCGCGTCGCCTCCTTCTCGCGGAGCAGCTTGTAAGAGGCCACCGAGGTATGGATCGGCGTGGCCCAGGTCCAGAGCGTCTTGCCGGTGGCGACATCGAACAGCCCGAAGCCGTCCGAGCCGATGGTGGCAAGCGCGGCGGCGTTCTTCCCTCCGTAGTCTATCAAGTCCACGACGGCGCTGACGCCCAGCGCCGGGCGGCTCCAGACCTGCACGCCGTCGGCGCGCGTCAGTTCCAGGCCGGAGCGGACTTGCAGGAAGTAGGCGTCATGTCCGCCGACACTCACCGGGCGCGCAAAGGCGTAGCCTCCGCTGCTGCCGCCGTAGGACCAGACCTCTTTCGGCGCGGTCTTCATGTTTCCCGGCACATCGGTACGCGCCGTGTTCTGCGCGTCTTTGCGCGGCAGCAGCCACAGCCCGCGCGGCGGCTGCGCGCCGGAGACGTTCCCGGCGACGCACGCGCCCAGCAGCAGCAGGGCTGCCAGCGGGTACAGTAGTTGAGTACACATAGACCTAACCCCCCGTCCCCCTTCCCTACGCGCAGAAACGGTAAAGCGTGTTTCTGCTAGGGAAGGGGGTGACGAAATCGTGTATGTTCGCTTGGAGTCCGCTCTTTCCGTCAGGCTTCCCATCTGGCTTGCGGAGTTTCCCCTCTGTCATGCTGAGCGGAGCGAAGCATCTCAAGAGTGGCGGGAAAGAGATTCTTCGCTGCGCTCAGAATGACAGACATCGGGTCAGAATGACAGACAAAGGGTCAGCAGGACAGGACAGAAGCCTGGTACAACGGATGAGATTGCCGACACCCCCTTCCCTAGCAGAAACACGCTTTACTGTTTCTGCGCGTAGGGAAGGGGGACGGGGGGGTTAGGTCACCCCCCAAAATAGAGATGATAGCCCTGACTGGCTTCCCGCGTGATGAACAGGCTCAGCACGGGCCAGAAGATACCGGCGATGAAGAAATGCCCGATGGCGATTCCCAGGAAGAAGGGAATGCCCTGCCGATAGAGCTTCAGGCCGCCCGCGCGCAGGATCGCGGCTTTGCAGAGCCAGGCCACTCCGAGGGGGAACCAGGCGGTCGCGGAATCGCCGTAGGCGGTCGCGATGATAAAGCCGAGCGGGTGCAGAGGCATCCGCAGCAGATGCGTGCGCAGGGCCGTCAGCACACAGACGAACGCGAACCCGCCGAACGTGGCGAGCATCTTGGAGACCTGCGGGTTCGGCGGATTGGAGAGGCGCGTCGCCATCTGCTGGTACTCCTGCATGGCGACGATGGCGCGATATTCGCCCGTGCCGGTTCCGCCGCCCGCCATGTTCGCGCCGATGACGTAGTAGGCGCTCAGATGCACCCAGTAGGCCGCCAGCAGGCCGACGACGAACGCCACCAGCAGCCCCCAGAAGAGCGTGCGGTAAGGGATGCGCCCGACCTCCGACAGTTTGACGTTGTCCAGTTGATAGGCCGCGTGTTCCTCCGGCAGATGGTGGCGCGAGAGCCACGCCAGGCTGGAAAAGAGGACGAACGAGCCGGTCCCGCCCCAACTGAGGGCGCGCGGAATCGAGAGCGTGTTGAGCAGCATCTCTTTGGGCAGGCCGTAGGGATAGACGAAGCCGAACGGCACGCCGGTTTCCGCGCGGATGCGGGCAAAGACCAGCACGAACAGCCCGATGATGGCGAAATAGGGAACGGCCAGTATCAGCGAGAAGCCCGCCCGCGCACAGAAGCCGAGGATGAACAGGGTGCATCCGATCAGGCCGATCCAGGCCCATCGCTCCTGTCCCGTTTCCGGGGTCGCGGGCAGCGCGCCGAACGCCCGCTTCAGGCTGTTCGCCAGCGCGCGGCGCAGTCCCCAGAGCAGCAGCAGCCCCATCGCGATATAGCCGCCCGCGCTCTGCTCCTGCGTGAACGGAAAGCCCGGCTCGTCGTAGCCCGCCGCCGATCCCGCGATAGCCATCAGGCGGTTCAGGAGATAGAAGAACCAGATGGAGAAGCTGATCTCCAGCGGCACGAAGTAGCCGATGCCTATCGCTTCCAGCATGTAGAAGATATAGACCTGTCCGAGCGGCTGCCAGGGGCGGTCGGGGAAATACTCCTGGAACGACTTGTAGAAGCCGGGAGACGGGATGGAGGGAACCAGGACGTGCAGGATGTTGAGGCCATTGAACAGGGCCGGAACCGCCAGTCCTAACAGAAAGAGCGTGCGGCGGCTGCGGTGGGTTCCGCCGTAGGAAGACCAGTCGTCGGAGGAGACGGCCAGGGGAATGGCGAGCAGCGGGAAGGTCAGCCGCTCCTCGCGTATCCATCGCCTCTGGATCAGAGTGATGAGCGAGAAGGCTCCCAGAAAGATCGCCAGCAGAAACAGGCTCCACCAGAAGAGGGGCCGCAGCCAGACTCCCCAGGGGATGATTCCCTGCCGGTCGCTCTCGTAGAAACGCTTGATCGCCTCCGCGTCCTGCGGCACGAGCCAGGCAGGCAGATATTTCGCATAGTCCAGGAGCGCTGGAGTGTCCTTGCCCCAGTACTGCATGGCGACCAGATGGGGGATGAAGGCGCGTATCTGGTAGGCCCCCATCAGGATCGTGCCGGTGGCGACCATTGCGTAGATGAGAAGCATCTGCGCGTAGGTCGGAGCAAGGCGCGGGGCGAATCGGCGCAACAGGGGCCGCAGCAGACTGAGGAATAGAATCGCGGCGAAGGCGGGCAGGGGCGGCACGCCATGACTGATGTAGCGCCCGGTCACCATCTCCGTGTAGCGGATCGCCAGCGCGACGCCGATAAGATAGACCACGCTGAACGCTATCGCGGCGACCGCGCGCCGGGCCGGCAGAGCCGATTCTACCGGACGCGGCGTATCCGATTCGACCTGGGGTGGCGCGGAATGCGGAACCACCGACATCTTCGCAAACTCCGATCTGAAAGGGAGTTAGAGGGGCAAGGCCAGCCAATCGCTCGCCGCCGGGTCGGGAGGACGACGCAAGAAAGCCGCGCGCTCGTCTGCCGGGACTTTGTACGCGCCGTCCACGCGCACATGGCACCAGGACAGCGCCAACTGCGGCCAAAGCGCCGCGCGTTCTTCCGCCGTCAGCGGCGCGGAGGCGTCCTGGTAGGCCCGCAGAAAGGCGGCGGTCACGTCGGCGTTCAGGAAGGGCGTCTGCGTCAGCGAGCGGATGTCGCCGCCGTCAATCGGCGTCGCATGGGAGGCGCAGCAGACGAGGATGACAAAGCACAGATCGTAGAGCCGCGCCTGCCACGCGCACCAGTCCAGGTCCACGAACGCGGCGACGCGCCCCTCCCGCATCAGCACGTTCGCGGGCTGAATGTCCCCATGAATCAGCGTGTGCGGCAGCGCGGCGTAGCGATGCGCAGGCAGTTCGCGGGCCGCCCGCTCTAGCGCCTGCCGGTAGGGAACGAGCGCCTCTGCCGTCTCGGCGGACTCCTGCGCCAGCGTCTCGGCACGCTGCATCAGCCGCTCCGGGTCGGTCTCGCCGCGCGGGGCCGCTTTTTCATAGCGCAGTGGGAAGTCCCGCCCCGCTTGATGCCACTGCCCGACGGCAGCGCCGAGCGCGGCCACATCCTCGGCGTTCCCATCGCGCAGATGCCGCCCCTCGACAAACGGAAAGACCTCCCAGACGGTTCCGTTATCGTCCCACCAGGGCGCGCCTGCAAGCGTCGGGCGAGGCTGCTGCACGGGAACGCCTCGCTCGGCCATGTACCGCTCGACCGCATGATCAAATCGGATACGCTCCGCCTCGCTGTAGGCGGAATGGCGCTGCCGCGCGAACCATTTCCCGGTATCCGTCGTGAGCAGGAAGTTGGCGTTGCGCGTGCCGCCGGCGATTCCGAGGGCGCGCAGTCTGCCGAGGCCGAACTGCGCGCAGAGCGCCTTTCCCTGAGATGGTTCCATCGGGTCTTGCCTCAAACCTCCGTGAAGTGCGCGGCCTTGAAAGGCCGGTCTGGAATTGCCAAGCCTGCCTGCGCAGGCTCCAGACCTCACCCCCGGCCCCTCTCCTTCGCAAGGAGAGGGGAGAAGTAGGGGCGCTGCTGGCTGCGCCCTCCGTTTGGAACTGCGCCCTGAGTCCACGCAGGTGGACTTCGCAACTTCAGACCGGGGTTTCAACCCCGTGTCTGTTACGAGTTGTTACAGGCGCGCAGGAAGTCCTTTGTGCTGGCCGTATAGCCGACCCACGACTCGATATAGCGCAGCGCGACCTGCGTGCAGGTGCGCTCCGCCATCGTGTCCGGGAACTCGACCGCCAGCGTCGCCTCGCGCAGGATGACGCAGCGATAGCCCATCCCGGCCATCGGCTTCATCCCGGCGGGCGCGTCCAGAACGCAGAGGTTGGTCGCAAAGCCGGTGTAGATCAGCGTGTCTATGCCCTTGCCCCGCAGCCAGGCGTCGAACTGATCCGTCGCCACGATCATCGTCTCGCCCTCTTTGGGTTTGACGGGCGCGGGCGCGTCGAGATGCTTCCAGCCCTCCCAGCTCATAAAGCCCTCGCCATGCACGCGGGAGGCGCGCTTGGAAGCGTGGTCGGAGACGGGCGACCAGCCGTGCGCGGGCTGCGGCTTGCGCTCCGGCAGGGGCGGCTGCAACTGCGGATAGCGGCTGCCGATGCTCTCCGGCTGCACATGCACGACCGGCATCTGAATGCGCCGCGCCGCCGTGAGCGCGGGAACGATCTCCTCGGTCAGCACGCACCAGCCGAGTTCATGGTTCTGCGGCGAGCCGAGGTCCACCCAGTACTCTTCCGGCACGGGCGGGCCGTCGGGCGCGCCGACGTTCCAGCAGTGCAGCGCGACGAACGCCGTCTTCGCCAGGTCGAGCGTCCAGGTCTCCTCGACATGACCTTCCGGATTCGAGGTCGGCACGGCGCGATAAAAACGGACGGGCAGTGTGATGTTCATGGCTCAGGCTCGATTCTTGTCGGCCACCTCGCGGACGATCTGCGCGGCCAGATGGCAGTGTTCCGGCTGGTACTTCTCGCAGAAGGTAGACCAGCGAATAAAGTTCTCCAGGAAGGCGTGGGCCGTCGGGCAGGTCGTCTCGTCGTAGACATACGCGCGCGACGCCGGAGGCTGCGAGTAGGGATACTTCTTTGCCTGCGCGTTCTCGTTGAGGAAGGTCAGCGCCTCCGGCATCAGGTAGTACTTGCCCATCCCCGCGCCGGGGATGCCCGCTGCGGCCAACTGCTGGGCGAAGGTCTCGGTATCGCACCGGAACGCCTTCGGGTCCAGGCTCAGCCCCACCATCCAGCAGGAGTAGACGGTGACGTAGTCGGGGATCGGCAGCGGCGTGATGCCCGGTATCTCGGCCAGCAGGCTGGTGAGCAGCCGCACCATCTGGTCGCGGTGCGCCACCTGCTCCCGGATGATCTCCAACTGCGCCAGGCTGATGGCCGCCGTGCAGGAGGGCATCCGAAACGCATAGCCCGGCTCGGTGTGTTTGCGCCCGAAGTGCGGCTCCATGAAGGCGGCGCGGCTGTGGCCGATGAAGCGCATCCGCTCGGCCAGCGCGTCGTCATTGGTGACGATGCAGCCGCCGGTATCCGAACCCATCGTCTTCTCGGCGTCGAAGGAGAATCCTGCCGCCTTGCCCAGCGTCCCGGCCAGCCGCCCCTTGTATTCGCCGAATACGGCCTGGCAGCAGTCCTCGAAGACGAGCAGGCCGTGCTTTTCGGCCAGCGCCAGAATCGGGTCCATGTCGCAGAAGAGGCCGGTCTTGTGGACGCAGAGGATGGCGCGGGTGCGGTCGGTGATGCAGGGCGCGATGGTCTCGGCGCTGAGATTGACGGTTCCCGGCTCCGTGTCGGCAAAGACCGGGATATAGTTTTCGCGGATCAGCCCTTGCAGCGTGCCGTAGTCGGTAATGGGGCTGACGATGATCTCATCGCCGGGTTCAAATGGCAGGGAGGCCGCCAGCAGCGCCAGCGCGGGCGTGCAGCCCGGTGTCGCCAGGCAGTGCTTGACGCCGAGCTCGCGCGCGAAGGCTTGCTCGAACCGCCCGGTCATGTCGGAGGAGAGGCCCGTATCCACCACCTCTTGCAGATATTTCATCGCGTTCGGGCCGATAGTGCGGGGAAACGGATTGGGCAGTTCCCCCTGGAAGTCCAAGAAGGCGGCAGCGCCGTATTTGGCTCTTTCCACGACTGTCATGCGTTGCTCCTTTGGTTCATTTCACACAGTACAGATTGCCGTCGGCGCAGCTTACCAGTATCTCCATCTGGGCGTCGCCGTCGGCATCACAGACGACCGGCATTCCCAGCGCCGCCGGAAAGGTCAGTTCCCATAGCTTACGGCGGGAACTCTCCGCGCCGCCGCGCAGCGCGATCAGGCGACCGTCCCGCGTGCCGAACACGAACTCCGGCTTGCCGTCGCCATCCACGTCGGCGCTGACGACCGCCGAGGCCGTCACGCCGAGCGGGTACGTCCATTTTACCTCGCCCGTCAGGGCGTCGTAACAGAGGAACTCTTTGTCCGGGCCGTCTACCGGGTAGAACTCCGGCCAGTGGTAGAGTTGCCCCGCCGTGACGCCGCCGATCTCCATCCTGCCGTCGCCGTCCACATCGGCAATGGCCTCCAGCCCGGTCGCGATGAAGGGTTTCCACCAGCGTTGTCGGCCTGCCAGGTCTTCGACCACGAGCGAGTAGTTGCCGCCCGTCCACACGACGCTGTCCGGTTTGCCCTTGCCTTCCAGCGGCACGATAGCAGGCGTATGATAGCCTGCCCACTGCGTGATGGGATACAGGTCGCGGCCCGTCCTCCCGTTCAGCGTGCGATGCTCGAACAGGTCGCGCAGGGTCACGTCGTCGAGGCCGTTGCCGTCGAGGTCGCAGATGGCGGCGGGGCCGTTGCCGCAGTGCGCGCGCCAGAGCGGTCTGCCGTCCTTCCCGGCCAGCGCGACGCTCTCCACATCTACCCACTGTCCCAGCTTATAGGTCACAAACAGATCGAGCGCGTCATCGCCGTCGAGATCGCCGTAGTTCCAGGCGACCGGCAGCGAGGGCAGCTTCCAGGAGCGGCCCGGCTCGCCGTCGGCGTTCAGAGCGACCAGGCGATCCGGCTCCCGCGCGATCAGAATCTCGCGCTCCCCATTCCCGTTCAACGCAGCGACCACCGGCACACAGGGGCAGCCGAGCGGACGCAACTGCGGAATGACCGGAATATCCGGCGAAGAGAGGGAGGGATGCGACCAGCGTTTCTGCGGCGAGCCGCCCTCGCGCGGCGGACGCACGCAGCAGACATCGCCTCTGGCGTCCATAAACAGAATGGACGGCGTTTCGTGGGCGCGCAGTCGCGCCACCACCGGCGCGGTGACGAACCCGGCCCGGCTCTGCACGCTCCCCAGCAGCTTGCCGTCCGCGCCGATCACGCGCACGACGCCGTCCGCGCCGGAGTGCAGCGTTTGCAGGCCGTGCGCGCCGGGCAGCGTCTCCTCCACGCTCAGTACCGTGCCTGCGGGCAGATCGGCGGGCATTTTCCCCTGCCAGGCTATTTCTATCTGGCCCGCACGGTTTCCTGTAACAAATGTGACCGTTTTCAGGCGGCCCTTGCTGTCGGAGCGTGCCAGGAACAGGCCGCGCTGCGGATCGGAACGGCTTCGGGCGCACAGGACTGCGGTCGGCTTGGCCGTTCCGATCCCGCCCATCTGCGCCCAGGTGTTCGGCGCGAAATCCAGCGCGGAGCCGGGGGAGACCAGCGTTCCCGGCGGCAGCTTCGCCTGCTCCTGCCAGGCTCCGCCTCTGCCGCTCCAGACGGCGACTCTGTCCAGGTTCAGGGCCGTGCGGCTCGAAGGCGCGGAGAGGAACAGCGACGGCGGGCTGTCCGGGAAGAGCGCGCCCGCGCCGATGAGATACCGACCGGGAATATCCGATTTGATCGCGCCGGAGATGGCATCTACGATCAGGGTGTGCCACTTCGCATCGGCGGTGTCGTCGAACAGGGAGTAGGCGATCTCCGTTTTTCCGTCCCCGTCGAAATCGTCCACCGAATCGGTCAGCACGCGCAGCGCCTTGTGGTCCTCCGGGTAGTTCTGCTCGTAAAACGTGTCCCACAGCAGCCGCAGCGCCTTGCCGCCCTCGTTTTTGACGACGGCGACATGCTCGCGCAGCACGTCGGCGAGCAGCACGACATCGGGGTAGCCGTCGCCGTCTATGTCCTTGACGACGAGCGTGCCATAGTTCCTGCCGAGCGGCGTCTCCAGCCGCATCTTATTCTGGCCGGTGCGTCCGTCTATCACGAGAACGCGATCATACGTCCCGATGACGATCTCCGGCAGCCCGTCCTTATCCATGTCCGCCAGCGCGACCAGCGGCGTGAATCCCGTCATCTGCCAGTCGAACAGATAGTCCACCTTCGCGTGGGCCGCTCCCTCGGCGAACGAGAGGCAGTAGCCTTTCTCATGGAGCGGCGCCCAGACGACGGCCTGCAAGCCCTTCTTCTCCGGGGCTAGCTTCGCCACCCGGACGGCCATCACGCCCGCCTTCGGAAATTGAGCGCAGGTATACAGCGTCTTGCCGTCGCGCCCGCGCAGCACGCGCAGCCGCGAGGGAGAGCCGGAAGCGACGAGCAGTTCCGTCTCGCCATCGTCATCCAGGTCGAAGGCTCCATGCACGACGCCGTCCGCGCGCTCCTGCCACAGCAGCGAGCCGTCCAGCCGATAGACGGAAAAGTTGCCGCCGTAGCTGATGATCGCCTCTTTGCGGCCGTCGCCGTCCACGTCCAGCAGCGTCGGCGTGACCGCCACGCCGCCGACCGGCGTCTGCCAGGCGATGCGCGGCTGAAGCATCTTGCCGACCAGAAGGGAGGCGCCGGAGTTGCGGACGTCGTGCCGCCACATCGGCCACTCGCCCGGCGCGAACGGTTCGGCGCGTTCCGGCTTTGGGCGCGGCGCGGGGGCCGCTTCCGGCGGCAGAGGCGCGATCCGCAGTTCCGCGATCTCGACGAGGGCGGGAACCGCCGCCGTTCCCTGCGCGAGAAACCGCAGGCCCGGCTCCTGCGCCGCGCCGCCTTTATGCAGGCAGACGTATTCGCCATCGCGGGACATGGCGACCGTCTTCTTGCGCGTGTCTATCTCGAAGAGCCAGTCGTGCCAGGCGTCTTTCGTGCGGAAAATCTTGTACTGGTCGTCCACCTTATAGCGGTCGGCGATGAACTGGAAGCCGAGGCCGAAATCGCCGGAGGGCGACCGAACGCCGAGGCGCAGGTGCAGGTTGGTCTTCTGGCCGGTGCTGTCGTCGTCCTGCCCGATCTTGAGCAGGCGCATCCGCACGGCCAGCGTGAATCGCTCCGGGACGGCGAGCGGCTGCGGATAGGCGATCTCCGCCCAGCCGGTCTTGCTTTCCTGGTCGTTCGCCATGCGCGCGACCTTGCCGACGACGGAGACCTGGCCGTGATGCTGCCCGTCGCGGCTGTCGCCAAACGTCCAGCCCGCGCCTTGCGCCTGCTGCCAGTCCGTGACCTCCAGGATGGCATCGGCGCGGCGTGCGGAACCGGTTGCGGCGCTTGGTGACAGGCTCAAAGCGGCAACTCCCTGCGCGGCCCTGTGGACAAACTGTCTGCGCGTGATTGTGGTGTGCTTGTGCATAGAGCATTGAAGGAGGCAGAAAAAGCGGCGGGCAGGGTGCGCCCGCCGCTCGCTTGCCCGTAGGAGGACAGGCGAACTACTGCCGGTCGCGCGTCCACATGCAGTTCGTGCAGTTCACGCCGACGACCGCATTCGGCCCGCGAGTCGCCTCGATGCTCATCGGCTTTACATGACCGTCCACGAACGCGATGTTCGCTTTGCGGCTGTGGATCGGATTCGGAGAAGACCAGGGGTTCGTGGTCGGCTCATAGACGTAGGGATAGCTGTACCCGGACTTGTTGTCGCATCCGCTATAGATACCCTCATAGGTCTTCGCATTGCAGGCATCGGTGCCGGGGAAGATAGCCGAGTCCATGATCATGACGGTGTCGGCAGGCGCGGCGAACGCGCCCAGCGAGGGGCCGACCGGGAAGCCATACAGAGTGGGAGGCGCAGGCGTGACCATTGCCCCCCACATCGTCGGATAGGCGTAGCCGTAGCTGGCCCATGCGCCGCCATACTGCTTGCTCATGTCGGGGCATTTGAAGACCTGTGCGTTTTTCACGTAGGGGCAGGTTTCGCACTGCTGCTCAGCCTGCTGAAGCGTCCAGCCCGGCGGATAGAGGTACGGGCTGTGCGCCAGGATCGCCAGGGGACTCCACTGCCACATGCCCGGATAGGTCTCGTCGTAGTCCTGCGCATACATGACGGCGGCAAGCCCGGCCTGCTTCAGGTTGGAAACGCAGGTGATGGCGCGGGCCTTCTCGCGCGCCTGGGCGAAGACAGGGAACAGAATAGCCGCCAATATAGCGATAATGGCGATGACGACGAGCAGTTCGATCAGGGTAAATGCCTTTGTTTTGTGCTTCATTCCGGTTTGTCTCCTTGTAGAGTTTCCGTAGAACATGTCGAGAGGATGATGCCTGAGAGTGATCGTTCTTTTCTTACGCGACTTAGAGTGGGCCTGCGGTCTCACCTCCTGATCCTCCGGCGCGGCCTGACGGCGGCGCGCAGGACTGGCGTAGAGTGAGCGAGGTCGGCAGCATGATTCCAGGAAAAGACGCCTCCTCGCCTTCTATCGAGCGAACCAACCGCTCCACTGCGATCTCCCCGGCCTCCGCAATCGGCGTGCGAACGGACGTCAGGGGCGGATCGGCGCACAGAGCGTAGACGCTGTCGGTATAGCCGACGACAGAAACCTGTTCGGGTACAGCGATCCCGGCGGCCCGCAGCGCGCGGAGCGCGCCCAGCGCCAGAAAGTCGTTCCGGGCGACGATGGCCGTGAACGTCTCGCCCGATTGCAGCAGTTGTTGCGTGGCGAGATAGCCGTTTTCAAACTGATTGCCCTGCTTGAGTTGATCGGCATGGAACGCTTCCCAGCACTCGATGCCGTGCGTGTCCGCCTCCGCCAGGGCTTTGCGAAATCCCTCTGCTTTCGCGTAAGGAAACCGCTCTCCATAGCAGAGGAGGCCCACGATCTGCCGATGGCCCAACTCCAGCAGATGCTTCGTCGCCAGATACATGCCGTCCTCATCGCTCCAGGCGACGAGATTGGGCTGCGGCACGGACGAATGGTAGACGAAAACGGTCGCCAGCCGATCCGTCAGCCCGGCGAACCGGGCGTCCGTCGGGGAGCCAAGCGTCAGGAGGCCATCCACACGGCCCCGGCGCGACACCTCATCGAGCGTGCTGGAGACGATGAGATGAAACCCCAGCGCGCGCGCTTTCGCCTCCACCGCTTCGAGCATCTGCGCAAAGTGCGGGTCGGTCATCTCCTGGCTGTAGAGGCCCAGCGTGTGCGTCTTACCGGTCGCCAGCGCCCGCGCGATGGCATTCGGACGATACTCCAGCTCCCGCGCCGCCCGTCTGATGCGCTCGACCGTGGCCGGCGGGATGGGCATCACCATCTTATTGTTCAGCACGCGGGAGGCAGTCGCCACCGAGACTCCCGACCGTTTTGCGACATCCGCAAGCGTCACTGCCACGGAGGTTCTCCTCTCGAAGGGAGACGAAGGCCGCGCCCGCCTATCCGGGCGCCCCTCGAGACGACGCGCGTATCCGGCCCGGCGGTCCTATTTACCGGGCGCGGCAGGCGCAGGCGCGGCGGGGGCCGGAGCGCCTGGCATCGGCTCTGCCGCTCCAGGCTGTGCGGCTCCGGGCTGAGCGGGAGCCTGCCCTTGCTCTTGCAGCATCCGCATCATGCCCTGCTCGTTCGCCTTTTTGCCCGCTTCGTCCTCTTTGGCTTTCTCTTCCGCCGACTGTCCACAGCCGAATGCGAACAGCGTCAGCGCGAAGAGCGCCGCCACACAGAGCAGATGGAAGAGGATACGCGCGCCCGGCGTTTGCGGGCGCGCTTCCCGCCACGAATTCATGAGTTCCTCCGGCGCATCGCCTGCGCGCCGGGCGATGCGCCCGTGGGAATCGCCGCCGATGCCTCTCAGGGATGCGAAAATCTGGACTATGAGACTACTATAACACAACTCCAGGATTTAGGCAAGTGATTAGTGTAAACGCTTGCCTAATTTGGGTCGGCCCTCAACCTTGCGAAAGGCTTCCTCACTTATGGTTTACTTTCTTCAGAAGGAGGTCTAGCGCCTGCTGCGCCTGCGCATTGTCGGGTTCTTCCGCCAGCCAGTACCGATAGCTCCGAATCGCTTCGTTGTAGTGTTTGTCCGCCGTAAACAGTTCCGCGCCGCGCTTGAGGATGGCAAGCAGCGAATCCCGTTCCTGCTTCAGCTTCGTGTTGTCCGGGTGCCGCTTCAGGAAATCGTCCATGACGCGGAACGCCTCGGTGGGGCCATGCTGCGCGTTCGTCGCGCCCGCGTAGGCGGCCCATATCTCCTCGTCATCGGGGTCGAGTTTGGCGGCGCGGGCGTGCGCCTCGAACGCCTGGACAGGCTGGCGCGCGCGGGTCAGCCGCAGCCCCAGATAGTGGAAGGCGCGGGCATTGCGCGGCTGCTCGGCGGTGATCTGCCGCAGTTGTTCCAGAGTAGCGTCTTCGAGCGCGCGGTCTGCCTGGATGCGTCCATACCAGAGGTAGGCGGCGATGCCAGCCAGGGCGAGCAGCAACAGCGCCAGAGGCGCGATCACACGACGGCCTGTTCGGAGGGGCGCGTCCACAAACACGGCTTTCCACGACTCCTCTCGAGGTCTGCGCGCAGGCGAGGAGCCGCCCGCGCGAAATCACCGGGTTGGTGGGAAGGAAAAGTCTAGGCAAGCGATTAGCGTAAGGGTCTGACTAACCATAACACACCTTGCCGGAGATGTCAAGAGGCTGGCGCGAAATTCCTGCCTGCGACCGGAAATGCCCTCACTCCCGACCCCTCTCTCAACACTGTGGAAGAGGGGAGAATGCCGCCCGCAGGGCGGTCGGCGGAGCCGCCCCGCAGAGCGGTCTACACGTTCCAGGGATAGGTGTCGGGCGGCTCGCCCTGGTTGTGCGGCTCCAGATGCAGCGGATGCAGCGCGCGCGTCTGGTCGAGGAAGAGAAAGGCGTCGTAGCGTTCCGGCAGTATCGTCGGCACATAGTTGCCCCGGTGTTCGTACTCCGGGTCGTAGACGACGCCGATGGCGCGATGGCCGCGCGGCTCCATAAACTCCCCGCGCTGGATGTCCCCAAGCAGCGAGCCGTCCGTCAGCAGAAGCATCTGGTTATGCGCGCCCGCCTGATGCAGAACGTCCTCCCAACTGCCGGGCCGCGCGGCGGGGACGGCCATGCGCCGCATCGGTGCGCCCCACTCGTAACTGGCGATGACGCTGCCCTGATACGATCCGAAGCCGACCAGGACGACCGTCTCCCTGCCGTACCGCTCGCGTGTCAACTGCCCGATATTGACCATCCCGGCGTGCGCCATGTCGGTCGCGCGGGCGTCGCCGATGTGCGTGTTGTGTTCCCAGACGATGGCCTTCGCATCGGGGCCGTGAAACTGCAATAGCCGCTCCAGCGTCTCGGCCATGTGCCTGTCGCGCACGTTCCAGGAAGTGCGGTTCCCCGTTATCATCGTGCGGTAGTAGTGTTCCGCATTCTGCACGACGAGCGCGTTCTGCTCCGCGACGAAATAGGCTTCGCGCCCATCCTGCTGCGCTCCCGGCTGCTCCCGCCGCAGCGCGGTCAGCATCTCCACCACCTCGTGCTGGCAGGAGTGCGGAACCCAGGCGTAGGTGGCGCGGGCGTACTCCTGTCCCTCTTCCCCGTAGGGTTCAAAACACTGATAGGCGCGCTTGGCCGCTTCCGCCGCCTGCCCATCCACCTTTTCCAGATAGCGGACGACGGCGTTCAGCGAATCCCACAGGCTGTAGACATCCAGCCCGTAGAAGCCGACTTTCCGCTCCTCCGGCCGGTCGGCATTATAGCGGCGCAGCCATTCGGCCAGGGCGACCATCTCCCAGTTGCCCCACATCCAGGTCGGCCAGCGGTCGAAGGCGTGCAGCGCCTCGTGCGCGTCCTGGCCGGAGTCGGGATAGCCCTTGATGTAGCGATTGACCCGATAGCAGTCCGGCCAGTCGCCCTCGACAGCGATGAAGGAGAAGCCCTTTTCCTGGATGAGCCTCTGACTGATCTTGGCGCGCGAGAGATAGTATTCCGAGGTTCCGTGCGACGCCTCGCCCAGCAGCACGCAGCCGGCGTTCCCGATACGCTTCAACAGGGGATCGAGGTCGTCCGCCCCTTCCAGGGGCAGCGCGACTTTCCGGCAGCGCGCCGCCAGTTCCTCGACGCCCGCCACGCCGTGCGCGCTCGACCGCTCTTGCAACGTTCTCATGGCAGATACCTCCTATCACGACTTCAGGTAGCGCACGAACCAGTCGGAGGCCAGCCGCGCGACCTCTTCCAGCGCGCCCTCTTCCTCGAACAGATGCGTCGCGCCCGGCACGATCTCCAGACGCTTCTCCGCACGGGACAGTTGCTTGAACGCCTGCTGGTTGAGCGGGATCACCGGCCGATCTTCTCCTCCGACGATCAGCAGCGTGGGAGCCTGCACGCGCGGCAGCGCCTCTATCGCCAGATCGGGCCGTCCGCCCCGCGACACGACCGCGCGGATCACGTCCGGGCGTTCCGCCGCCGCCACGAGCGCCGCCGCCGCGCCGGTACTCGCCCCGAAATAGCCGATGGGAAGGTTCTGCGTGAGCGGATTGTCCCGCAGCCAGTCCGTCGCGCCGACCAGCCGCCCGGCCAGCAGGCCGATGTCGAAGCGCAGATGCCGGGTCTGCTCGTCAATCGCCTCTTCCTCACGGGTCAACAGGTCCATCAGCAGCGTGGCGCAGCCGTCCTCGTTCAGCAGTTGCGCGACGTACTTGTTGCGCGGGCTGTTCCGGCTGCTGCCGCTGCCGTGCGCGAACAGCACGATACCGCGAACCTCTCCTTCGGGAATCGTCAGGTCGCCGTCCAGCGTGACCGGCCCCAGCGTGATTCGCACCGGCTGCTCCTGGCCTCTTCTCCCTGTCGCTTCCATGCCTTTGTGCCTCCTCTACACCGGCGCGGCGGCCTCCTGCTGCGCGCGCTTCAGCAGCGCGATGACCTCCGCATCGCTCACCTGCCGGAAATCCTCGTACCAGAGACCGACCGCGCGCAGGCTGGCGGGCGCGGAGACGCAGATCACCTCATCGGCTTCGGCGCGCAGCGCGCCCGCCGTCTCCGGCGCGCAGACCGGCACGGCCAGAACCAGATGGCGGGGCTGCTGCTGGCGTGCGGAACGAATGGCCGCCCGCGCGGTCACGCCGGTCGCCAGGCCGTCGTCCACGAGGATGACGGTCTTATCGCGAATGTCCGGCGCGGGCCGGTCGCCGCGATAGAGCCGCTCCCGCCGCTCCATCTCCTCGGTCTCGGCAGCGGTGATGCGTTCCAGTTGCTCCGGCGTAATGCCGAGATAGTCAAGCGCCATTTCGTCCAGAACGCGCACGCCGCCCGGCGCGATGGCCCCGATGCCGAGTTCCGGCTGATACGGCGCGCCCAGCTTCCGCGCCACGATCACATCGAGCGGGGCGTGCAGTCGCTTCGCGATCTCATAGCCCACGACCACGCCGCCGCGCGGCAGCGCCAGAATCACCGGGTTTTCGTCGCGGAAGCGCAGCAGCTTCTCCGCCAGTTGCCGCCCGGCGTCCACCCGATCCTGGAAAATGATCGCGTCGTCAAAGAGTTCATCGTCCATTGTCGTCTCTTTCCCGCTCTCCCTGCTGACAAGCCCTCACTTTTCATTTGGGCGGTTCAAACCGCTTCTGAAAAAGCACCAAGTCGGCCTGCGCCGACTCTCCTCCCCTTGAGGGTCGCACGGTCTGTCCCGAATCGTTTCGGAATCAGACAGACCGTGCCGTGGGGCCGGGGGGTAGGTCCGTCCGCGCAGGCGGACTTTGTGCCTTTGCAGCCGCGAATGCATTCGCCGGACAAAAAGTGAAGG
>DASRGL010000164.1:0-29989 GCA_035651115.1 Chthonomonadaceae bacterium
CCGTCGTTGTCGTAGTCTCCGATGGCTAATCCTCGTCCGACGGTCGGCACGGCTAGATCTCCGAGTTGTCCCGGCGCGGTGATCTCGGTGAACGTGCCGTTGCCGGCGTTATGAAAAAGCTGCTTGCGCTCTTTGTAGGTGATGCCTTCCAGCCGGACATCCGCCGAGGTCTGCACATGGCCGTTGACAACGAACAGATCGGGCCATCCATCGTTGTCATAGTCCAGGAACTCGCAGCCGAAGGTGAGGAACTTCATGTGCGGCAGCGCCAGGCCGGAGGCGTAGCTGGCATCCTGGAACCGGCCTCCCACGTTTTTGAACAGCATATTGGGCTTGTCGCTGAAGTTGCCGACAAAAAAGCTTTCGTAGCCGCTATGATCGTAGTCGGCGATACCGATGCCCATGCCCGCCATGATCGCGCCGGATTCATCGTAGGCGCAGCCCGTTTTCACGGCCACGTTCGTAAAGGTTCCGTTGCCGTTGTTGTGCCAGAGCATGTTGGGCGTCAGGTCGTTGGCGACGAATATATCCTGCTTCCCATCGTTATCGTAGTCCACGAACGCGACCGACAGCCCCCGCCCCTTGAACCTGGTGATGCCCGCCTTCTCGCTCACATCCACGAACCTCTGGCCCGCATTATGATAGAGATGATGCGTCTCCGGGTCGTAGAGTTCCGGCGAGCAGTAGTCCAGTCCCGTCTCCACCTTGCAGGGGATGTTGGTCTGTGGAGTCCAGGGGACATAGTAGCAGACGTAGAGATCGAGCCTGCCGTCGTTGTCGTAGTCCCCGAAGGCCGCGCTGGTGGCGTATCCCTTCGCGTTGTCCAGTCCCATCTGTCTCGTGACTTCAGAGAATTTGCCGCTGCCCTTCTGGTTGTGGAACAGATGGTTGCCGCCGTAGCCGGAGAGGAAAATATCGGGAAAGCCGTCGTTGTCGTAGTCCCCGACCGTCACGCCCTGCATATAGCCCAGGTCTCTATCGAAGCCGGAACCGACGGTCACATCGGCAAAGGTTCCGTCGCCGTTGTTGTGGTAGAGTGCGCAGTGGGGGCGGTCTTTGACAGTTTGGGCCGGTTCGGAGGAGCCGGACTGGACAAGGAAAATGTCCTGGAAGCCGTCGTTATCGTAGTCCAGGAAGGCGCAGCCGCCAGGCGTGTTCTCGATGAAGTAGTATTTGCCCGTCCCGCCGGTAAGATGCGTGAACGTGATCCCGGCGCGCGGCGCGACATCCGTGAAGAGCGCCGAGGCGGAAGAGGACGCGGAAGCGTTCTGAACGTGCGCTGGCGGCGGAGTGGGCGCTTTCGCGCTGCATCCCGGCAGACAGGCCAGCAGCGCCGTTAGCAGAATAGAACGAGCGGCCTGAGCAGCCCTTCTTTTTTGCCCGGCGAATGAATTCGCGGCTGCAAAGGCACAAAGTCCGCCTTCGCGGACTGGATTTTGAGTCGGCGCAGGCCGACTTCGTGCTTTTGCAGCAGCGGTTTCAACCGCCAAGTCGTAAAAGTGAGAAATCCGCACCGTGATCAAGGGCCTCCTGGAGGAAGGGACTCGCGCGGGCCGGGTTCCTGGTTCTCCGCCGTCTGGGAAGAGGGGGCCTGCGCTGCCAGTTGCTTCAGCGCCGCTTGCGCCTGGGGATCGTTGGGACGAATCCGTAACGCCTCATGAAGATAGTAGTCGGCGTCCGCGAACTCTTTGCGGCGCAGTTTGATCTTGCCGAGCTGCAGATGATAGTCGAAATTGTTCGGGGCCGCCACGCACCGCTTCTCCAGCGCCTTTTCCGTATCGTACTCCTGGCGCAGCATGACAAACTCGTTGCGCGCCGCCTCCGCTTTGGCCGACTGTCCGGCCCGGTCGTAGGCTTCCGCGAGAGCGAAATCCACGTCGCCTCGGAAAGGCTGCAACTGTTTCGCCTTCAGCAGATATGCGACAGCTTTATCGGGCTGACCGAGTCGGGTATATATCTTGCCGAGGTAGAGATGTGGCGGGAACGATTCCTGGGGACTGCGCTTCAGGGACTCCTCAAAGTAAGATTTCGCCTTTGCCAGCCCTTCCGGCGTCGGGTTCTTGCGGAACTCGATCTCGCCCCGAATGCCATAACCTGCCGGGGTGTCCGGGGCGGTCTGAATCAGTTTATCCGCGACAGGCTGCGCCTCGTCAAAATAGTGATAATCCACCAGCGTCCGCGCCAGCATCAGCAGGAATTCGGGATTGTCCGGCTTCAACTGCACAAGGCGGCGTTTATATTCCAGTTCCTTTTTCGGTTCATTGCGGCTGGGAAGCATCTTGGCGGCGATAGCGAGCGCGCCAATGTTGTTAGGGTCCTGTTTCAACTGCGCCTCGGCCTCGTCGAAGGCGGCGTCCTGATGGCCGGTCTGCGCCAGGCACTCCGCGAGATTGGCGTAGAGATTGGGCGTTTCCGGCTTGAGTTTCGCCAACTTCTGTAGCGGTGCGATGGCCTCCTGATAACGGTGCGTATTCCGGTAGAGTTCGCTGAGCAGTTCCAGGGCGGCCGCATTGTTCGGATCAAGGCGCAGCGCCTCTTTCCAGGCGCGCTCGGCCTCCGGCAGCCGTCCCGCCTGCGCCATCGCCCGGCCTGTCTCCACAGCCTCCTTCCCCGGCGAGGGCTGATACATCTGCGTGAAAACGAACACGACCGCCAGGATTGCAAGGACGACCAGCAGCAGGATCGTGTTGGAGGATAGGTTCAGACGGCGTGGCGCATCGGAGGCGGCCTTACTCATTTCTCGCTCCCTGGTACGTTGTCAGGCATCCTCGATATGATGGGGACGAGCAGGCAGGCAGATCGCGGTATCATCGCGCGGGAACCGTCCATAGAGAATCGTTATAGATGAAACTGAGGCGGCGTTCATCCGGCGTCCACTGGATGTTATAGGGGCCGGAATGTCGGTCGGGGTCGTTATGATCCGTATCCAGAGCGCCCAAATCGCGGACGGCTCTCGTATCCGCATTCATCACCCAGAGACCAGTGCTGACTCGCGCGGGAAGTTTGGAGGAGAAGGACAGCGCGGAGATCAGCGCAGGCAGCGGCTCCTGAAACTCCAGCGCCCACGCGATCTGACGGCCTACCGGCGCGAAGATAATGTCCCCTTGCAGGCTCTCGCGCGGCGCGGTGAACTCCTTATGTCCGCCCATCATCAGGCTGGCTCCAAAACCCATAAAGGCGATCTTGACATAGGATACCTGCCCTGGCGCTCCATTCCAGTAGCTCACCAGAACATGATCGTCGAGTGTTGTTGCCACTCGTGCGCGATTGACGATTTTCGGATCGCTTGGAGTAGACGGAAACAGCGCCGTATGTCGTATCAGCTTTCCATCCTCCGCGCGATAGAGACGCCCGCCCTGGAACAATGTCCCGCTATCCATGACTTCGATCCAGCGCGCTCCCTCCGCCATCCAGCGATTCTCTCCCGTCCCGGTTTTGACGCTATAGTGATGCGTCCCGTCCAGGCGGGAAACGAAGGTCTGCGCATCGGCTCCTTTCCAGAGCGCCCAGTCGCCAAAAGGTGAAACCTGTAGCGTCTCCGGCTTGCCGCCCGATTTCTGGAACAGTTGCGTCAAGGCAGGCAGGGGTGTATCCGTCTTCGTTTTAAGATTAGTGCGCACGAAGGTCCAATCCTGCCTGGCCGGATCGCGAAAGCGCAATAGTGCATCGCTCGTGATCCACCAGTAGAACGGATACTTGCCGCTGATGTCGGCAATGCGCGTTGCTTGGGGCAATAGGGGGCGGGACTGAGGACGTAAGGTATAGCCTGCGTAGATCAACACGAACAACACCAACAAAAAAATTACAAGTATATTTTTCTTACTTAAAGTCATATCTGTCTTCTGCAAGATAGTTTAGACTACCGGATTGCCTGTTGAAGCCAACCCTGACGGGAGGCTTCAACAGGCTGCAAATGCAAGCAACCTAATACTCTGTCAAGGTAGTTTGCAGGGATGTCATTCTGAGGGCAGCGAAGAATCTCTGAGATGTTTCGCTGCGCTCAACATAACACAAGCCGTACCAAAGTTCTACCTTGACAGAGCGCTAAGCTACGGTGAAGGGAGACGCAACCATAGCATATGGGGTTTGCGGCGCGGTTTGGATCAGAAACAATTTTTGCAAAGCCTAAGCCGACACAACAGACGATTACCAGAGCCAACAGACCCTTCCGCCACAATCCCAACTTTCTGCTGCCGAACATGGAATTAGAACGCATCACATTTTCCCCCTATAGTTCTCAGTGTATCTGAGAACAGTGTAAGTAGGGCCAGTTAAAGCGGACACCATAGCGCGTTATTCCAAGTGATTTTTATTGTCAGAAATCAAATAAGGCTTTACAATATGTACATACATATCACTGCAAGACATCTCATCAGGTCACTTTGTTATCAACAACAAATACCCTCCGCCCATCCTGAGAAGCTGATCTTGACTGATAGTCTCCTCGGCCGTAAAATCGGGGTCATGGATCGTTACCATTCCATCTTTCCCCCTACTCAACACATTTAATACGGCAACAAAATGACTTCGATTAATCCAACCAACTGCGGGTAGTTTTACATTAGGAAGCGCTTCCTGGTTAATCTGGACTCCCTCTGCTTTTAATCCAACGACTTTTGCCGCTTTTGCTAACCCTGCTAATGTTGTGCCTGCACTTGTTGTTCCTGCCAGATCTCGCAAGCGTTCTATCGAAACTGATACTCCCAAAGACTGGCAGACCAATGCTAGTGCACGTGGCCCACAGTCTGCTAATCGTGAGTTGCTTAATCGTGTAGCGGACGGTGGGCTATCCAACACGGTCGCTGTTGGTTGGGAGGCAATCTGAGTCGCAGGATGGGG
Source organism: Chthonomonadaceae bacterium (assembly GCA_035651115.1). Lineage (GTDB taxonomy): Bacteria > Armatimonadota > Chthonomonadetes > Chthonomonadales > Chthonomonadaceae > DASRGL01. The sequence goes on from DASRGL010000164.1 coordinate 4,840, forward strand.
TTGGACTGCCAGGTGTTTGGAATACGCGAAACTAATCAGGCTGGCGAATAGAACAGCGAGAGTAGCTGCCAATCGCCAGCATAACGAGATGGAGCGGAGCGGTATCATAATCGTTATTTAGCGCGTCTGCACCCTCTCCTGGCGCAGGGACTCAAAAGCCAGACTGGGAAGGCTACTGACCGCTGCTTGCAGGAGCAGTTCCGTTGCTTGCGTTCGGGCTTTGTAGGGCTGAAGCAGGCGGCATACCACTCATCATAGGTCTGGCGCCGTTTTTGGTCGCCTTTTGCCACGACTCGGTGTTATAAGGGGCTTCATCGGGATAGCCTGGCGGAGGCGCGACTTTTTTCAGAGCAGGCGCTTGTGGCCCGATCACATAGGCCCGGAATGCCATGAATGCAAGCAGGACCAGCACGATGCATATCCCGGCGGTAATCTGTAGCTTCAGCCTATCCTGCTTGCCCTGATCCGAGAAGGGCGGTTTGTTCGAGGCAGGACCTTGTCCTGAAGACTTATTGCTTCCATAGTTAACGACTTGAGGCATGATGCATTCCTCTTTTTTTAACCTTGCTTTCCATCTTGCCGGACGCCGTCTGTTGTAACGGATTGGCAAGATGGAAGACATGATCTGTTCTGAAAGCGGCAGCACGTCTGCCTGCCGGGAGGTTGACAGTCCCCTCCCTTATGAGGAGGGGACTGAAGGGCTTAGCCCGAGTGGAGAGGGCGCTTAGTTAGAGTTGGCCGTCCACTGCTTCATGGTCGTGTTGCGCTGCGCATGAACATGGCCGTCTACGAACAGGAAGTTCGCCATGTTGTTATGCTTATACAGGATATGGTCTCCGCAGCCGGGATCGTTGCCCGGGCAGTCCGTGCCGTTTTCCAGAGAGCCTGACCAACTGATGTCAGCCGCCTGCTTAGAGATCGGGATGGATTTGGTGCCGACATAGCCGCCATAAGAGCTGTTGTCGCAGCCGATGTTGTCGCCGTTGCAGTAGACCGGGTGGGCCTTGTAGTCCATATTGTGGAATGGCCCCATTCCGACATCGCCTTCGCCGAAGAGGATGCTCTCACCGGGATGGCCGACGCGCGCCATAACCGTTCCGGCGGCGCAGCCCCAGCCCCAATCCTGTGCCGCCGGGTCCTGACCGCAGAGCAGGCCCGCTCCTGCGTCGCCTTCGACAGCGACCGGGTCGTTGTTGATGTAGGCCTGCGTGATGCCATAGGTCACAGAACCCCAGCCGCGCCCGCTCGATGATCCCTCGGTATTCGTCGCCAGGAAGTTGCGGATGGTCGGACACGAGTAGATGCCGCGTCCTCCATGCAGGGCGTTGCCGCTCTTGATGTAGGGATAGACCAGGTCAGGCCAATACTGGCCCCACTGAGTGCCGGTGTAGACCGCGCGGAAGTTGGGATCAGCGACAGCGCCTGTTGTACAAGCGGCGAAACCGCCCGGACAGTTGCTCTTGACCCACATTGGCGAGCCTTGCTCGTCATAGTCCTGCGCATACATGGCCCAGCCGAGGCCGATCTGCTTCAGGTTGCTGATGCAGGTCGCCTGGCGGGCTTTCTCGCGGGCCTGGGCGAAGACAGGGAACAGGATGGCTGCCAGTATCGCGATAATAGCGATGACGACGAGCAGTTCGATCAAGGTAAATCCGAACCTTCTTCTCATGTCTGCCTCCATAAAGGATAGTGATGAGTGTGTGTGTCAACCGCCGCCTGAAACAAGGCTTCGCACCGCGCACTGCGTCTGTTGCTCTGTGGAAGCGCGCAGATGAAGCGTGGCCTCAAGCGTGACCTGCCACGGCGGACTATCCGGGACCGCCATCCGGTTTTGCAGGATACGCCATCCCTGGCGACAGACCTCCCGTACCGGCAAGGAGAGAGTCGTCAGAGGAGTTTCCAGGTAAGAGATATAAGGTATATCGTCGCAGCCTGCGAGGGCTACCCGGTCGGGAACGGGAACGCCGCACTCGACCAGAGCGCGGTAGGCTCCCAGACAGATCTCATCATCCTGACAGTAGAGCGCGTCCGGCAGCGGATGGCCTGCCTGAACGTAGCTGACGAGCGTGCGGCGCGCGGCGGCGCGCAGGTCTTTCTCCGGCGGGAGCGGCATATCCAGCAAAGAGAGCTGATGGGCCTGTGCAAACCGCTTGCAGAGGGTATAACGCTGTTCTGTGGGGCCGAAGCTGCCCGGCAGCGCCATATACCCCAGGCTGCGGCGGCCCTGCCGATGCAGATAGCTCAGAAGCGTCTCCAGCGCGCCCTGGAAATCCACCGCGACGTAGTCCTGCAACTGCGTCTCATGACTGAACAGCCCGACGACCGGCGGGACATAGCCCGTATGCTGCTGAAGCGCCTGCCAGAGCGCGTCGGTATAGAACATATAGTCGAAGACGAAAATGCCGTCCAGTTCCCAGCGCAGCAGGCGAAACCAGTTGGCCTTGACCTGCTCCTGTGAACTGACCGTCAGCAGCAGTTCGTAGCCGCTCTGCTCGACGCAGGTGCGCAGGTTGGCGAGAACGGACTGGTAAAAGAAGTTCTCTTCGTCCGGCAGCAGCACCCCGATCAGGCGGGTGCTTTCATTTTTCAATGCTTGCGCCAGGCGGTTCGGGCGATAGCCCATCCGGGTCGCCGTCTGCCGGATACGTTCGCGGGTCGCCTCCGAAACGAGCGCGCTCTGTTTGTCGTTGAGGACGCGCGAAACGGTAGAATGGGAAATCCCTAGCTCTCTGGCGATCTCCTTGATCGTGACGCGCATCGTTGGGTACACCCTGTGCAAACGTGTGCCGCAATCCCGGCGCGCAGATGCAAACGTGTGCCGTTACACCTGGGCGTAGTTAATCATAACACAGGGTAGAGGGGCTGTCAAGCGATTTTTTGCAAGAAGTTCCCCTATTTTTGCGGTTTTTGCTAAAATCCGGCCAGGCGTCTGCTTCTCTTTTCTCACAGGCTGCCATACGCGCGCCGGGCTTCGCGCCCCCAGGGGCCGGTCGCGATCTTGGTCAGGTCGCACACAGGGGTAATGCCGACCAGAGCGGCGACGCGCGCCGGGTGCTTTTCCGCCCAGCGCCACATCGTCACCGCGCCCATAGACTCGCCGAGCAGAACCACTTTGCCCGTCGGCCCGGCCTCCCTGTCCAGCGCGGCTAGCGAGGCGTCATTGCCCCACGAATCCGGCCCGATCTCGACAGGGCGGCAGGCGTAGTCTTTGCAGATCGCCTCGGCCATTTTCAACCGGGCATTATCTATCATCTGAGAACTATGGAGCAGTTGCGTCCACACCGCCGCTGTCTGATGACGGCCATGCAGCAGCAGCACGGGCATTTTTGGCTCGGCATGTGCTTCGAGGAAAGCCATGATGTCCCGAGGATCGAAAATCATCGCTTGTATATAGCCCATATTGGGACACAGACGCGCCTTACAGGACGGCCCGATGGCCTCGGCCATTTTTAGGCTATGCTCCTCAGGCGGCAGACGCCAATCCAGTTCCCGGTAGTGAATCAGCGTGGGGATGCCGCGCAGGCGGCTGGCGTGTCGCAGCGGATTGGCCTCCGCGATGCGGGCCAGCGCAAGCATACGCGCCAGGTAGATGATGCCGACGGAGCAGACGACCAGCACGATGGTTCCGATGACCAGGGGGCGCGCGCCTCGATTCTCCGGATTCATGGGGAACCTCCGACCGGGAGACCGGACAGAAAATTAGGCTTGCATTGACAGGCGAATCGGCATTATAATTAGCAGGGAGTTTCCCATCTCCTGCTTTTCCGCGTCATGAGAACGTTTGCCGTTATTATATTTCCAGGAGGAACCCGGATTTGAAGAAAAATGTGCATCCCGCCGTCGCCGCCCTCATCATCATCGCTGTCATCTGTGCTGCAGGCTACTGGATATGGGCTTCCAATCAGGATGCCCCGATTCCGGACAGATTTATCTCGCCCTCAGAAGGGGCGAAGATGGCGATGGGAATGTCCGGCGGAAAGGGGCCTGCCCCTGCCGCCAAGCCCGGCGAGAAAGGGCCAGGCGCGGCCAAGATGGACACGAAAGCGCCCGCCGCAAAGCAAGACGCGAAGTCCGCCGCCCCGAAGGAAGGCGAGAAGCCGGCGGCAAAGGAGAGCGAGAAACCTGCCGCGAAAGAGGACGCCAGCGCGAAATAGACGCACCTCCGCGCGGACCGGAACTTTTCGCGCCGTTTGCGCCGTCTTTCCATACAGAGACCCTCGCTTGTTCATCGGCGGTTAAAACCGCTTCTGGAAAAGCACAAAACCCGCCTGCGCGGGTTGGCTGCGTCGGCGCAGGCCGACTTCGGGCTTTTCCAGCCGCGAATTCCTTCGCCGGGCAGAGGGGCTGTCAGACAGAAACCATCAATACCGCATGTCCTTCGGCAGGCTGTCCGCGCAGTGGCAACCTGCCGAAATTTTCTCTCCCGGCTGTCATGCTCTGGGAACGAACACTCACCGTGAAACACGCGCATCATCGCAACATTTTCCTGGCTCACTGCTTCCAATCGCGCCGCTTCCGTCACCGGCCCTGGCTCCGGCTGAGCCTGTGCCTCGCAAGCCTGCTGCTTCTGCCGGGCGTCTCTCGCGCCGAGAAGGGCGAGGCCGTCCCCGGCGAGGTGCTGGTCGGGCTGCGTTTTGACGCGAGGGCGCGCGAGGCGGCCTTTCCTCTCTTGTTCGTCGGCGAGAGCGTCGGGCAGCATCCCGCGCTCCAGGTGCATCGAGTCGCGCTGCGTCCGGGCGTCTCGGTCGCGGAGGCCGTCGCCTTTCTGCGGCGGCAGCCCGGCGTGCGGTTCGCCGAACCCAACTACATCCTGCGCGCCGCCGCCACACCCAACGACTCCGCCTTCGGCAATCAGTGGGCCGTCCGCAAGATTCAGGCGGATCGCGCCTGGGAACTCTGGCAGCCGAGATCGCCCGTCATCATCGCCATCGTGGACACAGGCATAGACAATACGCATCCCGACCTGACCAACAAGATCTACCGGGACGCCCTCGGCATCGTCGGCTATGACGCCCTCGCCGATCAGCGGAGCGACGGCCTGGACGGACACGGACACGGCACGCACTGCGCCGGGATCGCCGCCGCGCAGATCAACAACGGCACAGGCATCGCCGGGATCGCCGGATGGAACGGCGTGGCCGGGCTGACCGACACCACCTACACGCTGCTGATGCCGGTGAAGGTACTCGATGCAAAAGGCGAGGGGTCGGACGCTTCCGTGGCAAGCGGGGTCACCTGGGCGGCGGATCACGGAGCGCAGGTCATCAGCATGAGCCTGGGCGGGCAGGACTATTCGCAGACGCTCGACGACGCCGTGCAGTACGCCGTCGGCAAAGGCTGCCTCGTCGTGGCGGCTGCCGGAAACAAGGGAACCACCGACAAGTTCTATCCTGCCGCCGATGCCAACGTCCTGGCGGTCGCTGCCACGAACAGCAGCGACACCCTGGCCTCCTTCTCCACCTATGGCGACTGGGTCCCGGTCTCCGCGCCCGGCGACAGCATCTACTCGACCACGCCGACCTATACATCGGCCTGGCCCAAAAACTACGCCACCGCCTCCGGAACCTCGATGGCGACGCCGCACATCGCCGGGGAAGCGGCCCTGCTGCTGGCGCACAATCCGGGCCTCTCGACCCGTCAGGTAATAGACCTGATCCTGGCGAACGTAGACCCGTATACTCCTTATCAGAGCCGCACCCTCGCGCCCGGCGCAGGCCGCATCAACGTCTATCGCGCGCTCCAGGCGGCCAGCCTCGCAGCGACGAACCCGCCCCTGCCGCCGACGGGCCTGACCGCGACCGGGGGAAAGAGCCAGGTGATTCTACAGTGGCGGGCCAGCGCGGACGCGACCGGCTACAAGGTCAAGCGCGCAACCAGCCGCAGCGGGCCGTATCGCCTGATCGCCGCCGGGGATGTCGGCCTGCGCTTCGTGGATACCGGAGTCACCAACGGCGTCACCTACTACTACACGGTCTCCGCTCTGAGTACACAGGGCGAGAGCGCCAACTCCAACACGGCTTCCGCCCTGCCGCGCCTGGGCATCTCCGGCGTGCGGCCTCTTCCGGTCGGGGGCGGCATCTCCGGGCCGCCGCGCCCCCACGGGACGCGCTGAAAAGTCCCGACCGCCTGCGGCGCCGCCCGGTCATACAGCCCTCCGCAGGCCCGTTGCTCCCTCGCTGCCGGGCCGCGAACGGTGCGCCGTGCCGCCGCGTCGGCGGCGAGAGAGCGCCAAAGGAGACGATGCAGATGAGTTCGATAATAGCCCCAGCGCCCGACACCCAGCGCCCGACGCCCCTCCCCTTCCTGCAGGGCGTCATCGCGCCGATGCTCACCCCGGTTCACGCGGACGGCTCGCTCGACCTGGCGGGCGCGGCGGCGCTCGTGAACTGGCTGGTGGAACGGAAATACGTGCGTACCGTCTTTGCCCGCAGCGGCATGGGCAAGATGTTCACCTTTACGGTCGCGGAGACCAGGCAGTTTGCCGAGGCAGTCATCCAGGCGGCGGAGGGCCGTATCGGCGTCATCGTCGGCGCGAGCGGCGAATGGCTGACCCGCGCCCAGGATCGCACGCAGAAGCCGGAGGCGGAGCGGTATCTGGCGCAGGCCGTCGAGTTGACGCGCTACGTGCAGCGGCTTGGGGCGGACGGCGCGGTTCATGTCATGCCGGAAGCCTACACGCCCGCGCCCGGCGAACCGGTCTCGGAGGCGATGTTCCGCTACTTTCAGACCGTCCACGATGCGGCCGACATCCCCATCGTTCTCTATCAGCCGGGCGGAATCGCGCCGGAGTACTGCATGACGCCGGAACTGCTGCGCCGCCTGCTGGCGCTGCCGCGCATCGCCGGGATGAAAGTCTCCACCCGCGACGAGGCCGTGTTCGCGCCGCTGGCCGAGGTGGTGCGGGGAACGCGATTCGCGCTTATCGCGGGCAACGAGACCTACTACCTGCGGGCTTTGGAGCAGGGCGCGGTCGGCGTCATCGGCGAGGGCTGCAACACCTACCCGGAGATACTCGATGCCGTTCGCGTCCATTTCCGCGCCAGGCGTCTTGAGGAGGCAGCCCGCGCCCAGGCCGACGTGCAGCGCGGCCTCGCCCTCAAGGAAGGGCTGGATGGAGCCGTCGTGTGGAAGCAGGTCTTTATGCGGCGCGGCGTCCGCATCGAACCCTACGACCGGAGCGGCACGCCGCCCTATCCGCCGGAGACCGTCGAGAAGGTAGAGGCCGCCCTGCGCGCCCTCCTCGCGCCCTATTCCTCCTGACGCGCGCCCGCAGCGGACGCCGCGCTCCCGAAACGGGCAGTTGCGAACCGCTATTGCGCTGGTCGAGCGGCTTGGCGCGACCGTTGTGGGCGCGGCCTGCCTGCATATCGGGCGGGCCGTTTACAAGGATGCCCGGCTGGCCCGTTACTGCCTGCACAGCCTCATCGAATACTGATACCTCCGCCTGCAAGTCCCTGAATGCCAGGCTCTTTATCAGCGCCGACGCCGTGCTGGATGCCTCCCTCTCCTGCTGGGCGGAAAGCTTCACATCCGGGGTATGGCGTCGGCTCTTTAAAAGAGCCGACGCCGTGCTGGATGCCTCTGTCATAACGCGCCTCTGGCAGCCCTCGCGCCGCAGAATCTCCGCGTGTCTACTAGTTCCCTCCATCCGCGTTAGAGTAAAATAGAGGAGTAGAAGAATGTCAATATCTTTCCAGTGAGACAGAACCGACGGAGACCCTGCATCTAGGGAGGCGAACGACGGATCATGGCACTAGCGAAGGCGACGGATCGGATGGGACGCGCCGCAGAAGACGGCAAGGCGAACGGGAATTTCGCCGTGATCGCAGAGATGAAAGAGGAGGCCGCGCGGGAGGAGAAGACGCTTCAGGTGGCCGAGGAGACGCTGGCCCGCGAGGAGGAAGCCGTTTCGCGCAACGTCATTCGGATACGCGGCGCGCGGCAGAACAACCTCAAGAACATAGACCTGGACATCCCGCGCGATAAGCTGGTGGTCATCACCGGGCTGAGCGGTTCCGGCAAGTCGTCGCTCGCCTTCGACACCCTCTATGCCGAAGGGCAGCGCCGCTATGTCGAGAGCCTCTCCGCCTACGCCCGCCAGTTCCTCGGCCAGCGTGACAAGCCCGATGTAGACCAGATAGACGGCCTCAGCCCCGCCGTTTCTATAGATCAGAAGTCAACCTCACGAAATCCTCGCTCGACCGTTGGCACGGTGACGGAGATCTACGACTACCTGCGCCTGCTGTATGCGCGCATCGGCGTGCCGCACGACCCCAAGACCGGGCAGCCGCTCGTCAAGCAGAGCATCGAGGAGATGGTGGATCGGGTGATGGCGCTGCCGCCGGGAACACGCTTTATGATCCTGTCGCCGGTGGTGCGCGGGCGCAAAGGCGAGTACCGCAAGGAGATGGAGGACATCCTCAAGGAAGGCTATGTGCGCGCGCGCGTGGACGGCGAGATGGTAGACCTGAGCGAGGAGATACCGCCGCTCGAACGGTACAAGCAGCACACCATCGAGATCGTGATTGACCGCCTGGTGATGAAGGAGGATATGAGCCGGAGCCGGGTGGCGGACGCGCTGGAACAGGCGCTCAAGCGGGGCAAGGGCATGGCGGTCGTGGACATTCTCGCGCAGGGCGAGCGGCCCGCGCAGGAACTCCGGTTCAGCGAGAACTATACGACGGCGGAGGGCGATTTCAACTTCGAGGAGATCGAGCCGCGCCTGTTCTCGTTCAACTCGCCGTATGGGGCCTGCCCGGAGTGTCACGGGCTGGGAACGAAGACGGAGTTCGATCCGCAGCTGATCGTGCCGGACAAGAACCTGAGCATCGCGCGGGGAGCCATTCGCTATTTCGTGCTGAAGACGGGCAAAACGGTGATGTCCGACCATCGGACGGCGCTGTTCCGGGGCGTGGCGCAGAAACTCGGCTTCACGATGGACACGCCGATCAAGGAGTTGAGCGAGGAGCAGTTTCACCGGCTGATGTACGGCGTCAAAGGCAATGTGACAGTCGAGTTCCGCAACCGGTGGGGCCGGACGCGCCATTTCGATACCGAGTTTCCCGGCGTGCTGGCGATCCTGGAGCGGCAGTACAAAGAGACGACGAGCGCCTATGTGAAGGAAGACCTGGAGCAGTACATGAGCGCGCGGCCCTGCCCGGTCTGCAAGGGCAAGCGGTTGAAGCCGGAGGCGCTGGCGGTCACGGTCGGGGAGGTGAATATCTCGGACCTGTGCGCGCGGTCGCTGGACAGGATCGCGGCGTTCTTCGATGCGCTGCAACTGACGGAGCGGGAGCAGCTGATCGCGCGGCAGATCATCAAGGAGATACGGACGCGGGTGGGTTTCCTGCTGAATGTGGGCCTCAACTACCTGACGCTGGACAGGGCGGCGGCGACGCTGGCGGGCGGCGAGGCGCAGCGCATCCGATTGGCGACGCAGATCGGCTCCGGGCTGATGGGCGTGCTGTATATCCTGGATGAGCCGAGCATCGGCCTGCACCAGCGGGACAACACGAAGCTGATTCGCACGCTGGAGAACCTGCGCGACCTGGGCAACACCATCCTGGTCGTCGAGCATGACGAGGAGACGATGGAGGCCGCCGACTGGATCGTGGACATCGGTCCGGGCGCGGGCGAGCATGGCGGGCATGTCGTCGCGCAGGGAACGGTCGCGCAGGTGAAGGCGAACCCGAACAGCATCACGGGGCAGTATCTCAGCGGCCAGCGCCAGATTCCCGTGCCGATGGTGCGCCGTCCGCCCAATGGCAAGTACCTGGAACTGGTGGGCGCGCGGCAGCACAACCTCAAGAACGTGACGGCGCGCATTCCGCTCGGCCTGTTCGTGGCGGTCACGGGCGTCTCCGGCTCCGGCAAGTCCACCCTCATTCAGGAGACGCTCTATCCTGTGCTGATGCACCGGCTCTACGGCTCCCATGCCCTCTGGGGCGCGCATGATGCACTGAACGGGCTGGAACACATTGACAAGGTCATTGATATTGACCAGTCGCCTATCGGACGCACGCCCCGCTCCAATCCGGCCACCTATACGGGCGTGTTCGATATGATCCGCGACCTGTTCGCCAAGACGCAGGATGCCAGGGTGCGCGGCTATCCGCCGGGGCGGTTTTCGTTCAATGTCAAGGGTGGGCGCTGCGAGACCTGTAAGGGCGACGGCATTATCAAGATCGAGATGCATTTCCTGCCCGATGTCTATGTCCCCTGCGAGGTCTGCAAGGGCAAACGCTATAACCGGGAGACTTTAGAGGTCAAGTACAGGGGCAAGTCCATCGCCGAAGTGCTGGATATGACGGTTAGTGAGGCGGTGGAGTTCTTCGGCTCGATTCCTCCCATCGCCCGCAAGTTCCAGACCTTGCACGATGTCGGCCTGGACTACATCCGGCTAGGTCAACCGGCCACGACGCTCTCCGGCGGGGAGGCGCAGCGGGTGAAGCTGGCGACGGAGTTGGCGAAGCGGGCGACGGGGAAGACCTTGTACATTCTGGATGAGCCGACGACGGGCTTGCACTTTGCGGATGTGGAGAAGCTAATCGGCGTGCTGAACCGTCTGGTGAGTGCAGGCAACTCGGTGCTGGTGATCGAGCATAACCTGGATGTAATCAAGACGGCGGACTGGGTGATTGATCTGGGGCCGGAGGGCGGGGATGGGGGCGGTCGGATCATCGCGGAGGGAACGCCAGAGCAGGTGGCCGAAGTGGAAGAGAGCCACACCGGACGCTATTTGAGGAAGGTGCTTTAGCCCTCACCCCCAACCCCCTCTCCCACGCTGTGGGAGAGGGGGCTTTTGTTGGCCTGCCAGATCTTGCGACTGCAACAAAGTGGGAGATAAATAGCCAGTGCAAATTCGGACACGGGCACATACCGTCGGTTGGGTACGCTGGGAGCGTCCTGTGTGATCCTACGGCTCTCTCTGAGCGGCATGACAAAGTCTTTGCGCAGGCTCGCTTTGACAAAGCCCCTGTTTTCAGCCGAGGCGAACCAGGTATCGTTTCGCACCTAAGCAGCCGCACGTAGTTGGTTCGTACTTTGTTGGGATTGCAGCCCATGCGATTTCTACGAACGAATTGGGGCTGGCGACTTAGCGGGAGACGATCCCATTACGCACACAGCCCAGAAGCATCTGGCGATCAAGTTCGTTCTCGGTCTGTTGGGCTTCTCCCCCCTTAAAAAAGCGAACACCCGTCTACTCTATTTGACGCCTGCCTGCTCCAAAAAGTTGCGCTTCCCCCTACAAAAAACGCACCTGCCCGCCGTATGGTATAATAAACCGCTAACGACGGCGCGGCCTCTCGCTGACCGCGCCCTTTTCATGCCTGCTCCTGACGCTCCCCCTCTCCCGCCGCGCAGCGGGAATGCAGGGAGAGGGGGCAGGGGGGTGAGGGACCAAATTTGAGCCAGTACAGCCAGCACAACATTCGCAATATCGCCATCATCGCCCACGTAGACCACGGCAAAACCACGCTCGTGGACGGCCTCCTGCGCCAGGGCAACGTCTTCCACGCCAAGCAGGAGATCGCCGAGCGCGTCCTGGACAGCAACGACCTGGAACGCGAACGGGGCATAACGATTGTCAGCAAGAACACCGCCGTATCATACTCCCCCCTCTCCCACAGCGTGGGAGAGGGGGGCCGGGGGGGTGAGGGCCACTACAAGATCAACATCGTAGACACGCCCGGCCACGCCGATTTCGGCGGCGAAGTCGAGCGCGTCATGGGCATGGTGGACGGCGTCCTGCTCCTCATAGACGCCGTAGACGGCCCGATGCCCCAGACGCGATTCGTCACGTCCAAAGCCCTCGCGATGGGCCACAAAGCCGTCGTGGTCATCAACAAGATTGATCGCGCCGATGCCCGCCCGCACTGGGCCGTAGACCAGACCTTCGACCTCTTCGTCGAACTCGGAGCCAACGAGGAGCAGCTCGACTTTCCCATCGTCTACACCTGCGCGCGCCAGGGAACGGCCACGCTCGACCTCGACACGCCCGGAACCGACCTGCGCCCGCTCTTCGAGACCATCATCGCGCGCCTGCCCGCGCCCCAGGGCGACCCGGACGCGCCGCTCCAGATGCTCGTCTCCAGCCTCGACTACGACGAGTATCGCGGGCGCTTCGGCATCGGCAGAATCCAGGCGGGCCGCATCCATCCCGGCGAGAACGTCGCCCTCATCGCGCGCGACGGCGACATCCGCCCCGGCAGAGTCGTCGGCACGTTCGTCTTCGAGGGGCTGAAGAAAGTCGAGCAGGAGGAGGTCTCCGCAGGCGAGATCTGCATCGTCTCCGGTCTCCCCGACATCGGCATCGGCGAGACCATCGCCAGCCGCGAGAACCCGGTCGCCGTCCCCACCGTCCGCGTCGAGGAGCCGACGCTGCGCATGGCGTTCGGCGTCAACACCAGCCCGCTCGCCGGGCGGGAGGGAACCTACAGCACCAGCCGCAAACTGCGCGAGCGCCTGTTCAAAGAGCTGGAGACCAACGTCAGCCTGCGCGTCGAGGAGACGGAAAGCCCGGACATCTATCTGGTCAGCGGGCGCGGCGAACTCCATCTCGCCATCCTGATCGAGACGATGCGCCGCGAGGGGTATGAATTTCAAGTTGCACAGCCGGAGGTGATCTATCACGAATCTGCCGACGGCAGCCGCCTGGAGCCGTGGGAGCAGGTCGAGATCGAGGTCGCGGAAGCCTATCAGGGCGTGGTCGTCGAGCAGATGGGGCAGCGGCGCGGCGAGATGCAGGATATGCGGCTTGCGGGCGGCAGCGTCTTCTTCAGCTATCTGGTTCCCACGCGCGGCCTGCTCGGTTTTCGCAACGAGTTCCTGACCGCGACGCGCGGCACGGGCGTGATGAACAGCCTCTTCGCCGGGTATCAGCCGTTTGCCGGGGAGATTGCGGTGGCCCGTAGCGGCTCGCTCATCGCCTCGGAGAGCGGCCTGACCAGTCCCTACGGCCTCGCCAACGCGGAGGAGCGCGGCACGCTCTTTGTCGGGGTCGGCGTCTCCGTCTATGAGGGCATGATCGTCGGGAAGCACCAGCGCGATACGGATTTGGAAGTAAATGTTTGCAAACAGAAGCACTTAACGAATATGCGCTCTTCGACGAGTGATATAGGTATTCGCCTCACGCCGCCGACGGAGATGAGCCTGGATCGGTGCATCGAGTATATCGGCCCGAATGAACTGGTCGAGATAACACCGAAGAATATACGGATGCGCAAACGGCTGCTGGATGCGAACGAGCGCAAGCGCGCGGAAAAGCGGGCGGCGCTGGCGGCGGTGTAGCCCACCCCCTCCCTACGGGGGAGGGGGAGCAAGACAGTGGCGAGCGCGCTCTCGTTCTCCTCTCTCCCTTGACTCAACTTGCTACCCGTCGTTCGTCTGCTATTTGTCGTTGTGCGCGACCAGAATGGCAAAGGCCGCGAACAGCGCCATCGCTTTGCTCTCCCAACCTGCCGGTCTCACCGCAGGAAGCTGATGGGGTCACTGGGCCGTAATTCACTCAACGTCGTCTCCATCCGCTTGCGCGCCTGTCGGATCGTCCTTCCTTCGACCGGACGGCCCGAGGCGGTGACAATCACGTGCGCACGCAGGCCGTAGAAGGATTCTTCCTTGCTGCGCAGTATAGCCCCAATAGGCTCCGGCTGCGGCTTGATAGAGACGGCTACGGGGAGCGCGCCGGTTATGACAGACGGCAAACGGGCCACTCTCCCCCGGCAAGGTGTCGGCGGGATATTCTTCTTGCAACGGACGGTACTTGCCCCGAAAGCAGCGTGTCCGACGCCCTCCGGCGGCGGGGCGGCCCGAGCTTGCGCGACGACATGCGCCCTCGCCATCCCCGCTGCCCAGGTCGCCAGCGCCCTCGCCACCCGCAGCCGTTGCAGATGCGCCAAGTCGAGGATGGGAACTCTCCTGGCTCCTGTGTGCCACTTTGGCTCCCCTGCCCGCCCCTCAACCCTCAAGAGAAGGAGAGGGAGCCTTGAACTCTCCCCTCTCTCGCAGCGTTGGGAGAGGGGAGGGGGGTGAGGGCCAGCCGCAAATTGATTCGCCGGGCAAGAAGTTCACGACAGCATATCCTTGAAGGCTCCTGCAGGGACCCGCGCGGCCTCGCCCAACATCCAGCGCCACATCTCCTTGCGCAGTTCCCACTCCTTGTAGTAGTCCGAGGTGTAGCCGGAGGGCGGGCCGACCATCTCACTGAAACGGCTGGCGGCGATCTTCGGGCCTTCTACGGGATCGTGATTCCAACCGGGCGTGGTCGGCGCGCTCTGGCGGTCGAAGAGGAACTTGAGCATATGGCGCGGGCGTTCCGTGCGGTTGAGGGTTCCGGCGTGCCAGATGTCGTAGTGGGTGATGGCGACGGTTCCGGCCTTCACGGTCAGGAACACCTGTCCTTTGATGTTGGCATAGGTCGCCATGCGGTCGGTCGGGGCGTTGCGGAAATGCGAGCCGGGCAGGATGACCGTCGGCCCCATCTCCGGGGTCACGTCCTGCGGATAGTACATCGCCAGCGTCGTCCATATCTGATGATGCCGGACGTTCGTGCCGTCCTGATGCCAGGTCTGGCTGCGGAGATGCTGCGCGGGCGTGGTGTGCAGATGCCGGTGGCCGTTCATGGTCATGTCCGCGCCGAGCAGACTGACCAGCGCGCCTCGCACCTTCGGATGGTCATAGACCTCCTGAAGCGGCGGCACAGCGGCGAGGATACCGTTGCCGGGGTTGGATTCGAGCCGCGCAATCCGGGCGCAGACCTCCTCGTGAAAACCGGCGGGAAAGTCCGTCTCCACCAGCAGGTAGCCGCGATTGATGAAATCCATCATCTGACTGTCCGTCAGCAGAAATTCTCTACTCGGCATCGCAGACCTCCAGCTTCTCCAGAATGAACTCGTAGCCGACGATGTCTATCTCGCGGTCGTCGAAGGGAGCACGCTGGTCGGGGAAATGGATGACGCGCCAGCCGTCCAGAATGGCATCGAAGACTGTGTTATAGGGCAGTTCCGGCGCGAGTGGGTCAATCTGCGTGACCGAGCCGGGAATCGGTTCGTGCAGCGCGGCGGCGATGACGCCGGAGCGGATGTTGGGCGAGGCGGCGTGCAGGTAGAGCAGGCGTTGGCGCGTTGACCCCGGAACCGCAAGCGCCTGACGCTCAAGCGCCTCCAGCGTCTCTGCGGTCAGCCTGTCTGCTGCCAGATCGGCGCGAGCCTGCGCGAAAAGGCTTACAAGCGTGGAAGTCCACTGGTTCGTCATTGTCGGGAATCTTCCTCCGTATCGGACGGGAAGTTTGCCCGCTAACGCTCCACGTCGCGCCCTACAAACCCTTTCGCACTTTCAGCGTCCTGCGCCTATTTTTCTCTCCACATAGTCCACGAACTGGCCTACTGTCTTCAGCGTCAGGGCTTCCTCTTCCAACTCGATGCCGACCGCCTTCCTACGTTCTGTGCCAGGCATGAAAATGCCCGGCTACGGATTGCCTTCTATCGCCAGGAGGAGACGGCCCCTGTACTGCGCGCATTTCTGGAGGTAGTTCGGAAAATGCCCGAATGAGGGTATCGTATTACCCGGACACCGCCGAGAACGCGAAGGGAAGAGGGCAAGCCAGTGAGGACATCCAGACCGCGAATCAAAATCTGCTGCATCCAGAGCGTGGAGGAGGCGCAGATGGCCGTCGCCTGCGGCGCGTCTGCCGTCGGGCTGGTCTCGGAGATGCCCAGCGGCCCCGGCGTCATCGCCGAAGCCGAGATCGCGCGGATCGCCGCCGTCGGCCCGCCCGGAGTCGCTTCCTTTCTGCTGACCTGCAAACAGGACGTCGCCTCCATCATCGCGCAGCAAAAGCGGGTGGGAACGAACACACTCCAGCTTTGCGACCGGCTTCTGGAAGGCACGCACGCCGACCTGCGCGCGGCCCTGCCCGGCATCGCCCTGGTGCAGGTGATCCAGGTCACAGGGCCGGACGCTCTGGAAGAGGCCGCTCTGATCGCGCCCCATGTCCACGCGCTCCTGCTCGATTCGGGCAACCAGAACCTTGCCGTCAAAGAGTTGGGCGGAACGGGCCGCGTCCACGACTGGGAGATCAGCAGGCAGATATGCCGGACGGTCTCCGTTCCCGTCTTTCTGGCGGGCGGCCTCAAGCCGGAGAACGTTGCGCACGCTGTCCGGCAGGTACAGCCCTATGGACTGGATGTGTGCAGCGGCGTGCGGGCGGAAGGACGCCTGGATCGCCGGAAGCTGGAACGCTTCTTCGAGGCTGTTCATGCCCTGGCGGAATAGGTCGGCCCTCGGTGCAGGGTCATTCCGTTGTCGGCTTTTCGCGTTCGGCAGGATGGTTGGCCGTAGGCCACCGAGACGGGTACGTTCAGTACCCGGCCCCGTAGAGCGAGAACGGAATGCCCCCGGCCCTCGGTGAGAGCCAAAAGAGGAACTTCGCGGCGCATGGCGAAGGATTAAGTCGCGGCGCGGGCGAGCCGACAACTCTCGCGCTGCGCAGAAGGGTTCCTATACGATTTTTGCTTCGGAAAGGACGACGCATGGCTTATCATGTCTTTGGAATGTGCAATCCCCTCTACGACATTCAGGCAGAAATCTCCGACGGGCTGCTGTCCGATCTCGGTTATCAGAAGGGCGGTATGTTCCTCATAGATGGCGAACAGCAGCGCGACCTCATCTCCAACATCCATACCCATATCGTCAACGCGGCGCCGGGCGGATCGGGAGCCAACACGATGATCGGCGTGGCGATGCTCGGCGGCAAGGCGTGCTACGCGGGCAAGCTGGGCAACGACGAACACGGCACGCTCTATAAAGAGGGCTTGAGCCAGCAGCAGGTGCGGGTCAGCACGGCGGCGGGCGAGGGGACGACCGGCATCTCGGTCATCCTCGTGACCCCGGATGCCGAGCGGACGATGTGTACCTTCCTGGGCATCTGCCGGGAACTCGGGCCTGCCGATGTGGATGTCGAGGCCATCTGCCAGAGCCAGTATCTCTATGTGACCGGCTACCTCTGGGACACGGACACGCAGAAAGCGGCGGTGCTGCACGCCATGCAGACGGCGCGGCAGGCCGGAGTGAAAGTGGCGCTGAGTCTGTCCGATCCCTTCTGCGTGCAGCGCCACAAGGCCGACTTCCTGCGCATCATCCATGAGCATGTAGACCTGGTGTTCGGGAACTACGAGGAGGCGCAGGCGCTCACGGAGACAAAGACGCCCCAGGAGGCGATCCGTGCGCTGGCTCCCTACTGCGATCTGGCGGCGGTCACGATGGGCGCGCAGGGGTCGCTGCTGCGCAGCCACGATAGGCTGCTGGAGATTCCGCCCTATGCAGTCGAGGCGGTGGATACGACGGGCGCGGGCGATCTCTATGCGGCAGGTCTGCTCTACGGCCTGACTCACGGCTTGCCGCTCGAAAAGACCGGACGCCTCGCCTCCTATGTGGCGTCGCAGGTGGTCGGCAAGCTGGGGCCGCGCCTGGAAACGCTGGATCGGGCGGCCATCGCGCGCCTCCTCGACGCCTAGACCTCCCCCGGCTCCCTCCTTCGTAAGGAGGGGAGCCTCTTGGCTCTTTTCTTCTCCTTCGCAGGCCGGTTTACGAAGGGGAGAACGAACGCCATGCAATTCCCTCCCCTTACGAAGGGGAGGACGAACGCCTTAAGGCTCCCTCCCCTTGCGAAGGGGAGGGTCAGGGAGGGGTCTACAAACAAAACGGCCTGGCTCGGATACATCCGAGCCAGGCCGTTCCCTTCGACAGAGGCGCAAAACGCGCTACAGCGTGAAGATATTGTCCGCCAGCCCTTGATTGATCTGCACGTTCCGGTAGGCGGTCTCCCCGGCGCGCTGTCCCTCATTGTTGCGGACTTCGATGCGCGAGGGGAACCAGACGCCCGGCGCGATCTCTTTCGGGTCTTTGTAGTAGTAGGTCGCGTTCAGCTTCCCCTCCTGACTGTACTCTTCCCGCTTGAGCGTCACTTTTGTCTTCGGGTCTATCCAGACGACGCGGTGTGAGGTGTCCAGGCTCTTATCGCGGTAGCTGATGCGGAAGACCGCGCACATCACGCCGTCCACCGGACGCGCGCCCATATACTCGGCCTGCGTATACTCCAGGTAGCCGTTCGAGATCAGACCGACATCGAGCAGGGTCTTGCGCTTGCCCGGAGAGTTGCCTAAGTCCGACGTGTTCTTGATTCCGATGGACGGCACGCGCACATACTGTTTGGCTCCGTTGACGATGAGCGTCGCATTGGAAGCGCCCAGGCGAGCATCCAGGCGCAGCTTGTTCTCGTCCTTGTAGCGTACCTTCACATCGCCCTGAAGCTTATAGAGCATTCCGAAGTCCTTACTGATCTTGCGGAGGGCGTTATCGTCGTGGAAGGTGACATGCATCGTCGCCGTAAAATCGTCAAGCTTGCTGGCGACATAGTCGCGAATGTTGGCGCTGATAGCTCCGGCTGCCAGGGCGGTGGCCGTGTTTCCCGCCCTAACGCCGAGACCGCCAGCGCCGACCATCGCGAGCGCCGCCAGAAGCAGGCCGCATCGAAGAGGCCGGGTGACAGGATTCGTCATGTTTTCTCCTTTCCAAAGGACTGCAAGAGAGCGTGCGCGCTCCCTTTCGTGACGTATTTATGGGAGAGAGCGGGTGCAGAGGTAGTATCGGTTGAACTACGCTTCGCCCTCTGGCGAGAGTTCCGCTCCGCCTGTGAAATTTTGCACAGGCGGGGCGGCCTTTTCTCCCTCGGCCTTCTTCCGCTCCGGTCGCACCGAACGCTCTCTTCTCTTATAGACGCTGCTGTGTTCGGATTGTTACGCAATCCCCGCGTATGAGGAATCGCCGCGCCGCACGGCGTATTCTACCGCGTCAGCAGACCGGCCCGAATCTGCGGGCGGCCTCTCTGCTCAAGGGAAGGAGAGTTCGTGGACGCACCGCCTTCGCTTCTGGAAGCCACCTTTCTGCACGCACAGGGCATCGGGCGCACGACCGAACACCGTCTCTGGCAGGCGGGCGCGCGTGATTGGAATGTCTATCTCGCCGCGCCGGACTCCGCCTGGCCCCTCACGCGCGTCCAGCGCGCCCTGCTGACCCCGACCGTCCTCGAATCGAAGCGCCGATTGGAGCGCGAGGATTTCCGCTGGTTCGCCCAACGCCTGCCCGCCAGCGAACACTGGCGCGCGGTTCCCTCCTTCGGCCATCGGCTGGCCTTCGTGGACATCGAGACGACCGGCGGCATGGAACCGGGCGACCTGACGATGGTGGGCGTCTATGACGGGTGGCGGCTGCGGCAGTACGTGCGCGGCCAGAACCTGGAACAGTTCCCGGAGGCGCTGGAGGAGGCCGCGATCCTCGTGACCTTCTTCGGCACGGGCTTCGACCTGCCCTTTCTGCGCCGCGCCTTTCCCCGCCTGCCGTTTCCTCAGATGCATGTAGACCTCTGCTTCCTGCTCAAGAAACTGGGCTATCGGGGCGGCCTGAAAAGCATCGAAACGCAGTTCGGCATTCGCCGCTCCCCGGAGACCTCCGGCCTCTCCGGGTGGGACGCCGTGCGCCTGTGGCGGGAGTACCGCAAAGGCCGCCAGAGTTCCCTCGCGACCCTCCTCGCCTACAATGCCGAAGATGTCCGCAATATGGCCGTGCTTCTCTCCGAGGGCTACCGCCGCATGGCGCATCGGCTGCTGCATGAGTCGCCATGAGAGCAGAATCTTCGGCAGAAAGCTGGCGAGCAGGAGGAATGCAAAGGATCGAGCTTTAATTCTCCCTGGCAGGCAGGCTGTTGTGTTGACCGGCCATTTCTTATGCAGTCGAAAGAAATGTGAAGATTGGAAAGAAAACAGCCACAATCTTAAGTAAGAAGCTTGCCAAAGCTTCGAGTCTGTGTTCTCCATTATCTTCCGTATCGCCCTGTCGTGCTGATAGCCACTCTCATCTAGACGCTGAAGGTTCGCTCCTGGAATACCGAAAGGAGCGGCTATTGAGGAGTTGTCTATGCCGCACCCCCGCAAGGAAGCAGCGCTTCCCTCGCCTCCGCGTTGCGCCCTCCCCGTCTCCCTTCTGTATAGAAGGGAGGCCAGCCGATGAGCGCAGCGCCGACACCGAAAGACCCTTCCCCGGATGCCCTCCGCGAACCGGCAAAATCCAGGACAGATACGCGCCGTGCTGCCGCCTGGAAGCATATCCCTCCCCTGACAGGCGGATTGACAGTCCTCGTGAGCGGCGCGGTTCTTCTGGGCTGGATGTTCGACCTGCCTTTTCTCAAGAGCGTGCTGCCGGGCCTGCCGGTCATGGTTCCGAACACGGCGCTCTGCCTCCTCCTCGCCGGCATCGCGCTGGGGCAGCCTGGCAATGATCAGGCCGCGCCATTCCAGCGCCGCCTCGGGCAAGCCTGCGCGCTTCTCGTCACTGTTGTCGGCCTGCTGACACTGCTGGAGTATCTGTTCCGTTCCAGCCTCGGCCTCGACCTGCTGCTGGTGCGTTCCGCCTCCGCCTTTCCCGGCAATGCCTATCCGGGCCGTCCCTCCCCTCAGACCGCCATCGTCCTGTGCCTGTTCGGCAGCGCGCTGCTGCTTTCCAGGCAGGCAAATCCGCGCTACTCTGGCGCGCAACTGCTTGCCATCGTCGCGGCATTGATCGCCCTGACGGCGCTCACGGGCTATCTCTACCAGGTCCTGTTCTTCTACGGCATCTCCACGACGACCGGCATGGCCGTGCATACGGCCCTGGCGTGCCTGGCGCTGGCGCTTGGCATTCTGTGCGCCTCCGCCGATCATGGGCTGATGACCGTTCTCACGAGCGACAGCGCGGGCGGCATCATGGCGCGCCGCCTGCTGCCTGCGGTGATACTCTTTCCGCTCGTTTTAGGCTGGCTGCGCCTGCTGGGAGAACGCAATCGGCTCTACGGCCCGGCTTTCGGCGTCTCCTTGATGGTCTTGGTGACCGTATTGCTGCTGGTCGGCCTCGTTCTATGGAACGCGGACAGGCTGCATACCCTGGATGCCAGACGGCAGGAGGCGCTGGACGCGCTGCGGCAGGCGAACGAGGAACTGGAAGCGCGGGTGCGCGCACGCACTGCCGATCTGAACGCACAGCGCGAGTGGCTGCGCGTCACGCTGACCAGCATCGGCGACGCTGTCATCGCGACGGACACGAACGGGCAGATCACGTTCATGAACCCGGTGGCGGAGGCCCTGACCGGATGGAAGCAGTCCGAGGCGCTGGGTAAGGCGCTACAGGAGGTTTTCGTCATCGCCAGCGAAGAGACGCGCCAGGCGGTGGAAAACCCGGTCACGAAGGTGCTGCGGGAAGGTACGGTCGTCGGGCTAGCCAACCATACCGTTCTCCTCGACAGGGAAGGAGCGGAGATACCGATTGCAGATAGCGGCGCGCCCATCCGCGACGCAGAGGGCCGCTTGCAGGGCGTGGTTCTGGTGTTCCACGATGTCACGGAGAGCCGCCGTCACGAGCAGGAGCAGCGCGCTGTCATGTCCGGCGCGAACTGCCTGCTCTGGTACGCCGACGTGTGGGACAGCGGCGAAGAGTACCTGCACTGGGACTTGAAGCCGGTAAATATGGAAGCGGCACAACGCCTCTTGCCTCTGGAAGTGCCTCCCGGCCAGACCTACGCTGTGGCCTGGGCGGAGAGCCGCCTGCCCGAAGACACGCTGCGGATGGACAGACTCGCCAATCGCGTCATACGGGAGGGCCGGAGCTATGCCCAGGAGTTCCGATGCCGGAATGCGCACGGCGAGATACGCTGGATGCGGGAGGATGTCCACGTCGAGACGGTCGCGCCCCAGCGCTGGCGCCTCGTGGGCGTCACGACCGACATCACGGAGCGGAAGCAGATGGAGGAGGCGCTGCGGGAGAGCGAAGAACGCACGCGCCTGATCGTGGAGACCGCGCTCGATGCGGTCGTGACGATGGATGCCAGCGGAACGATCACGGGCTGGAACGCTCAGGCCGAAGCGATCTTCGGCTGGCCGAGAAGCGAGGCGCTCGGACGTTCCCTGTCCGCAACCATCGTTCCCCCGGCCCACAGAGACGCGCATGAGAAGGGTTTGCGCTACTTCCTGGCAACAGGGGAGGGGTCTCTGCTGAACCGGCGCGTCGAGATCACGGCGCTGCACCGCTCCGGGCGCGAATTTCCGGTGGAACTGGCGATCTCTCCGGCCAAAGTGGGAGATACCTTTACTTTCAGCGCCTTCGTGCGCGACATCACGGAGCGCAAGCGGCTCGAAGACCAGTTGCTCCAGGCCCAGAAGATGGAGAGTGTGGGGCGGTTGGCAGGCGGCGTCGCCCACGACTTCAACAACCTGCTCACGGCGATCCTGGGCTATTCCGAACTGGCCGAAGATGAGACCGATCCCCAGGTGGTCCGGCAGTGCCTCGGCAACGTGCGACAGGCGGCGGAGAAGGCGTCCGACCTGACCCGGCAACTGCTGACGTTCGCCCGCCGCCAGATCATCGAGCCGCGAACGGTCAATCTCAACGACCTGATCCTCAGCCTCGACAAGCTGCTGCGCCGCCTGATTGGAGAAGACATCGAACTGGTGATGCTGCCGGAAGAGGGCCTGCACCCCGTCAAAATAGACCCCGGCCAGTTCGAGCAGATACTCGTCAATCTCGTCGTCAATGCCCGCGATGCCATGCCCGACGGCGGCAAGATCACGGTCGAAACCGGTAATGTCACGCTGGACGAGGAGTATGCCTGCCACCATGAAGAGGTGGTTCCCGGCGAGTACGTCCTGCTGACCGTCAGCGATACGGGCAGCGGGATGGACGAGGCGATCCAGCTGCATATCTTCGAGCCGTTCTTTACCACGAAGGAAAAAGGGAGAGGCACCGGTCTGGGCCTGGCGACGGTCTATGGCATCGTCAAACAGAGCGGTGGGCATATCTGGCTCTACAGCGAGCCGGGACAGGGAACCACCTTCAAAATCTACCTGCCGCGCACGACAGAAACCGACCCAGTTATCTCGGCGGCCCCGCAACTGGCTGACCAGCCCGGAGGGTCGGAAACGATTCTGCTGGTGGAGGATGAGCCTGCGGTGCGGGCGCTGGCCGCCCAGACCTTGCGCGCACGCGGCTATGCGGTCATCGAAGCCATGAACGGCGAGGAGGCCCTGCGGGTGGTGCAAGGCCGGGAACACGAGATTGTCTTGCTGATCACGGATGTGGTGATGCCCCAGATGAACGGCAAGGAGTTGGCCCGGCGGCTGCAAGCGCTGCATCCCGGTATGAAAGTGCTCTACTCTTCGGGTTACACGGAGAACACGATCGTCCATCATGGCGTCTTGGAACCGGGCATCGCCTTTCTCTCCAAGCCGTTCACGCCGACCCTTCTGGCGCGGAGAGTGCGCGAGGTCCTTGATAGTGGCGGGTCGCGCTAGCAGGCCCGACGCGCCGTGTCCGCCGTGAACGGGCGCGAGGCGGGCAGGGCGGTTCTAGCGTATGGATCTCCAGAAGCAGGCGGGTCACGGCTTGCAGATGTCGGGATACAAGGGCGGTGTCGCCCAGGCTTTCGGCGATATGGGAGGCAGTGATGTGTCCATCCACATCGGCCCAGAGCAGGCGCAGGCGCTGCAGGCGATTCAGATAGCGATTGGTCTCTTTTACGATCCGGCGAATTCGGGCTGCGTCTTGTGATGACATGCGGAACGCCCCCTCAGAGTAGGCGGTGTCAGAGTGATTAGCACCTCTATCATCGGCGATACTGCCACTTTTCTTCATATTGCGCTCGATAGAATTTCTGGCCCTCATCCCCGTCCCCTCTCCCACGCTGTGGGAGAGGGGTGACTATACGTACACTTGTGCCTTTCTTCCAACTCGTATCCGATTTGACAGAGAGAAAGACGCCGCCAATACGAACGCTCCCTCTTCTCCCAGCATTGGGAGAAGGAGGCCGGAGGATGAGAGCCTGCTACTTCGCGTAGCTCGGTTCGCGGACCTGCTGCAGCAGTTCGCGGACCAACTGCTCGGAGGTGACTCCGTCGGCAATGGCGGCATAGTTGCGGAGAACGCGGTGGCCGAGAACCGGCGCGGCGACCGCGCGCACGTCGTTGGCGGTCGGGGCGGGCTTGCCGGTGAGGAGGGCGCGGGCTTTTGCGCCCAGGACGAGATACTGCGAGGCGCGCGGCCCCGCGCCCCACTCGACATATTTTTTGATGGCGGGCGGCGCGTCAGCCTCCTCCGGGCGGGAGGCGCGGGCCAGGGAGACGGCATACGAGACGACGTGCGGGGAGGCCGGAACCTGCCGCACGAGATGCTGCAAAGCGATCAGTTCCTCTTTGGTGAAGACCGGCGCGACCTGCGCCTCCTCGTCCAGTGTCGTCGCCTCGACGATCCTCTCTTCCTGGTCGCGAGCCGGATAGCCCAGCGTCAGGCTGAACATGAAGCGGTCGAGCTGGGCTTCGGGGAGCGGATAGGTTCCCTCCTGCTCGATGGGGTTCTGCGTGGCGACGACAAAGAACGGGCGTTCGAGCGGCAGCGTGCGGCCCGCGACCGTGACGCTGTACTCCTGCATGGCTTCCAGCAGAGCGGCCTGCGTTTTGGGCGGCGTGCGGTTGACCTCGTCGGCGAGAACGACGTTGGCGAAGATGGGGCCGGGAACGAAGCGCATACGGCGCGCGCCGGTGGCCGGGTCGGTCTCCAGGAGTTCCGTGCCGAGGATGTCGCCGGGCATCAGGTCGGGCGTAAACTGAATGCGGCGAAACTCCCAGGAGAGCGCCTGGGCCAGCGTGCGGACGAGCAGCGTCTTGGCGAGGCCGGGAACGCCGACGAGCAGGCAGTGGCCGCGCGCAAAGAGGGCGATGAGCAGGTTCTGCACGATGGCGTCCTGCCCGATGATGACCTTGCGTATCTCCGCCAGCAGCCGCTCGTTCTGAAGCCGTATCCGCTCTGGGTCGGCGGTAGAGAGAGAGGCGTCGCGGGAACTGGCAAGTTCGGCCACTTCCAGCACCTCCAGCCCCTGCGCCTGCAATCGCTGTCTCAGGCTCTCCTGGCTTCGCGCCTCCGAAGTCCCGGTGCGAACGGCGTTCTCTGCGTCCCGAACGGTGTACTGATAATGCGGCATACGCGCTCCTTTTTGACGGGCTATAGCCCCGCCCCATACTGCAGATAGGCCAGCGCCAGGGGCGTCACGAAGAGGAGGCTGTCGAAGCGGTCGAGG